>JAGCGH010000112.1 GCA_017649705.1 bacterium
GCGTCGGACCAAAGCTCACTCGCAAAAACAGACGTGCACAGGAGCGCACCGCAGATTAAAATTAAGAAGTTTTTCATGTTTTTTTAGGTTAAAAATTAACAAAGAGGCCAAGAGTCTATCAAAACGGAATTTAAATTTCAAGCGGTTCTTTTATTCCGAGCAAACCGATTTGCGGTTGCAGGTTAAAATACGACTTATAAGCATGAATTTCACGCCCTTCTCTTCCCTGCGTTAGCGGCCGATAGAAATCAAGAGTTCAGGAAATTTTCCCACTCGGTGTAGAGGGAATTTAGTTCCTGCTGGACTTTTTCCTTCTGCTCCGTGAGGGAGCGGCCTTTTTCATGGTCCGCCCGGGCGAAGGCGGCGGCGATCTCTTTGTCGAGGTCTTCGATCTTTTGTTCGAGCTGCTCTATCTTATTAGTGAGCTCGGCTTCCTGTTTGGCCAGTTTCTGTCTGGCGTTGTTGGAAAGAGGCTTGGGGCCGTTGTTGTCGGACTTGGGCTTTTCTTTTTTCTGCTCTTCCTTTTTGCTTTCCCTGGCGGATGCCTGCTCGCGTTCCTTCTTGTGGTACCAGAATTCCGAATAGGAGCCGGGGTAGGAGTGGAGCTTGCGGCCCTCGACCTCCACGATGCGGGTGGCCAGCTTGTCCAGGAAATAACGGTCGTGGGAAACGACTATGAGAGTGCCCTTGTAGTCGCTTAAGGCTTCTTCCACGGCTTCGCAGGTCTGGATGTCCAGGTGGTTGGTAGGTTCGTCCAGGATCAGCGTGTTGGGGTTGATGAGCATCAGCTTGGCCAGCTGGAGGCGGTTCTTCTCACCGCCGGAAAGATCTTTGATCTTCTTTTTAAGGTCATCCTTGAAGAAGAGGAATCTGGCCAAAAGATCGTAGGCCTGCTTTTCGTTGGTGATGCCGGAGATGGCGATCTCCTCGAAAACCGTGTTGTCGGGATTAAGCGTCTCCTGCTGCTGGGAGCAGTAGCCTATCGTGATGGAGGGGCCTACTCTCAAGGTTGGGTTTTCCCAGTGGCCGTCGTTCATGATGGCTTTTATAAGCGTGCTCTTGCCGCTGCCGTTGGGGCCGACCAAGGCGATGCGTTCTCCGGAGGAGATGTCCAGGTCCACGTTGTCGAGGACTTGCCTTCCGTCGAAACTGGCGGAAAATCCTCTGACCTGGATGGCGATGTTGGCGTGGCTGGATTCGCCCTGGAAGCGGATAGAGGCTTTCTTATCCTCTTTTTCCGGAGCCTGGACGGCGGTCTGCTTAAGCTGCTCTATCTTCGATTCCCGGGAGCGGATCATTTTCCCCCAGCGCTTGTCGTCGTAGACCTGGGCGAAATTTCTTATCCTTAGGATCATGGCTTCCAGGCTGGCAAGCCGCTTTTCATAAGCGGCGTGCTCTTTTTCCTGGCGTATCTGCTGCTCGAGCTTCTGGGCCCGGTAGTCGGAGTAGTTGCCCGGGAAATACGAGATCCTGCCGCTTTTCAGTTCGAGTATGCCGTTGCAGGTCTGGTCCAGAAGATAGCGGTTGTGGGAGACGAGAAGGATGGCGCCTTTGTATTTCTTCAAGAAATCTTCCAGCCAGGCGATGCCGACGTAGTCGAGGTGGTTGGCGGGTTCGTCAAGGATGAGAAGGTCCGGGCGGTTGAGAAGCGCGCCGGTCAGGGAGACGAGGTTGCGTTCGCCGCCGGAAAGCGACATGACGGTCTGCTTGGTCCTGTTGGCGAGTCCAAAAGCCGCCAGCATGCGCTCGGCTTGCACGGCGTAGTTGTCGCCGCCCTGCTCTTCGAAGAGATCCCTCGCCCTCTGGAAGGCGTTGAGCTTTTTGTCGAGATCTTCGGGGGCGCACTCCGCAAGCTGCTTTTCCGCTTCCCTAAGCCTTCTCTCGACCTTGTTGTGCTCTTTCAGGAGGTAATCCAAGATCGTGACGTCGTCGGGGCAGACCACAGTCTGCGGAACATAGCCGATCCTTGCTTCCTCGTCAAAAATAAAAGATCCTCCGGAGGATTTCTCTTCCCCCACGAGGATCTTTAAAAGCGTGGTCTTGCCGCAGCCGTTGATACCGACAAGACCCCATTTGTCACAAGGGTTTATTTCAAAGGAGACGCCGTCCAAGAGGACTTGCAGTCCGTATTCCTTCCTGAGGCCGTTGACGCGCAGAAGGGCCATAATGAGCCCTTATTCCTCCTCGGCCTTTTCCGGGGCGGTGCTTTCCATTTTCACGTCGTCCCGGGCGGATCCGCCTTTCTTTTTGGCCGCGGCGGGTTTCTTCGCCGCTTTCTTCACGGAGTTGGTCTGGCCGCCGTCTTTGGAGATGGAATCCTTAACGGCCTTCTTGACCTCCTCCACGGTCTTCTTGGGCTTGTCGGAGGCCTTCTTTACGGGCTTCTGAACCGCCTCTAAAGTTTTTTCCTTGGCTTTTTCGGCGTTGCGGACCCTTTCCCTTTCGGCCTTTTCTTCCCTTTCCTTGGCCGCTCTTTCCCTGTCGGCTTTGGCCAGGGCTTCTTCGGCTATCTTCTTAGCCTTGGCTTCCGCTTCGGCTTTGGCCTTGGCCTGGTATTCTTCCCAGGGGAGGCCGCTTTCCACGTCCACTTCCCGCATGACCAGGACCGTCTCGTTTGTCCTTCCGGGATCAGGCATAAGGCGCCATTCCACCTTGCGGCCGTCTCTTATAGTCGAGGCCGGCGCGGCGGCTGAGGCGGTCTGAGTGTTGACGTACATCTCGCCCTGCTTGGGCGCGGTCGTCTGCATCGTCTTGGCGACCACTTCGCTTTCCGTGGGATGGGCGGGCGGGGTGGTGTAGGTGTTCAGGAAAGGCGAGCCGGTCACGGGTTTCGAAGGCTTCGAGGCGCTCGCATCCGCCTTGGCGACAGTCGTCGTCGATTTGCCGCCGGCCTGTTCCTTTGCCCTTTCCCGAGCCATCTTGGCCAGATATTCGTTGAAATAGGTGTAAGTCGGCTGGGCGGTGGCCGGCCTGGGGCCGGATACGGTCTCGCCCTTCACAAGCTTGACGATGATGTCCAGAGCCTGGGGCATGCAGAAATAGCCCAGGTGGGAGCCGTGGTCAAGCATGACGAGCCTGTCGCCCATCTGGCGCTTGAGCCAGTTGCGGTCGTATTCGTTCAGCAGGAAGTCGTCGGCGGTGTGTAGCGCCACGATGTTCTGGTTCTGCCTGAGCTCGTTGGCCATGGCCGGCAGGCTGCTGATACCGTTGACGTGCTTGAAGGGCTCGCTGGTGGCGAAGATCGTCGGATGCGCCTCTTTGAGGAAGGTGTCCACGTAGCGCTGGTAGCTGTAGCGCTCCAGCTGCTTCTCGAACTCCTGCTGCTTCCAGCTGGAGACTTCTCCGAAGATCTCCATGGGATGGCGTTCGATGATCTTCTTCATCAGATCACCCAGGGACATTCTGAACATGAAGCCGATGACGAAGGAGGCCTGCTCTTCCGTAACAGGAAGATAGGAGTCGGTCTTCAGGGCGCCATAGGAGTAGCCTTTGTAGAAGCCCACCGCCAGGTTGCGGTTGTTAGTCAGCGTGACGGCGTCCCAGTTTTTCCAGGTGCCGTAGTAGCGGTCGAGGGTCGTGAGCCCGTAGATCAGGTTCACCGGAGGGCTAAGAAGCACGTAGCGCTTGATGTTCAAACGGTGCTCGATAACGTCGTTCTTGGTCAGGAAAGCCGCCTGCAGGGCGCCCAGGGAATATCCGACGATGGAAATGTCCTTGACCTTCCCGGGATGCTCCTCGTTGATATCGTCGAGAACGCGGGCAAGATGGTGATAAAGATCCTTGGCATCGGCCCTGGTGTAGCCAGGGGCCATGCTGGTCAGCGCGGACTGCGCGAATTCCCAGCAGAAGGGGTTCGAGATGATCGCCACGGAGTATCCGGCGTTGTAGATCGCCTCGGCCAGCAGAGCCGCCTGGGAGTTGCGGTAGTGGTCGCCCAAGCCCGGTACGATGAAGACCAGGTCCGCCGGGTTCTTCTGCATCCAGACGCTGTAGCGGGAGTCGACCTTTTCCTCGACGTCGCCCACCTTCTGGGTGAATTTTAATTTGCCCTTCTCGACGTCGAAATAGAAATCGTCGTCCTTGAAGTTGGCGAGCTTGTAGCGGAAGGAGTCGATGATGGGCCCCTGGGCCGGGAAGTTGGTCAGGGCGATGTAAATTTCGCCGTTGGCGCAAAAAGCGCTAACGAGCAAAACGACTATAAGCAAAAACAGGCCTTTTTTCATTCGTCGATCTCCGCGCTTCTCTTAAGGTACCACATGTCTCTGGCGAAGGAGTACGGATCGCCGTTGTCCATGAGCATGCTGTCGATGGTGTCGACCTGCAGGCTGATGTTGTTCATGACCATGAAAGTCTTAACCATGCCGCCGAAGGGCAGGTATGTCCTGGGGTCCATAGCCTCGTCGAAGATCATGCCCACCGTATCGCGGGCGGTAAGGGGCCCCGCGATGGGCAGGAAGATGTAGCAGCCCGGACCCATGCCGTAGAAGCCGAAGGTCTGGCCGGTGTCCTCGTCGTATTTGTCAAGATCGAACCAGGCTTTGGCGGGATCGAAAAGTCCGCCGATGCCCACGGAGGTGTTGATAAGGAAGCGGGCGGTCTCCACGCCGGCCCCTTTGAATTTACCCTGGGCCAGGTTGTTTATAAGCCTTTTCGGCCAGACGATGTTGTGGTCCATCTGGGACACGCAGACCCTGGCGGGCGTAGGCACGACGAAGCGATAGCCTTTACACACCGGGCCGATAAAGTAAGTGTAAGCGTAGTCGTTGACGACGAACATGGTACGGTTGAAGCGCTCGATGGGGTCGTTGACGAAGATCTCGTCGGAGAGAAGCGGAGCGGCGTCCTCGTCGCTGTAGTCGTGGGAGATCTGGCTGTAATTCATGTAATCCACATAGTCGCCGCCCACAACATTCTGCGGAGGGAGCTCAACAGTTTCCTGTTTGGGCGGCTTTGGAGGGTCCAGCTCTCGGAGCGTCACTTTCGGCAGAGCCTCTATGAGCTCCACCATGTCCGGAGTGTCCAGCTTCGGAGGGTTGACCTTCATGTAGACCTTGTGGTCCAGTTCCTTATACGGCGTATAGAAGACCACGTTCGTCGTAAAGTTCGTGACAGAAACGTTGATGTAGTAGTCCTTCGTCTCGAAGCGCTTGATGCCGCCGGTGACGGTCACGCTCTCGATGGCCAGCTTGTAATAGACGGAATCGGGGAGGTTGGCGTCCACTCTTTCCCAATTGGAGCTGGACTGCATGACGATGTTGGTGACGTAGCGCGCCACGCTGACGGTGGAGGTCTTCGCGTTGCCGGGCGTTACCGTGGTCATGGTCACCGGCGCGCCGCCTTCAGCGAGAGCGATGACGCACAAAAGCGCCGCGGCCAGGGTCAGCCCCAGGCGGAACTTTAGATCCTTTTTGTTCTCTTTCATTTTATTTCTCGGAAAATTGTGATAGATATCCAATTTAGGGAAGGATATATTAACAAAAAGGGCTTTTTTTTGCAAAAGCGCCGGCAAATCCGATTGATTTTCCGGTGCGCTCTAAAGGCAAGGCGCCATGTAAATCGGCATGTAAGTTATGCCGTCGCGCACAGCCAGATCTCCGGTGTGCAGCACTATTGGTGCGGCCAAGCTTGCTTTGTATTTCGCCATAAACTTGTCAAGGGACGTGTGATTGTAGCGCTTGGAGGATTTCACATCGACCGGCCTGATATTGTGCCTTTTGCCGATGGATTGGGCAGGCAGCAAAAAATCGATTTCCATTCTGTCTTTGCGGTCCATAGCTTGCGCTGAGGAAAAGAAAAATAGATTGTAGTCGCTGGCCGCGAGCATTTGGGAAACCAGGTTCTCCACGAGCATTCCCTTGTTTATTTCCAGATCGTCAAAGAGCAAATGTTTGTATATTTGCTCGGCAATTATCTGCTTTTCGCTGAACGCCTGGGAGAGCAGAAGACCGGTGTCTAACATATAACATTTTAACGTCGAATACTCGGCGTTGATATTCAGACCTATGTTCGGCTCCGTCGATCTGAAACAAACGTTTATCACCATGGCTTCTTTTAGCCACATAAACGCGTCCTCGTATTCCCGCATTCTCGCCTCCGAAGACAGAGCGGAGAGCTGAAAGCGCTTTTCGTGTTTGGAAAGCTGCGATACCAAGGAATCAAAAATCAGCATTGTTTTCAGCGCGTATTTTCCGGCGTGCTTCGTTATGTCTTCCTTGTAGAGCTTGAGAACGCGTCTCTTCACGCCGTCCACTCGTTTCAGATCCGAACTTTTAACGAATTCCTCCACGGCCTGAGGAAGCCCTCCGACGATCAAATATTGACGCAGGACATCCATCGCCTTCTGGTGCATCAATCTTCCCATCGGAGTTTTCGAGGAAAAATGATCCCTGATCGTTTCCATTAGCGTTTCGTCGCCCTGGGCCCACAAGAATTCCTCAAGATCCATAGGATACATTTTTATCCGTTCTTCTTCGGACGGAATAACTATGTCCTTCACGTTCTCGTTAATCGAAACAAGAGAGCCGGTTTCCAAGAAATCATACCTGCCGTCCGCCACCAGATGCTTGATCGCTTCCCTGGCTTTGGGGCATTTTTGAACTTCATCAAAAATAAAAAGCGTTTCCCTAGGGTATAATCTTACGCCGTAATATTCGGACAACTTGAGAAACAGGACATCCAGCCTTTCCTGATACTTTTCAAAAAGATTTCTTATTTCCTTCGGCGCTTTCGCGAAGTCAATAAGTATGTATGAGCGATATTCGTTCCTGGCGAATTCTTCCGCGATATAACTTTTTCCAACACGCCTTGCCCCGTCTATCAAAAGGGCTGTAGCCGGCGCATCGTTTTTCTTCCACGAGAGAAGCTTTTCGTAAATTTTTCGTTTCATACGTAACTCCTGTATTATCAAGACTATTATATCAAAAACGCACTCTAAAAAGCAATATGCCCATCACGTTTCGGCGGGTTAGCTCATGGCGTTTTATCACGTTTCGGCGGGTTAGCGATGAGCGTTTTATCACGTTTCGGCGGGTTAGATTTTTGTTTTTCGCCCGTGGTTTGAAAAAAAAGCCGCTCTTGGTGATATGAACCCCAAAACTTGGACGGATTTGGGGTTCACCTCATGAGGAGCGGCTGCTTTTTTTAGGTTATTCTCCCGTGACCAAGGTCACCGTATTGTTGCCGATGTACTTCACGGTGAACTTGCCCGACTGGGGAACCACCGTAATCTTCAGGGTGATGCCGTTGACCATGCCGTTGAAGACTAGGGACTTGCCTTTCGGGAGAAGCTTGACCTTCGTCCCTTTCAGAACGCGCGTATCGATATATTCGTCGCTCAGGCATGCCTTCTTCCCGACCAAGTAGCCGGAGATGTCCTCGCCGTAGGTTCCGGTGAAGATCACCTTGGCCTTCGGATAGACGATGTCGCACGGAGTCACCACCTGGTCGTCTACATATCCCAGCGTGACCCTGGAAGCGTTGACGGTATATTTCAGCACGCGCTTAATCGGGTTGAACTGGAGCTTCAGGCCGACTTCCTTAAGGGGCAGATAAGGAACGGACTTGGGTTCGACTATCATGGTGTCGTTCTTGGAAGCGCAGAGGCAGACCTCCATGGTCTCCCTGATGAACTGGACGGAATCCTGGGTGAGCGTACCGCTGAGATTGATCTTGCACAGAGTCGTGCCAGCGCGCTTCGTCCAGACGGCGTCGGAGCCCTTGAAGAAAGGCTTCGTGAAGCCGTCGCTCATCTCCCAGATGTTGATGAAGTCCCAGCCGTTGAAGGTCGCTCTCGCCTTGAGCGCCTCTTCTTTCACGGCCTTGCCGTAGCCGTTGTCCCTGGTGTGGGCCGAGTCAAAGAAGGCCGAAACGACCCCGCCCCCTGTCGCAGCTCCGAAGACGCCGCCCTGGGAGCCGGTGGCCGTCGTGGAACCGGCGGCGTATCCGTAGGTCAGCGTCGTGTACTCCGCCTTGCCCACGATGCCGCCTATGTTTTTTTCGCCCGTGACGTTCGCTACGGTATACGCGTTCTTGATGCTGCTGTCCACGGCGCGGCCCATCAGACCGGCGATGTTTTCCGATCCTTCGGCATACCCCTCCCCGCAGACGACCTCAGCGGTCACTTGGTCGGCGTACCCCACAAGGAGCGCCGCGTTGGCCTCGGCGTTCACGCGGCCGTCCGTCTCGACGTTCTTGATCGTGCAGCCCTTGGCGCTGCCTATGAGGAGACCGGCGTTTTGCGCCGCCGTCACCTTTCCCTCGCTTATGATGCAGTTTTTGATCACGCCGTCATTTACGCAGCCGAACAAGCCGGCGTCTTCCAATTCGGGATCGTTGATATAGAGATCCTTGATGTTATAGTTCCTGCCGTCGAAGCTGCCATTAAAAGGCGCTTCCTTGGTGCCTATGGGCTCGAAGCCCAGGCCGTCCAGCCAGTCTTCGCACAGGGAGAGATCCAGATCAGCGGTCAAGACGCTGTAAGCGCCCGCCTCTGTCTTGGTGTTCCTGGCCAGCCAGAGCAAGTTGGCGATGTCCGCGATCTCGTAAGGCAATTTCTCCGTGCCCTCTCCGGAGGGCTTCTTGTCGCCGTAGACGAAGACGGCCCTGAATTCGGTGTCCCCTTCGATTATGTAGGTGTCGCCTTCCAGCGCTTCGCCGTTCGCCGACAACTGTTTCAAGACATAGCCGGTATCCGGCGCGGCCGTAAGCGTCACCACATCGTTGTAGTGATAGACCGCCTTCTTGGGCTCTATAGTCAAGCTGCCGCCGAAGGTCGAGCTGAGCGTCACGCTGAATTCATGCGCCGCGAAGACCGGAGTCAGCGTCAGGTTTTCGGTAACGATGATTGTCCCCGTGATGTTGGTGAGCGCTTCATGATAGCCCTTGATCTCGACGAAGCTGAAGCCTTCGTCAAGTTCCACCTGATAGGTTATCTCGTCGTTGTAGTAGTAAACGCTCTCCGCGGGAGTGAGTATTACGCCGCCGCCTTCCACTTTTTCGCAAGTCACGACGAACTCCAGATTAGTGAAGGTCGCCGCGATCTCGTGATCCTGATCCATTACGATCTCCATGACCAGGTTGGTGGATTCCGCCGTGCCGGTGAATTCCTCGAAGGCGAACCCTTCGTCAGGCACAGCCGACAGCGTAACCTTTTCGTTCTTCTGGTAGGTCTCCTTCTCGGGCTCGACCGTTACTGTGCCGCCCTCGCCGACGGTCAGTGTCAGAGTGAAGGGGATCAGGGAGAAGGTCGCCGCGATCTCGTGGTCCTGGTCCATGGTGATCTCCATCACCAGGTTGGTGGACTCCGCCGTGCCGGTGAAGCCTTCGAAGAAATAGCCGTCATCCGGTTCCGCCGTCAGCGTCACCTTCTCGCCCTCCCGATAGGCCTCCTTCTCGGGCTCAATAGTCACGCTGCCGCCTTCGCTAGTGGTCACCGTCAGAGTGAATGGGATCAGGGAGAAGGTCGCCGCGATCTCGTGGTTCTGATCC
>JAGCGH010000014.1 GCA_017649705.1 bacterium
GCCCACGGATATTTTAAGATCTCCGCCAAGGTTAAGATGTCCGGCAACAGCAGCAAGACCATCTCGCTCTTCACTCCCGATATCGGCGAAAACACCTTCCAAAGGCACGGCGGCGGATACATCATATCGACAGGCGGCAAGGATGAGCTTGGCCAGACCTTCGGCTCCCAGGGCTATCTTGATCCCAACGTATGGACGGATCTGGAACTGCTCATCGAGGCTGACAGCGTGAAGGTCAACGGCGCCAACCGCCACGCCCTCAGAAGAGTCAAGTTCGCCGGCGTGACGGAAGACTGCTACGGCGTTTACGGCTCAAGCGGCAACAACGACAACTTCTCTATCCTGCGCTTCTTCCAGTGGGGCGAGGGCGACTTCTGCGTCGACGATCTCAAGGTCGAGCGTTACGTCACCGACGTTCCCTATGAGAAGCTTGCCGTTCTGACCAACGACGGAACGGGCTCTTCCGATCCCAACTCCGACGGCCTTTTCGCCAAGATCGGCGTGCCCATGGGGCTGCAGAACAAATTCGACCTGCAGTTCAACGTCAGCTTTGCCATGGACTACAAGGTCTCCAGCCTCGTAATTGGCCAGAACAGCGACAACCGTCAGTTCCAAAGCCAGTTTACCAAGGATGGCGGCGAATTTCTGCTTGAACTGACCGACCTTCTGACCGACCCGCACCTTATCGAAGACCAGTTCCCGACCAACGAATTCATCGGCTACGGTTACAAGATCAACACAGCTCCCTCCAGGAAGCTTTTGCACAGGCTCTTTGTGAACGGCAAGAACATCTCCGTGGAGAAAGAGCTGACCTCCACCGCCATCAAGCCAAGCCCCAGCGTCGACTCCATGCGCATGTACCTCGGACAGGGCAGGGGCAAGGCGCTCATAAAATCCATGGAAGCGAAACTGGTGCCCATCGAGAAGGCCTCCTTGGGCATCATTCAGAAGCCCTTCAGAATAGGGGAGCTTGAGACCGAGTGGATCCTGACCAACGCCGCGCCGGCCCAGGAGATCAGTTTCACGGCCAGCATAATTTCCGGCGACGACCTCTTCGAGGTGAGCCCCGCGAGCGGCGTCTTCACCGACAGGATGCCCATTACCCTGCGCTGCAAAGAGGCGAGCGACGTTTACGGCATCGACACCGGCTATGTCAAGATCGACGCCGGCGAGGCGGGCGTCTTCACAAGGAAGTTCATTCGTCCCAGAGGCAATGACAGGAGAGGATACCTTCTGTATTCCGAGAACGTCTCCGACTGCGTGGGACAGCTTCTTGACGACGTTGACAGCTCCTGGACGCAGAAAGAAAAACTCTCCATCGCCGCCGTGTCTGAAGGCAATTCCTCCTTTATCAGATTGGGCAGAAGCGTCAGCTCGACCTTGCCCTCTGGCGACCAGGGCGCCTTCCTCTTCATCGGCGTGCCGGAAGGCCACAGCACCAACCTCAATTTCCACGTCAGCTGCAAGCTGCGCTTCTCCGACGATTACTCCGGCTACCTCTACCTGACCCAGAACGAGGACCAGCGCCAGTTCCAGAGCGCCTTCTCCTCCGTCAACAACGGCGGGCAGAAGCAGGTCAAGCTGACGCTCACGGACTACACCAGGAACACAGGCCTCTTCACTAAGAACGCGCCCAGGAACGAGTGGATCAGCTACGATTTCGTGCTGAATCTTCTGCCGAGCTACAAGAAGCTCGAGGAGATAACCTACTACAACATGACGAAAGTGGAAGGCTACAAGATCACCGGCACGAAGGTCCAGCCTTCCGACGCGGTGGACTTCCTCAGACTCAACCTGACGTACAACAACGCTTATGTGGATATCAAGGATCTCAAGGTGAGCCTTGATCCTCCCGTCCCCGAACCTGCTTTCGCCGCGCTCGCGCTGCTCCTGAGCTTCTTCGCTTTCAGAAAAAACAGATGACAATAAATTAAGGCAAACAATATGAAAAAACTCGCTCTTCTAACCGCATTCGTTTCCCTCTCCCTGCTCGCCGACCCCGGCAAGATAAGGCTAATAAAGGCGACCATTGATCCCGGCGCCCCGACCGTACAAAGCCAGCAGGCTCCCGTCTGCTCACTCTCGGCGGATGGCACGCGCTTCTACATCGTCCAGCCTGAAAGCAATTTCACGCCCGAGGAACGCGAGGCAGCGAAAGCCCTCGGCATAATTTTCCGAGGCAACATCCCGCCCAACGCTTACATCGTGGAAGCGGGGGAACAAGAGATCGCGGCTTTGAAGCAGCGCTTTTCCATCCTCTACGCCGGCGAGTATCTGCCGGAATACAAACTGCTCTATCCGGGCGCCGACGAGGAAAGCCTCAACGCCGCCGGTGAGGAGATCTATCATCCCGTCCAGGTCGGCACCACGAGGAAGGAATACCTTCCGGCCATAAAGGAAGCCCTTGAGGCCGTCGGCGCCAAAGAGATCGATGATCTTTTCGGCACCCTGGAACCCTGCGTGAAAGCGCTCCTGACAAATTCCCAGGCCTATGAGATCGCCAAAAGGGGAGACGTGGCCTTCCTGGAACCCTACGCGCCTGAGGAGATCTGCAACGACGTTGCGCGCTCGGAATTTTTGTGCAACGTGGACGACCTCCAGCTGGAAGGCTACACCGGCAAAGGGCAGATGGTCTGCATCCAGGACACCGGCCTTGACAACGGAGATCCGGACGTCATCCACCCGGACTTCAAAGGCAAAACTATTAAAGGCCGCGGCACCGCCGGCATCGCCAGGGAAAGAGGCACCTATGACGACTGGGCAGACGCTGGCAACCATGGCACGCACGTGTGCGGATCAGCTACCGGCAATGGATCTGCCAGCAATGGACAATATCGCGGCATGGCCTGCGACGCCGACATCTTCTGCCTGTGCGCCGGATTAAGGAGCGGCTACATCTCTTCCGGCACGGAAGAAGACTTGCAGAATACCTACAACGAAGGCGCCCGCGTCATGAACAACAGCTGGGGCAGCAACAGCGACGGCTATTACGGTTCCGGCGCGCGCCTCTACGACCAGATCATCTGGAACAACAAGGACTACACCATCTGCTTTTCTTCCGGCAACGGC
>JAGCGH010000113.1 GCA_017649705.1 bacterium
GACGAGCCGCCCACGAATTCCCTCAGTATGCTGTTTTCCGGAATAAGCGACGAGCCCATCGGTTCGAAGAAGCTGAGCAGCTGCAGAAGGCCTTTCGCCTTGGGATACGCCGGGCTGTCGTGTTTTATCTGCAGAAGAAGAGGCTCGGCGATGGGCTTCAGAACGCACAGCTCGTAGAGGAACATGGAGTTGAAGATGGCGTCCGCGTGCTCCTGGTACGGGAAGATGTTCTTATATTCGCCGCGCCTGATGCTCGCCCACCTCATGATCGTCTGCTCGGCCGAATGCCCCCTGGTCCTGGCGTCGCGGACGATCCTCCTTATCATGCGGGAGTCGCTGGTGGAGATGTGATGGTGGCGGTCGAGGTTCAGGGGCGTCAGAGGCGAAATGTAAATATGGAAAACGTTTTCTTCGGGGATCCCCTGCGTCAGGAGCGGATTGAGGCCGTGGATGCCCTCGGCGATCAGTATCTGGCTCTCCTTCAAGCGCAGTTTCGGGCCCACGCCCCTTGTCCCGGTTATGAAATCGTACTTGGGCAGCACGACTTCCCTGCCCTTTATAAGCTCGTTGATGTCGCTGTCGAGGAGCTCAATGTCCATGGCGTGGATGCTCTCGAAGTCATACTCGCCGTTTTCATCCCTGGGAGTTTTGTCGCGCTCCACGAAATAGCGGTCCATCTCCAAGGTGACCGGCTTGATGCCGCAGGTCTGCAGCGCGATGGCCAAGCGTTTCGAGAAGGTGGTCTTGCCGGAAGAGGACGGGCCGGCTATAAGGACCAGTTTCACCGTTTCCTTTTTCGCGATCTCCCTTGCGATGGAGGTTATCTGGGAAGCCTGGGCCGACTCGGAGACCAGTATCCCCTCGTGCGTTTCGCCTTTCTTTATGATGGCGTTCAGCTGCGGGACCGTGCCGACGTCGAGCTGGTTCGCGAGCTTGACGGCTTTTTTGAAAGCGTTGTCAACCAGCGTGATCTTCTCGGCCAGGGCTTCGGCCCTTTGGATGTCCGTCCGGCTCGGCACCAAAACGAATCCCATGGCGGACGGCCGGAGCGCCAGCCTCCTCAGGTATCCCATGGAGATGACCAGCGGGCCGTGGAAATAGTCGAAGTATTTCCCCACCCTGACGAAGTAGGCTTTCTCATCCTTGGCAAGCTTTTTCAAAAAATAGATCTTGTCTTCCTCGTTTTCCTCGGTCAATATTCTCTCGCCCTCCTCGACGGTCTTCTGTTCGAAGACTACGGGGACGTCGGCTTCGACCATCTCCCGCATTTTGTCCTCGACCTTTTTGAGTTCTTCCTTCGAGACGGGCAGGGAGGAGCGGCAGAAAAGCCCGCCCATGGGCTGGCGGTAATCGGTGAAGATCTTGTGGTCCGGCAGGACTTCCTTGAACGCCGTGACTAGCAGAAGCACCAGACTGCGGTTGTAGAGAAGCCTGCCGATCTCATGCTTCCTCGTGAGGGGCTCGAGGCAAACGTCCTTTGGAGGAGCGTAGTTCAGGGTATGCAGTTCGTTGTCGCATAGCGCCGCGAGGTAAAGGTAGGGATCTTCCGGGTAAGCGGCGGCGATTATATCCTTTAGTTTCGTTCCCAAGGGGGCGCAGAATATCCTTCCGTCGGGAAGCGTGACGTAAATATTCGTCCTGGGAGACGTTTCTTTTATTTCCGGCATGGTTTCTCCTCTTCAAGTTTAATGAATCAGACGATTAAATTTTAGCATTTTTTGAAACGCGCGCGCCCTTTTGACGCCTATACCCAAACGCGCGCCGTTTTTAGTATAATTCATAAGTTAATTTAACATTTCAACCTCGTATCCAAAATTATGTCTTCTTCTCTGCCACGCACGAAAATCAAGGAACTGTTCCGTTCCTTTTCCGAATCCAAAGAAGTCCTTGTCAAGGGCTGGGTGAGGACCCGCCGCGACAGCAAGGGCGGTTTCTCATTCCTTGAAATAAACGACGGCTCCTGCTTCGACAACATCCAGGCCGTCGTTCCCAATACGCTTCCCAACTACGAGAGCGAAGTCTTGAAGCTGACGACCGGCGCCAGCGTCGCCGTAAGAGGCAAAGCCGTGGCGGCCGAGGGACGCAAGCAGAGCGTTGAGATCCAGGCGGAGGAAGTTCTGGTCTACGGCTTCGCCGACCCCAACGAATATCCGCTCTTCAAGCAGAGGATGTCGGTAGAGTACCTCCGCGACATAGCGCACCTCCGCCCCCGCACCAACATAATCGGCGCCATGGAGAGGGTGAGGAACTGCGCCGCCATGGCCATCCACGAATTCTTCCAGAGCAGGGGCTTCGTCTGGGTGCACACTCCGCTCATCACGACCGCCGACTGCGAAGGCGCCGGGCAGATGTTCAAGGTCACCACTCTCGATCTCAACGCGCTTCCCAGAACCGAGGACGGCGCCATCGACTACAAGGAGGACTTCTTCGGCAAACCTTCCTTTCTGACCGTCTCGGGGCAATTGGACGCCGAGAACTACGCCTGCGCCCTGGGCGACGTCTACACTTTCGGCCCGACCTTCAGGGCTGAGAATTCCAATACGCCGCGCCACTTGGCGGAATTCTGGATGGTTGAGCCGGAAATGGCCTTCGCGGACCTCAACGACAACATGGAGATCGCGGAAGCATTCGTAAAGCACATCGTCAAGACCGTCCTGGAGAAATGCCCCGACGAGATCGCCTTCTTCGACCAGCGTGTGCAGCCCGGCCTCAAAGCCCAGCTTGAGGAGATCCTGGGCCAGGAATTCGAGCGCTGCTCCTACACGAGGGCTTTGGAGATCCTTTCCGCCTCCGGCCGCAAATGGGAATTCCCCATTAATTGGGGCGACGATCTGCAGACCGAGCACGAGCGCTACCTCACGGAAGAATATTTCAAGAAGCCCGTCTTCGTCATCGACTGGCCGGCCTCTTTGAAACCCTTCTACATGAAGGTCAACGACGACGGCAAGACCGTCCGCGCCATGGACTGTCTGGTACCCCGTTTCGGCGAGATCATAGGCGGCAGCCAGCGCGAGGAAGATCTGGCGGTCATGGACCGCCGCATAGAAGAGCTCGGCATGAAGAAGGAGGAGTACTGGTGGTACAGGGACTTGAGGCGCTTCGGCACCGTTCCCCACTCCGGCTTCGGATTGGGCTTTGAGAGGATCATCCTCTTCGTCACCGGCATCGCCAACATCAGGGACGTCATCCCCTTCCCCAGGACGCCCAAGAACGCCAATTTCTAAACTATGCCTGAAAAAGAAAACAACATCGTCTGGCACGCGCAATCTGTCGCAAGGGAGACCAGGGAGGCGAAGAACCGCCACAAGGGCTGCGTCCTCTGGTACACCGGGCTCTCCGGCAGCGGCAAATCCACCGTGGCCAACAAGACGGAGGAGCTTCTCTCCCAAAGGAACGCCCAGACCTACCTCCTGGACGGTGACAACATAAGGTTCGGGCTGAACAGCGACCTCGGCTTCGAAAAAAAAGACCGCAGAGAAAACATCCGCCGCATCGGCGAAGTCGCCAAACTTTTCGCGGACTCCGGGACCATCGTCAGCGTGGCCTTCATCTCCCCCTACCGCGCCGACCGGGAAAGAGCCAGGAAGATCGTGGAGGAAGCCGGGCTCGATTTCGTGGAGATCTTTGTCAAGTGCGACCTGGCCGTCTGCGAGAGCCGGGATCCCAAGGGGCTCTACAAGAAAGCCCGGGCCGGCGAAATAAGAAATTTCACCGGACTGGACGCTCCCTACGAGGAGCCCTTGGATCCCGAACTGGTTTTGGAAAGCGGGCACTCCGATCCGGAGACGCTGGCGAAACGCGTATTGGACTTTTTGAACAGAAAACACATTTTGTTGTAAAATTTTAAGTGAAGGCCTGTAAACCCCGGGCCGCTGAAAGAACTATGTTAAGAAGAGCTTTATTCGTATTTTTATGCGTCCTTGCGGCGCTTTCAGTCGCTTCCTGCAAGAAAGACAAGGCCCCCGAGCAGGCCGCTCCCAAGGAGACCAGGGAAGTGAAGGCCACCGGCGCCCGCCAGACCCGCGGCAAAAAGATCAAAGACACCCTGAGCGGGCTGGAAGAGGCCGACCGCGCCGCCGCGCTGAAGCTTCTGAGAGAAGAGCACCGCGAACAGAAGAATAAAAAGGAAGAGTTGGAAGAGCAGGTGGAGATGTCCCCCGGCTTCTTCCCGGTATCCGAAGGCGCCAAGCGCCTCATTGAGGACGCCAATCTGCTTCTCAGGCAGGGCGCCGACACCGACAGCAAGATAGAAGCCCTGGAAAATCTGATCGGGATCGACCATCCTGACATTCTGCCGACCATCGAGCTGGCCCTGGACGACGACGACCCGGTGGTCAGGGAAGTGGCCCTGGACGCCATCATGAACATCAACAGCGAAGAGGTGGTGCCCGTGGTGATGAAAGCCCTGGACGATCCGGAGCCCGACCTCAGGCTGGTGTCCCTGGACGCCCTGATGGACGTTAAGAGCGAAAGGATCAACGACGCGCTGCAAAAGGCCCTGAAGGACGACAACGAGGAGATCAGGGAAGGCGTCATGGATCTGCTTTTCATCTCCGAGAATCCCGCCGCGCTCCCGACCATAAAGACCGCCATGGGCGACGACTCCCCCAGCGTGCGGGAAGGCGCCCTGCAGTGCATCGAGGACATTCCCGACAAGGGAGCCGTGGACATTCTCGTTTACGACGGCCTCCTTTCGAACTACGAAGACGTCAGGGAAGCCAGCAAGGAAGCCTTGGAGTTCATCACCGACGAGGAATTCGAGAATTACGACGAAGCCAAAGCCTGGTGGCTGAAACACCGCGACTCCTTCGAATTCGATTTTTAATAAATGAAGATCTCCATAAGCTATCCTCCCCTTCCGAGCGAACAGGGCGTTCCTCTCCTTGGACAGAACCGCCAGTTCCAGTACTTCCACAAGCCGACCTACATCTATCCCATGGTCCCGGCTTACGCCGCCACGCTTCTTAAGGAAAACGGCCACGAAGTCTCTTGGCAGGACGGCATAGCGGAGAAAAAATCTTATGACGAATGGGAAAAAGAGCTGCTCGCCGTTTCCCCTGATATCGTGGTCTTCGAGAGCAAGTGCCCTGTAATAGAGAAGCACTGGAAAATCATCGATTCCCTCAAAGAAAAGCTCCCGGGATCTCTCTTCGTCCTGGTGGGCGACCACGTTACCGCAAGGCCAGTGGAATCTTTTCAAAACTCCAAGGTGGACGTTGTCATAACGGGCGGCGACTACGATTTCCTGCTCCTGGATCTCGCCAACCATCTTGAGAAAGGCACGCCTCTCCCGCCCGGCTTCTACGTAAGCGCAAAAGCGAAACGCGTGAAAGTTGAGAACGCGGAAGAAATAGAGGGCGTTTTCTTCACCGGGAAAGCGCTTTTAAATAACGACCTCGACTCCCTGCCCTTCATAGACAGGGACCTTACGAAGTGGCGGCTCTACGCCTATGAGAACGGCAACTTCAAATACACTCCCGGAACCTACACCTACAGCGGCCGGGACTGCTGGTGGGGAAAGTGCACCTTCTGCGTCTGGGACAACACCATCAATCCCTGCGGCAGCTACCGCAGTTTTTCGCCGGAAAGACTCTTCGCCGAAGTGAAGCACGTAATAGACAATTATCACGTGAAAGAGATCTTCGACGACGCCGGCAGCATGTTCGCCGGGGATAGGATGAAGAAATTCTGCCGCCTTCTTATCGAGAGCGGCTACAATAAAAAAGCGGTCTTCGGCTGCAACATGCGCTTCGACGGCATGGACAAGGAAGGCTACTATCTGATGAAGGAAGCCAATTTCCGCTTCGTGCTCTTCGGCCTTGAATCCGGCAACCAGAAGACCCTGGACCGCATTAATAAGGGCATCACTCTGGATCAGATCGAAAAAGGCGCCAAACTCTGCAAAGAAGCCGGGCTCCAGCCGCACGTGACCTTGATGCTCGGCTACCCCTGGGAGACCTTAGAGGACGCCAAAAGGACCGTCGATTTCGCGAAAAGGCTTTTCAAGCTCGGCTACATCGACACGCTGCAGGCCACCGTCTGCATCCCTTATCCCGGAACGCCTCTTTACAAAGAATGCGAGGAAAACGGCTGGCTGCTGACGAAAAATTACAGCGACTACGACATGCGCGGCATGGTCATGAAGTCCCCCATCGGCGAAAAAGAGCTCATGGATCTCACGCGCCAGATATACCGCTCTTTTATGAGCCCCTCCTTCATCTGGCGCAAAATTATCGGGATCCGCTCGTTTTCCGA
>JAGCGH010000114.1 GCA_017649705.1 bacterium
AGCGGCAGCCAGTATCTCCATGTCGCCGAAGACGGCGATTCAAACGCCAACCAGCAAAACAACACCATCGACATCTCCGAAGAGTATACCGAAGGCATGAAGCTTCTGCTCCACGGCTGGGCCAAAGCGGATTTCACCGGCACAGCTCCTTTGAGCATCAGATTCCACTGCCTGGGCACATCCGGCAAGGGTTACGACGTCGAGATCGCTGAATTCAATTTCCAGCAGGACGGCAGCGGCAACGCTTACGTGAGCGGCAAGAACCTGACCTTCGAGGGTCTGACCCAGGGCGTGTACTATGAGTTCGGCGTTCGGATCGATCCTTCCACCAAAACAGTGGAGAAGGTCTTCGTGGGCGAGAATTCCTATGAAGGCGAAGGCATGACTTACAAGAGCGCCACGGCGGAAGGCTGCGGCAATTTGCCCGACGGCATCCGCGTTTACAACGGCAAAGGCTGCCTCGACAACTTCAAGATCGACGTGGTCCCCGAACCGGCCTTCTTAGGCCTTCTGGCCATCGCCGGTTTGTTCTTCGTGAGAAAGCAGAGATAAGTTCCGCAAAGCAACGGGATTTAATCAAAAAGAGACCGCCTGAGAAGGCGGTCTCTTTTTTTGCGGGCGGGCGGGGGCACAGGAACTTAAAAAACCGATTGATTTTTAAAACGCTTTTTGATTTAATTCTCGCCTGTTTAAACCTTATAACCAATTAGGGAGACATTAACGTGAAAAATCTCTTGCTTCTTTTGGCGGCTGTTTGCGCTGTTTCCGCTATGGCGGAGACAAAAACTTTGTGGTACTGCGACTTTGAGACAGCGGAAGGCTACAATGCCGGCAACTTGGTCGGCCAGTGCGGCTGGTACAACGTCAACGGCACCACGACCACCAGAGACGTGGTCGCAAACGATTCCACATTTGCTCCTTCCGGATCTCAATTTTTGTCTTTCAATCCGGATGTGAACGGTAAAAAAACGGTTTCGGCGGTGAAATTCGACATTTCCGACTCTTATGTCATCGCTCCTTACAACAAGCTTGTCGTGAGCTGGGATCAGGCCAGGATCTCCGACTCTTACTCGGATGACACCTGCTACGTTAAGCTTTTCAATTTCGGCGACACCGGAAGATCAAGTGACATTGAGATCGCCGCTTTCAGGCTGGAGTACAGTTACGCTATGTTGGAAGTTACCAAACCGGATAAGTCGAACGCACTAAACGTGACTATAAATATGGATCATCCCGAAGTGTGGCATCACTTCACTATGACGCTGGAGCCGGAATCCAGAATGATCAAGGAATTCACGGTGGACGGCAACGTGATAGACGCGGTCACCGACACGTACTACAAAAACGAGTATGACAGCGCTTCCGGCAGCGTGCCTAGAGGCGGCGAGCTGATCGACGGCATTGGCGTCATGAAGAAAGGCTACTATGACAACTTCAAAGTCGAAATGATCCCGGAACCGGCTTTCCTGGGGCTCTTGGCTCTGGCCGGCCTGTTCTTCGCGAGGAAACAGAGATAAGTTTTAATTAGCTTTCGGACGAAAGAGAGACCGCTCTTATGGGCGGTCTCTTTTTTTATTTTTGCGAAATGTGGGTTGGAGCGGCGGTTTGGTGAAAAACCATATATTTGCTATAATCAGTAAATAATAACTTTAATCCAGGAGGAATATTATGTCACGTTTCTGTTTGCTTCTTTTGGGGCTTCTATCTTTTTCCCTGGCCGGCTGTTTCGACAAGACCGGCCCGTGCGGTCCTTGCGAGACCGGTGTTGACAAGACGGATTACACGGCTTTCGTGGACACGTCCATCGGCACGTCTTACAACGGTCACACCTTCATCGGCGCCACGATGCCCTTCGGTTTCGTTCAGCCCGGCCCTGAGAGCGGCGACGACGGCTGGGGCTACTGCTCCGGCTACCGTTTCGAGGACAAGGTCTTCTCCGGCTTCGCCCAAACGGCTGTTTCCGGAACGGGCGTAGGTGACTTGGGCGACCTTCTGTTCATGCCCTTCATCGGAGAAGCGCAGTCGGCGACGAACTTTTACGAATGCCCCGTCAAGAAAGAGACGGAAAAATACGCTCCCGGCTACTATGCCATCGAGCTTGACCGCTTCAATGTGAAAGTTGAGACCACCTGCTCGGACCATACGGCCATCTACCGCCTGGTCTATCCCAAGGGCGAAGAGCAGAAGATCATGCTGGACTTCGCCAACTGCATCGGCGACGGCGACGAGGAGAGAGTGTACAACCATGAGCTGACCTTCCCGAACGACACCACGATGCTCGGCACGACGGAGAAAGGCGGCTGGGTGCACCGCCAGTACAGCTTCAAGATCGAATTCAACCGTCCCATCAAGCATCACTTCCCGCTGGAGAAGAGACTCTCCAAGAAGGGCAAGAAGGAACGCAGCGGCAGAGAGATCTTCGTTTTCGAACCCAGCGACGAGCCCTTGATGCTCAAGATCGCCCTGTCCACGGCTGACACCGACGGCGCCGCCAAGAATATGGAAGCGGAGATCCCCGGCTGGGATTTCGAAGGCGTTAAACTGGCCGCGCACGACGCCTGGAACAAGCTTCTCGGCAGAGTGAAGGTGGAAGGTTCCGAAAAGGAAAAGAGAGTCTTCTACACCTGCATGTACCATGCCTTCGTGGCGCCCAGCAACATCGCGGACGTGGACGGCCGCTACAGGGGTCCCAACGGCAAGATCAGTACGGCTCCCAACGGCAAATATTATTCCACTTTGAGCACCTGGGACACCTTCAGGGCGCTGCATCCCTTGTTCACCGTCGTGGTGCCCGAGATGGTTCCTGATCTGGTGCAGTCCATGGTCGAACACTTCGAGCAGGCCGGATACCTGCCCATCTGGGCCCTGTGGGGCAAGGACAACCAATGCATGATCGGAACGCACTCCATTCCGCCCATGGTGGACGCTTACTTCAAGGGCCAGGTCCCGGAAGGATTGGATATCTGGACTTCCATCAAGGACACGCTGACGAAAAAGCATGACGGACGCTGGAGAGAGGAATGGGAATACCTGGAAGATCCGGGCTATTACCCCTGCGACAAGTGGTCCGAATCCGTCTCCTGCACGCTGGAATGCTCCTATGACGACTGGTGCGCCTATAAGCTCGCCGAAGCGTTGGAAAAGAAGGGCTTGGTCAGCAAAGAGGATGTAGAGTACTTTAAGAAGCGCAGCCAGAACTGGAAGAATCTCATCGATCCCAAGACCGGTTTCGCCAGGCCGAAGAAACTCGACGGCACATGGAAGAAAGACTTTGATCCGACCAGAGTCGGCGGCGACTTCACGGAAGGCAACTCCTGGCAGTACACCTGGCACGTTATGCAGGATCCCGAAGGCCTCATAGAGGCTTTGGGCGGCAAAGAGAAGGCGCTGGCCAAGCTGGAAGCTCTCTTCGAGCAGGAAGAGAAGAGCGACCGCCTTGTGGACGTCTCCGGCCTTATCGGCGAATACGCCCACGGCAACGAGCCCAGCCATCACGTTGTCTATATGTTCCCGTATTTCGGACGTCCGGAAAAGACCGCGGAACTCGTCAAGAAGATCTGCGACGAACTGTATGATGACACTCCGGAAGGCGTCTGCGGCAACGAGGACTGCGGACAGATGAGCGCCTGGTACGTTATGAGCTGCATGGGCTTCTATCCCATGAACCCCTGCGGCGGCGAGTACGTCTTCGGTATTCCGCGCTTCTCTAAGATGACCCTTGCTGTTCCTGGGCAAAAGACGCTTGAAATAGAAGCCAAGAACATCGAGA
>JAGCGH010000115.1 GCA_017649705.1 bacterium
CGTCCACTATCCCAATCCCTTGGACTACAAGAATCTGGCCCAGATGCTGGAGGATTGGAAGATGACCATCCTTCCGGCCACGCCGACGGTTTTGAAAGGCATTCTGAAAGCTGGAAGGCCCGAGCAGCTTCAGTTTGTCCTTAAAGTGGTGTCCGGCGGCGAGAGAACGCCCCAGGAAGTCTTCGAAGGCTATGAAAAGACCTGTCCCCAGGCCAGGCTCAGGGAAGGCTACGGCGTGACGGAATGCTCTCCCGTGATCGCGGTCGGCGACTATACGGCCCCGCGGACCGTGGGCGTCGGAAAACCCTTCAGGCACGTGGAGGCTGCCATCGTTTCATTGGATACGGGCGAAAAGCTTTCCGCCATGCAGGAAGGCATCATCTGCGTCACCGGCCCCAGCATTTTCAGCGGCTACCTCGACAAGGAATTGAAGAGCCCCTTCCTTGAATTTGACGGCAAGACCTGGTACAACACCGGCGACCTCGGTTATCTTACGGAAGAAGGCGTCATCGTTATTTCCGGCCGCTTGAAACGCTTCGTGAAGATAGGCGGCGAGATGATAAGCCTGCCCGCCCTGGAGCAGATATTGGAAGCCAAGTGGCCCTCCAACGCCATGGGCCCGAGCCTCGCCTTGCAGTATTTCGAGGGCGACGGCAAACCCTTCATCGTCATGCTGACGACCCAGGACATCGACAAGACGGAAGTCAACAACGCGCTGAAGGAAGGCGGATTCTCCAACCTGGCCAGGATCAGCCAGGTCTTGAAAGTCGAGAAGATCCCGCTGCAGGGCACCGGCAAGACCGACTTCCGCGCCCTGAAAGAAATGGCGGAAAGTCTTTTGAACCAGTGAAGAATCACAAGACCAACGCTGTAAGGATACTGGAAAAGGCAGGCGCGGCTTTCGAGCTGCGCTCCTTTTCTTATAAGGAAGTTCCCAGTGCCGTGGAAGTGGCGCGCCTCCTGGGATTGCCTCCGGAAACGGTCTACAAGACGCTGGTGACAACCAACGGGCATCCCAAGGGCATCTTCGTTTTCGTCATTCCGGGAAACGCGGAGCTGGATCTCAAGAAGGCCGCGAAGGCGGCGGGGGAGAAGAGTCTTTCCATGCTAAAAAGCAAAGACCTTTTCCAGGAAGTGGGCTACGTGCACGGCGGCTGTTCGCCCATCGGCTTGAAAAGACCCTACCCGGTCTTCCTGGACGAATCGGCGCTCAAACTTGAGAAGATCTGTTTTTCCGCCGGGGAAATAGGCTTCCAGATCATAACGGCGCCGGGCGTTCTTTTAAAGGTCGCGGGCGCGCGCGTGACGGACGTGCTGGCATGATATTTTTCGACCGGAAAGCCTTTGACAAAGTCTGCCGCCCAAATTCCGGAGCGGCGGCCTTTTTCACCAGCGTCCTGGTCTGGGGAATAGGCGTGGGCTGCTTTTCGGCGGTCTACAACAATTTCCTGGTGGAGATCCACGACGTGACCGGCACCCAGCGCGGGCTGGTGGTCTTTTTCAGCGAAATACCCGGCGTTTCCCTGGTGGCGCTCTTCGCCCTGCTGGCGCGTTTCTCCGACTGGCAGATCCTGAAGATGGGCGCCCTGATATCTTTGCTGGCGGTTTTGCTCCTGACCCTGCCCATGGGGCTTCCGCCCACCATAGCCGTCATCACAGTTTGGGCGCTGGGCGAGCATCTGGTCATGCCCGTGAGGCAGTCTCTGGCGCTGTCGTTGGCCCGGGAAGGCCAGAGCGGGGAATCCCTGGGGATAGTTACCGGCGCCACCAACTTCGGCACTGTGGCGGGTGCCCTGGCGGCCGCGGCGGTCTTTTTCGTCTGCGCCCGCTGCTTCGACGTTTCCGGCGGGCGTTTCCCTTACGACATCGTCTTCCTTTTGGCGGCGCTGCTTTTGGGAATAAGCTTCCTTATAGCGCAGCTGGTCAAGGATCCCCCCAGCCAGAAGACCAGGCGTCCTTCCTTTTATTTCAGAAGGAAATACTGGCGCTTCTACGTTCTCGAGCTTTTCTACGGCGCCAGGAAGCAGGTCTTCATAACCTTCGGACCTTTCGTGCTCATCAAGCTCTACGGCTTGAACACGAGCCAGGTGGCCTTGCTGTTTTCCCTGAGCGCCCTTTTGTCGGCGATCTTCGGCGCCAGGCTCATCGGCAAACTGACGGACCGTTTCGGATACCGCAACATCATGATCTACGACACGGTCATTCTCTTTTTCGTCTGCCTTCTCTACGGCTACGCCCGGGACATTTTCCCCATGGCGATTGCGCTTCCCGTGGTTTGCGTGAACTATGTCCTTGACACCATGATCAGCCATGCTTCCATCGCCACCAACCTTTACGCCAGGACGCTTTCCGAGAGCCAGGAGGAGCTGACCGCCACGCTTTCCTCCGGCATTTCCGTCAACCACGTGATAACCATCGTGCTGGCTTTACTGGGCGGCATGGCCTTCGACAAATGGGGAGCGGGCGTGCTCTTTTCTTTCTCCGCCCTGATGGCGCTTTTGAATTCCGCTTTCGCGCTGACTATCCCGAAGGAGAGGCAAGCTTAAATCAAGGCTTGGTGGCTTCCTCGCGGCACCAGTTGGAGAGGAAGTGGATGACGATGAGGACGTCCAGGGAGGAGATGGGTTCCAGGTTTTTGGCGGCGTTGTTCAGCTCCCTTATTAGCCACATGCCCAGGCCGAAGCGCTCGTCGCAGTCGTAGAGATTGTCGATGTATTCCTCCTCCATGGCGGAGTTCCTGGGGGCGGGGAAGCCGAAGCGCAGGTAGCTGATGTCTTTGCCGATGTTCCAGGTCAAAAGGGCGGCCAGGGGAGGATTGCTCTCGTAGGCCGTCAGGATCTTTTTGGCTTTCTCTTTTTGCGTGCCGGCCAGAAGGACGTTCTGATGGTGCGTCCTTCCGGGAGTCTGGGAGGAGGAGAGCCGCTCCGCCATGCACACCACGCTCCAG
This sequence comes from bacterium, assembly GCA_017649705.1. Taxonomy (GTDB): domain Bacteria; phylum Auribacterota; class UBA3054; order UBA3054; family UBA3054; genus UBA3054. The sequence goes on from JAGCGH010000115.1 coordinate 2,948, forward strand.
GAGAAGGTGGCTATGAGTTTTTCCGGTTGGCTGGCGAAGGCCTTGTCCTCCTTGGTCATTATTTCGTAAAAGCCGCCGCCCGGTACCAGGATGGTGCTCATGGCCAGGGCCATCTCTTTTTTTAGGGTCAGGTTTTCCGTCTGCCTGTAATGGGGCCAGATATCTTTGAGGGCGTCGTTGCAGCCCAGTTTCGCCAGGGCCCCCGAGACCGCGGTGGCGACGGTGGCGTTGTTGGTGGTCTTCAGAAGCTCCCAAAGCCGGGGAATGGCGGAGACGCCTCCCAAAACACCCAGTGTTCGGGCGGCTTCCCGCTGCACGAAGGGGTTCTGGGAATCCAATTTCTCCGTGATGATGGGTATGCCTTCCTTGCTGTTGTTCATCCTGAGGGCCCTGATCAGCGTGATGGGCAGGTCGGTGTCCTCGTCCTTCAGAAGTTCCAGGATGGCTTGGATGGCGTCGGGGCTGCCGATTGTGCCAAGCGCTTTGGCCGCGGCTTCCCTCACTTCGTAGGAGGGATCGCCCATGTTCTTCACCAGGTCTTTGACGGCGATGGCGGCGTTCTCCTCGCCCAGTTCCTCCACGGCTTCCGCCCTGGCTTCCGCGTCGGTGGAATGCTGGATCGTCACGATGTTGTACATGGAGCGCGCCATCCTGATGGGATTGTAGAAGGCCAAACGCCCCACCGCGTCCTTGAAGGGCAGCTCGTTCGACATCACGGAGATCTTAAGGAACAGGGGAAGGACGGCGCCCCAGGCGAAAACGGCGAGCCCGGCGGCGATCAGCTGCATGTAGCGCCAGTCGGCGCCCAGAATGATCGTGTGGAAAGTCTTGAAGTGGTCGATGAAGACGCCGGCCAGGATAGGCCCGAGAGCGGCCATTACGCCGACCACGAAGTTATGGCTTGCCATGGCAATGGCGCGGTCGTGGGTGGGCGCGTGGATGCCGAGGAGCGCCATCTGCCCCATGTAGACGGCGTTCGCCAAAGCGCCGAACATGAACTGGCCGAACATCAGGATAAGCACAGGCTGGGACACTGCGAAGGTGCGTTCAATGAAGGGCAGCGTGAAGCTGAAGCTTTTGTCGGGGTAAACGAAAAACCAGTAGAGGTTGACAAGCGGCTCTATGATGATCAAGAATATCACGTAGTTCCTGGCGGAAAGCCTGTCTATGATGTAGCCGCTGATCCTGCTGAAGAAAACGATGCCAAGGATGTTCGCGCCGGCGATGAAGGATATGACATGGTAGCTAATGCCGTATTCCTGGCGGATGAAAATGTAAGAGAAAGCCGCGAAGATGGTGTTCAGAAAATACCAGGCGCTGTAGGCGAAGGTGAGGTAGAGGAAGTCTTTGCTCTTGAAAGGCATCATCGCCCGTTCAAGCATGCCCCTGTCGCGGTTGGGATGCTCCGGCGTCACTTCGGCCGTCTTGGTCTGGTAGAAAATGTCGATC
>JAGCGH010000116.1 GCA_017649705.1 bacterium
CATGGTCTGGGAGACCAACAAGGTCTACCACTCCGACAGCGTCGGAAGAGACCTCAGGTACGGCGTACTATTGCCTTCCGGCTACAACTGGCAGACCAACAAGTACTATCCCGTCATCTATTTCCTGCACGGCCGCGACGAAAGCGACCAGACCTGGTACGAGGAAGCCTACTCGACTTTCATGGGTACGGACCACACCAACGAGTTCATCATAATCTTCCCCCAGGGCAGCCGCTGGAAAGGCGCCGTGTATGAAAACTCCTGGTTCGAGTACGGCAACGGCTACATGGGCGCCGTGTGCCGCGACCTGCCGAAACACATCGCGCAGAAATACCGCGTGAAGAACATCCGCGGCGTCAGCGGCGTCAGTATGGGCGGCTACGCGGCCTTCAGGATCGCCGGCTGCTGCGACGCCTACTTCAACTGCCGCTACTGCGCCGCCTCCTCCATGAGCGGCGCCTTCGTGGGGCCCAAGATCAGCAAGCTTCTGGACGGCGTGAACACGCTGCAGACTAACGAGGTGGCCGCGGCCGTCGCCCCCAAGAAATTCATCAAGCTTTTCTTCGACTGCGGCGACCAGGACATCTGGCTGGGGTCCTACAATCTGGCGGAAATTAACATGGACATGGCCAACTGCCTTATTTCCATGGGGCGCCGGAAAAACGTGGACCTGGTCTTCACCCGCCCCGCGGGCGAACACGACTGGAAATACTGGCGTTCCAGGATCCCCGAGCATCTCGACCACTTCTCCAAGCAGCTGGCGCTTTTCCCGGACATCAAAATAATCCTTGACGGGAAGGACGAGGGCGAGGACGAGGTGCCGGCTATTCAGGGCAAATACACCCTCACAGGCACGGCGGAATTCAAGGACGGCATCAAGAAAGTGACCGTGAAGCAAGTCTCCGCCAGCGGGACCAAAGACCTGGTGGCGGAAGGCACGACCAACTGGCAGTGCGAGCTGACCCTCGAGGAAGGCGCCAACAAGATCAAGGCTTACGCCATCGCCAACAACGGCTACACCAACTGGGCCTACGTCAACCTGAGAGTGCCGAAGGAAGCCAAGCCCGAAATAGAGATCCTCTCCCACAAGGCCGGCGAGAAGTACTTCACCTACGAGGAGACCGTGGACATTTACGGCACGGCCTACGCCGACAGCGGCGTCAGCAACGTCTACCTTTCCGTCAAAGGCCAGAAAGGGGAAGCGGAGACCTATTATTCGACCAACTGCGTGAACTGGTCCTTCACGGCCAAGCTTTACACGGGCAACAACGCCCTGCGCGTCTACGCCGTCAGCGGCCACCATCTGACCAACAACGTCTCCATCACGGTCTTCCGGGGCAGCAAGGATTTCAGGATCAAAAAAGTCATCGTGAACAAGAAGCGCACCGGCCTCAACTTCTATATCTCCAACATCACCCAGACCAATTTGGTCAGCGTCTCTCCCAACGGGGAGGGAAGCGTGACCCTTGGCCCCCTGACCTTCCCCCTGGAACAGGGAGCCTGGACAAAAGCCAACACCTTCGTCTCGAACTACAAGAAGAAAACCAGCGACGACAAGGTGACGGGCAAGATCCACTCCAAGCCGAACAAGGACTTCTTCCAGTGCAACCTGAAGACCCTGACCACCAGCAGCGCCTACTGCGAGGGATTGCAGAATATTCCCTTCAACTCTTCGGTGCCTTTCAAGGTCAGGATCGGGGACTACGAAGTATCTACGAACGTCTTCCTTGACAGCCAGGGCAAATTCAAGAGCAACGCTCCCTGGTTCTGATCTTTCAGCCGGGATATGACGCAACTGACGCGGGAGGGACCCATCCCTCCCGCTTTTTTTATTAATATTCGTTCTTCTGAAAACAGGGGCGGCGCGGCTTTTTTTAACATTGCCCCGAAAGTTAAGTCCTTAGAAATCAACGGTCTTTTTTTAAGAGATCAAGTTGTTCTTGAATTTGAAAATCCATTTTGATAGGATGTTCGGCGTTTGTGTTCACCATGGAAAAGGGTAATGCGCGCAAACGGCAAAGGCGCGGATCAGCGTTCGCGCCAAGACCGGAAAAAACAAAAAACAGTAAACAAAAAAGAGTCATATATAAAATGAAAAAAAGGATCTTTATCTTAAGCCTGCTGGTGCTTCTGAATTTGCCTTCCTTTGCTGAGGAAGCGGACGGCGTCAGCGAATTCTGCGAAGTCTGGTCCAGCCCCGTGAGCCTGGATACCCTGACGGTGCCGAACACTTCCTCAACCCCCATCGAACTTCATTTCTGGGACGAATTACCCTACAGCACTAAATGGGCCGACCTTGGCCGCTGCGGCAGCGTTCAGGTGAACGCCAACGCTTACGGCGTTCCCGAACAGTATGTTTTCTCGACCTCCATCAGCGGCATGGAAGGCACTTTCACCTGGAACTACGCTGTCAGCGACGCCGAAACGCTGCCCAGGGGCGCTTCCTGTGTCTACGCCCTGACTCACACCTCTTATTATAACGACGAGCCGGAGGAGACCGAAACGGTCTACGTGACGCTTTCCGAAAACACCGCCGCGGAAGCCGACTGGTCCGAACCCTTCGCTCTGGACAACGTGAGCGTGAACGCCAGCGAGCTGGTGCTTCCTGATCCCGCCCAGATCGTTTATTCCGCCAAATGGGCCGCCGGCTACGACAGGGCCGTCGTGATCCGGATCACGGAAAAGGAAGAGGAAAACGCCTGCAGCATATCCTCCGTCCCCGCGGCCTACACTATCTATACTTCCGACGCCGACGCGGAGGAAGAGGGAACTTACGATTGGGATTACACCTCCGTGGATCCCAACGTCCTGCCCAGGAACGGCTCCTATAAACTCAGTTACACCGTTTACAGCGGCGATACGATCTTCGAGACCGAGAACGCCGCGGCGGACATCAAGCTCCTTCCCGAGCCCGGCGTTCTTTGCCTGGCCGTTTTGTCCTTATTGCTTTCCATGAGGAGGCGCTCTTTATGAATATCTTTAGAATCATCCTTTTGTTTTTGGGTGTTTCCGCCGCCGTACAGGCCGCCGTCCCCGAAGTTTCCCTCTCCGTCAGCTGCCATCAGCGCTGGCCCTGGAACGGCAAGGTTGACGTCGATTACAAAATAGATTCCACCAACGATATTTCCACCCCTGTGTATTTCGTGCGCTTCTACGCTTCCGTGGATGGCGGAGAGCCCTTCGCACTGACCACGGTCTCAGGCGAAGGCGCCTTGGGATACGTGATCGGAAGCGGCTCCAAGCGCCTGACCTGGGACGCCGGAACCGACAAGCCCGGCGTCAAGACATCTGATCTGAGGATCGCCGCGGCCGCCCAGGATGTGACCGCCAAGGGCGATTACCTCTGCTTCGACCTTTCTTCGAAAAGCGTCAGCGTCAGCAGCGCCGGGCCGGACTTGAGCAGTGATCTGTGCAAAACAAGCCAGCTCTGGTTCAAGAGAGTCCCGGCCGGGACCTTCACCGCCGGCTCCCCGGAAAGGGAAGTCGGGCATTACGACAACGCCGATACGGAACGCCAGCATGAAGCGAAGGTCGAGAAGGATTTTTACCTGGCTGTCTTCGAGACCACCCAGGCCCAGTACCTCGCCCTTACCGGCTCCAATCCTTCGGATTCGAGCCCCGATGAGCTTCTCTGCCCGGTCAACAACGTTTCCTATAACGATCTCAGGGGATCGGACACTGGGTCGCTTTTCCCCGTCCGCACCGATCTGAAGGTGGACAAAGGCTCCTTCTTCCATTCGCTGCGCGCGCATTTCAAGAACAATTTCGTCTTCGACCTGCCCACCGACGTGCAGTGGGAGAGAGCCTGCAGAGCCGGAACCACCTCGGCTTTCAGCAACGGCGCGAACTGGTTTTACAGCGACGACATCGTGCTCACCAACCGCCCGGACGAAAGGATCGGAGTGGCTTTCCCTGATCTGGACGACCTCGGCTGGTACAGCGAGAACACCTCTTATACCTCCTGCAAGGCCGTCGGCCAGAAGAATCCCAATCCCTGGGGCTTCTACGACATGCACGGCAACGTTTGGGAATGGTGCCTCTCTTATGTTTACCGCGGCGCCTCCATCGACCAGAACGGCCCCCAGAGCGGCAATCAGCGCTCCCTGAGGGGCGGCGCCTGGAACGAATGGGCGGTCAGGGCCCGCAGCGCCAGAGATTACGGCGCCAGGCCGGAACAGAGGTGCACCTTTGGAAGCGGCGGCTCCAACATAGGTTTCAGGATCGCCATAGTAAAGTGATGAGATAAGAACAATACAATCGGAAATACAAGCATGAAAAATTTGTTTTATATTTTGGCTTTCGCGGCGCTTTTATCAGCGGCTGACGCCGCGGCGGCGGAGAACGTGAGCGTCACCTGCAAGCAGCGCTGGCCCTGGAACGGCAAGGTTGACATCGATTACACGCTGCCCCCCAGTTCCGAGACTTCTCCCGTTTACTCCGTGAAGTTCTACGGCAAGGACGAGAACGGCCAGTTCCCGCTGGTCTCCCTGGAAGGGGAAGGCGCCTGCGGCATCGTCTTAAGTTCCGGATCGAAGCGCGTGACCTGGGATTCCTCCGTCGACAGGCCGGGAACCAACGCCGGTGATTTCAAGATCGGCGCTGCGGTGGAGGACATCACCTCCAAGGCGCGCTACCTTTACTACAGCATCGAGCACAAAACCATGACGCCCAGTTTGACGCCTCCGGACGTCAGCATCCAGGACGTCAAGACGAAAATGATCTGGTTCAGAAGGATCGAGCCGGCTACTTTCGTCATGGGTTCCCAGGAAAGCGAGACCGGCCACTTTGACAACAAAAACAACGAAGCGCAGCATTCCGTTACCCTGACCAAGGCTTTTTACCTTTCTATTTTCGAAGTCACCCAGGGACAGTTCGTAAGGCTGACGGGGGAGAACCCCTCCATGATAGGCCGCGTCTCCGCCGAAGCGCTCGGCAACGCCGACAACTCCATCCCTGTGAACGGCGTTTCCTACGCCGCCCTGAGGGGCGCCGATTTCGGCGCCAGCTGGCCGAATGAAACGGACTACCGGGTGGACCAGGACAGCTATCTCGGCAAGATAAGGAAGCACGCCCGCAACGGCTTCGTATTCGACATTCCTACGGAAGCGCAGTGGGAATGCGCCTGCAGAGCCGGAACGGAAACGACTTTCAACGACGGCAGCGACTGGCTGAACGACACCAACACCGTCCAAAATTCCGACCTTGACAGGCTCGGCTGGTACCGCTCCAACGCCAACGGCGCCCTGCACTCCGTGGGGCAGAAGCTTCCCAACAATTATTTTCTCTTCGACATGCACGGCAACGTCTGGGAATGGTGCCTGGACAACTATGCCGTCGACAACACTTCCTATACCCTGGATCCCGCCGGACCTGCCAATGGCAACGGCAACCGGATGGTCCGCGGCGGCGCTTACGACGAATGGGCCGTGAGATGCCGATCCGCCAGGCGCATGTCCGCCTCCGCCAAGAGCGCCAATAATAACAAGGGCTTCAGGCTTATGCTCACAAATTGACCATAAGCTCCATATGAGGTCTTTCAAAAAGGCGGCTCTCGGGCCGCCTTTTTGTTTTCGGCCCCAAATCGGTGCTAAATTGGTATAATATATAATTATGCTAATATTCCGTGTAAAAAAAGTCTTGGTAAAGAGGGAGACCAGGAACGCCCTGCTTTTGCTTTTGGCGGAACTGGTTTGCAACGTCTTCCTCACAGCCTTTGCTTTCGGAACGAACAGAATGACGGATCCCTTGTTCCTTTCCGTCCTGGCGGGGAATGTCCTTTTCCTGGCGGGGATCTTCTTTCTTTCCGTCAAAAGGCCCCTGACCGCCCTGCTTCTGGGGACGATCGCGTCTTTCGCCTTCGCGCCGCTCTTCTTCCTGTGGACGAACGACTGGCGCAGCTGGCTTCTGGGCCTGGCTCCGGCCATCTTCTGCGGCTTTTTGGTCTTCAGGACGGCTTTCAGCTTCTACCGCGCAAACGTTGACGCGGAGGCGGCTGTTCTGAACGAGAAACGCTGGCTGAAGCCTATCTTCGGCCCCGGGACTATGCTCTACATGCCCCTTAACTGGGTGGCGCTCTTCGCGCTGGCGCTTTTGCTCTACCGCTCCGACGTCCTGGGATGGCCGGCTTTCGCGGCCTGTTCAGTTTTGGCGCTCTGGGCGCTTTACGGCAGTTTCCGCTGCGAAAGGCATCTCTTCAGGCACAGCAGGGGCAAATTCTGCTTCTTAATCGCGGCGGTCTTCCTTTTGGCCGTCGCGGCCTTCGCTTTCGGCGAATGGACCCTGGGTCTTTTGGGAGTAATGGCGGTCTTGTGCTTGGTTTTGATGCATTACTTCGCCCGCTCCGCCACCTTCGCCCGTTTTTCCAATTATTTCTTCCAGCACCCCGCGCTCCTTTTGGTAGTGAGCTTCCTCGGCGTCATCCTTACGGGTACGTATCTCCTCGCTCTGCCCTGGGTCTTGAACAAAGGGTATGACATCGGGCTGGTGGACGCGCTTTTCATGTCGGCTTCCGCCACCTGCGTCACGGGCCTTGCGACAGTGGACATCTCCAAGGTCTTCTCCTTCAGCGGCCAGGTCGTCATTCTGGCCCTCATCCAGATCGGCGGCTTGGGGATCATGACCTTGTCAACTTTCAGCGCCCTTGTGCTGGGCAGGGCGATAGGCTTGAGGCAGGAGTATTTCGTCAGGGACATGCTGGGCGAGAAGCGCCAGTCGAACGTTCTGCCTTTGACGATCTTCATCTGCGCCGCCACCTTCATAATCGAGGCCGTGGGCGTGTTTTTCCTTTTCCCGCAGATGGTGCACATGGGTCTCGGCTGGAAGACCGCGCTCTGGAAGAGCCTTTTCCATTCCGTCTCCGCTTTCTGCAACGGAGGTCTCTCCCTTCAGACCGACAGCCTCATGATGTTCCAGCATCACCCCTGGATCCTTTTGACCTTCACGGCGCTCATCGTGGCGGGAGGTCTGGGCTTCGGCGTGCTGTCCTGGATCTGCGATTTCCTGCGCTTCAAGAAGCCGCATTCAAATTTCTACGTCAGCGTGGTGATAGTGGGAACGCTTATTCTGGTCTTCGGCGGCATGCTGGGGTTCCTTATCTGGGACCATGCCCGCGGGCTTTCCAATTTCGACTGGCCGGAGAAGATCTGCAACGCGCTCTTCTGTTCCGTCACGGCCCGCACGGCGGGATTTTCCACTTTCGACCTTAACGACATGTCCAGGGCCGGACGCTTTCTGACCATGATATTGATGTTCGTGGGCGGCGCTCCCGGATCCACCGCGGGCGGCGTCAAGCTGACGACCCTTGTGATTTTTTTGGCGCTTTTACTTGCCGTGCTCCGCGGCCGCGACGAAGTGACCCTGGGCCGCCACTCTTTCAACGCCAACACAGTCTGGCGCGCCGTCACGGTCTTCATGCTCTACAACGTCGCTTTTTTGACAGGCTTCATATTGCTTCTGACTTTCGAGAACGGAGGATACGAGGAGATCCTCTTCGAGACGGTCTCCGCCGTCGGCACCACCGGCCTCTCCATGGGCATCACCGAGAGATTGAGCGTCATGGGGAAACTGGTCGTCACCGCCATGATGTTCGTCGGAAGGATCGGTCCTCTCACGTTGCTGCTTTTACTGCCGACCAGGAAACGCTCGGCTATAGAATATCCCAAGACACCTTTGATGGTGGGTTAAGGAGGAAAATTTATGATAAAAAGATGCGCAGTGATCGGCCTAGGCCGTTTCGGAACTGAAGTGGTCCGCTGGCTGGAATCCCACAACATTCCGGTCCTGGCGATCGACTCCGACAAGGACGTGGTCCAGAAAGTGTCGGATGAGGAGAACGTCACCGGCGCCATGTGCATGGACTGCACGGATGAAAGCGCTCTTCTGGAAGCCGACATCACCTCTATGGAAGTCGTGGTAGTCGCCATAGGCGACCATCACGTGGAGAACAGCATCATGGTGACGGCGCTCCTGAAGCAGCTGGGCGTCAAGCGCATCGTGGCCAGGGCCAGTTCGGAACTGCACGCCAATATCCTGAAGAAAGTGGGTGCCACGGAAGCCGTCAACCCGGAAAAGGAAATGGGGCTCAGGGTGGCCAGAATGATCTACGCGCCAAACCTCAAGGAAGTCATTCCCTTCTCCTCCGGAGCCAGCATCGCGGAAGTTGACGTCCCCAAGAGTTTCGTCGGCAAGACCATGATCGAGCTGAAACTCAGGGACCGCTACGGCATCAACGTCATCGGCATCCGCCGCCTTCCCGTCCAGCGGGACGAGGGCGAGCGCTTCCTGGTGCTTTCCCCGGCGCCCGACGCGCCGATGCAGGAAAACGACATCCTGGTGGTGGTGGGCACCGACTCCAACGTCAGGAAATTCACGGATATCAAGTGATGGCCGTTCCGTCCCCAGATGCGAGCTTTTCCGTCGTGGTCCTCAACTGGAACACGCTGGATCTTTTAAAGCGCAATCTTGCCGCGCTGAAAGCCCAGAGCTTCAACGCGCTGGAAGTCATCGTGGTGGACAACGGGTCGAAGGACGGAAGCGCGGAATATTTGGGGAGCGGGGAATTCCGATCCTTGGGTTACAGATCCATACTGCTTTCCGAGAACACAGGCTTCGCCGCCGGCATGAACGAAGGGCTGAGGGCCGCCTCGGGAGAGTGGCTCATGCCGCTGAACGTGGACGTGTTCCTGGCGCCGGATTTTTTCACGGAAGCCGCCGGGGCGATCTTACGTCATCCCGAGGCGACCATGCTGGGCCCCTTGATCTACCGCTATGACAAAGAAAGAGGGGAGACGGAGGAAGTGCTTTGCACCTATGTGGTGCCGACCAGGTTCTTGAGCCTGGCCACTCCTTTGGACGATCCCTTTACGGAGAAGTTCGTTTTCGCTCCGGGAGGCTGCGCTCCGCTGTTCAGAAGGAGCGAACTTTTGAAAGCCGCCCTGCCTCCCTTGCTTTCCTCCAGCGGAAAGGAGGAATATTACGACGAGCGCTATTTCGCCTACGGCGAGGACATCGACCTTTATCTCAGGCTGAACTCCCTCGGGGGCAGGGCGCTCTACTGCCCGAAAATGAAATGCCATCACGTGCACTCCGGATCCCAGGAGGGCGTCCGCTGGTACGAGAAGAGTGGTGCCACCATCGCGCGGCTGGGCGCCAACGCCCTGGACACCTGCCTCAAGAATCTGCGAGGTTTCCGCTGCCTCAAAACTTTTGTTTTGCTTTTCCTGGCGCCCTTGGGAAGGTCGCTGTATCTCCTCTCTAAGGCGCCCTCGAAATTTTTCGCTCCTTTGAAAAGCTACGCGCTTTTTTTCAAAAGGCTCTCCCTTACGAAGAAGATGCGCGTTTACATGAAAAGTTTAATACTACAAACCAATCAATCATAAAGAGGATTTATCTATGAACTTCACGGAAAAACGGATCTGCGTCACAGGCGGCCTGGGATTCCTGGGCAGCCATCTAATCGACCGCCTGAAAGCCCGCGGCTGCAAGAATGTCTTCATCGCCGACAGGGACAAATACGATCTGACCAAGGAAGCCGAGATCGTTAGAATGTACGAGGAGATCAAGCCGGACATAGTCATTCACTTGGCGGCCGTCGTCGGCGGCATCGGCGCCAACAGGGAGCATCCGGGGAGCTTCTATTATCTCAACATGGTGATGGGCGCCATGCTCATCGAGCAGGCCAGGCTCCACAACATCGAGAAATTCGTGGCTTTGGGCACGATCTGCGCGTACCCGAAGTTCACGCCGGTTCCCTTCAAGGAAACGGACCTCTGGCTCGGATATCCGGAAGAGACCAACGCGCCCTACGGGCTCGCGAAAAAGATGATGATGGTGCAGCTGCAGGCTTACCGCCAGGAATACGATTTCCACGGCATCTATCTGCTGCCCGTCAACCTCTACGGCCCCAGGGACAATTTCGACGACCGCTCCTCGCATGTCATTCCCGCGCTCATCAAGAAGTGCGTGGAAGCGAAGGAAGCGGGAGCCGACTCCATCGAAGTCTGGGGCACCGGCAAGGCCACGAGGGAATTCTTCTACGTGGAGGACGCCGCGGAAGCCATCGCTCTGGCCGCTGAAAAATACGACGGCATCGAGCCCGTCAATCTGGGCGCCGGATTCGAGATCTCCATCAAGGACCTCGTCGAACTGATCGCCAAGCTCACCGGCTTCACCGGCAAGATCGTCTGGGATTCCTCGAAGCCGGACGGCCAGCCGAGGCGCTGCCTGGACACCACCAGAGCCTTCGAGTATTTCGGCTTCAAGGCCCACACCAATTTCGAGGAAGGCCTCAAGAAGACCATCGAGTGGTACAAAGAGAACAGGGAAGCCCTCGCTAAGAAATACGCCAAGTGCTGATGCAGAGATTTCTTAAAAGAGTTCTCGATCTAATGATCGCCATAGCGGGGCTCATTTTCTGCGCCCTGCCGTGGCTCGTTATCGCCGTCCTCATAAAGCTGGACAGCAAGGGGCCGGTCTTCTTCCTGCAGGAAAGGGCCGGAAAAGACAACAAGCCCTTTAAGATCTACAAATTCCGAACCATGACCGTGGGCGCGGACAAGGAGGGCTTCTATACCGGCGAAGGCGACGCGAGGATCACGAAAGTCGGGAATTTCCTCAGGAAGACGAGCTTCGACGAACTGCCGCAATTGATCAACATTTTCCTGGGAGAAATGAGCGTGGTGGGCCCGAGACCTACGCTTCTTTACCAGACGGCGGAGTACGACGAGCATCAGAGAAAGCGGCTTTTGGTCCCACCCGGCGTGACGGGCTGGGCCCAGGTCAACGGCCGCAACTCCCTGACCTGGCCGCAGAGGATCGAACTAGACGTCTGGTACGTGGAGCATTGGTCGCTCTGGCTAGACATAAAGATCTTTCTAATGACTTTCGGCGTCTGGGCCAAAGGCGAGGGCGTTTACGCGCCCAAGGAAAACTTCGTGGTAAAAGAAGGGGACGAGGAGAAACTGTAAATGATCCTGCTTGCTCTGGAAACCGCCTCTTATCAGGAAGCCTCCGCGGCGCTCTTCGCTCCCGATTCCGGCTTTTGCCAAAAGACCTTTCCCATGGGCAGGGATCTTTCCAGCCTGCTTATGCCGGAAATAGAAAAGATGACGTGCGGGAGAGTGCCCGACGTCATCGCGGTGGACAGGGGGCCCGGCTCCTTCACGGGCATCAGGACCGGCCTGGCGGCGGCCCAGGGGCTTGCCCTGGGCTGGGGATCCAAGCTTGTCGGCGTTTCCCGTTTCGACTTCTACCCAATGAACGGGAAAGAGGGAGAAGAACTGCTGCTCTTGGACGCCAAGGCCGGGGGAGGCTTTTATTTCGAGTACCGGACGAAGGGTAGACGCGAGGCGGGCTTCTGCAAAAAGGAAGAGCTTTCCGTCAGGTTTCCGGAGATCCTCTCTTATTACGGCGAATGCGACGAAAATACATTCCCCGGGAAGCGCTTTGTCAGCGTGAGGAACGATTTTGACGCGCGCTCCCTGGCTGAATTGGCCATGGATAAAATGCGAAGGGGGGAAGAGCTGCCCACAGGCGCCCTGTACCTTCACCTGAGGGCGGTCATCCCTAACAAAAAACTTTAGGCATTATGCTTCAAGGAACGCTGCTGCTGGATAAATTGGATTGTCTGCTGGAAAGGAACCATTTCCTTCCGGACTTCGGCGCCCTCGCCAACGAGGCGGCGGAGGCGGCGGTCAGGCACGCTCCGGAAGCCGAAGAGGCCGCCAAAGGGATCCTGAAGCTTTCCAGCGAAAACTTCCTTCTTATCGGCGCGATCCTTTTCTTCCTGTCGATCATTTTCAGCAGGACCATCAGCCGCACCGGCATCCCCATCCTTGCCCTGTTCCTTTTCGTGGGATTTCTGGCAGGGGAGTACGGGCTCGATTTTTCCAGCATCACGGTGGCCAGGGGACTGGGCGACTTCGCCCTGATCTTCATCCTCTTCTACGGCGGATTGGAGACGAAGTTTTACAAGATAAAACCGATCTTTTACAAGGGGATCGTCCTTTCCACCATCGGCGTCCTGATAACCGCGGGGATATTGGGATCGCTGACGATGCTTCTGGCCTATCTTTTCCATTGGAAGTCCTTCACCTGGCCTTACGCCCTGCTTTTGGGCTCCATCGTTTCATCCACCGACGCGGCGAGCGTCTTCGGGATCTTCAGGACCAAGAACCTCGACTTCAAGAACGACCTGAGGCCTCTTTTGGAGCTTGAGAGCGGCAGTAACGACCCCATGGCTTTCTTCCTGACCGTTTCCTGCATCGATCTGTGCCTGGGGCAGTGCGCTCCCGGCAGCATGCTCTTTTCCTTGGCGAAAGGCATGGTGGTCGGCGCTTTGGTCGGCTACGCGCTGGGACACGGCATGAGCTTCATCATGCGCCGCATCAGATTGGAGGCGGACGGGCTTTATTCCGTCCTGGTCATCAGCATGACTTTGATCGTCTACTCCGCGGCCGAGCATTTGGGCGGCAACTGCTTTTTGGCGGTCTATATCTCCGCCATGGTGCTTGGCAACGCCAACATCATCCACAAGCGCAGCATGTCCCGTTTCTTCGACGGCTTCGCCTGGCTCATGCAGATAACCATGTTCATTATGCTGGGTCTTCTGGCGGCGCCCTTCGAGCGGTTCAAGCCTTACATCGGCTTCGGGCTTGCGGTCTCGGCGCTTCTGATGTTCGTGGCGAGGCCCATTTCCGTTTTCTTGTGCCTGCATTTTTTCAAGATGCCGGCGAAAGACAAGCTCTTCGTTTCCTGGGTGGGGCTGCGCGGGGCGGTGCCCATCGTCTTCGCCACATACCCCCTGGTGGCCTTCGGGGTCCACGATCCCATGGCCAGGGCGATCTTTTTCATGGTCTGCTGCATTTCCTTCTCCTCCGTGCTTTTCCAGGGCTCGAGCTTGGTCTGGGCCGGAAAGCTTCTGGGCGTCACGATCCCGGAGGACAAGAGCAATACCAGCGACTTCGGTCTGGAAGTTTCGGATTCCTTCCAGTCGAATCTTGACAGTTTCACCGTGCGTCCCGGAGACCAATGCATCGACCGCTCGCTCCTTTCCATGTCCTTCCCCAAAAACTGCCTGGTCATGGGCATCAAAAGGGGCAGCGATTTCATAACGCCCAACGGATCAACCATAATCCAGGAGGGCGACGAGCTGCTTATCATGGCCGCCAGCGAGGAGAAGATGGCGCAGATGAAGATGCTTCTGCACGGAGTAAGGGAGGGGCAGTAAATTGCCATAATTCGATTCTTCTGCTAAAATCACATTAAAAATTAAAGGATAAATATGAAATCAATTGAGGAAAAGATGGCGATCCTGGAAAGGGGCGTCGTAAACATTACAGAAAGGGAAGAACTTAAGGCGAAACTCGCCAAGGGGAAACCTTTGATCGTCAAGCTGGGCGTGGATCCCACGGCCGCCGACCTTCATTTGGGCTTCACCGTGGTGCTTAGAAAATTAAGGCAGTTCCAGGATATGGGTCATCAGGCGGTGCTTTTGATAGGCTCCTTCACGGCCCAGGTGGGCGACCCCACGGGCCGGGACAAGACGCGCCCGCAGATCACGGAGGAGCAGGTCCTGAAAAACGCCGAGCATTACCTGGAACAGGCTTCCCGCGTCGTCGACAAAGACAAGCTTATCGTCCGTTACAACGGAGAATGGTTCTCGAAGATGACCTTCAAGGAAGTGATCGCGCTCTTGTCGAAAGCCACTCTGGCGCGCACTCTCGAGCGCGACGATTTTCAGAAACGCTTCCAGTCCAACCTGCCCATACATATGCACGAATTCGTCTATCCCCTGATGCAGGGCTACGATTCGGTGGTTTTGAAAGCCGACGTGGAGCTGGGCGGCAACGACCAGACCTTCAATCTCATGGTCGGACGCGACCTGCAGAGGGAGGAGGGGATGGAGCCCCAGGTCTGCATTACCATGCCTTTGCTGGAAGGCCTGGACGGCGTCAGGAAGATGTCGAAATCTTACGGCAACTACGTGGCCATCGCCGATCCGCCGAACGAGAAAGTCGGCAAACTGATGTCCGTCAACGACGAATTGATGTTCAAGTACCTTGAGCTTCTGACCGACGTTCCCATGGAACAGATCGCGGAATGGAGAAAAGGCGTCAAAGACGGCACCGTCCATCCGATGACGGTGAAAAAAGCCATGGCGCACGCCATCACCGAGATCTACGACGGCAAGGAGGCGGCCGACGCCGCCATCGCCAATTTCGAGCAGGTTTTCAGCAAGAAAGAGCTCCCGGAGGATATTCCGGAATACAAACTGAAAGAGGGCGGAATCCCGGAACTGGACCTTCTCGAACTTATGGTGGAAACCAAGCTGGCCCCCACTAAAAGCGAAGCTCGCCGCATTATCCAGCAGGGCGGCGTGACCTGCGACGGCGAGAAAGTCACAGGTTTCAACCTCACCATGCCGAAGGCCGACAGCTTCATCCTGAAAGTCGGCAAAAGAAAATATCTTAAAGTCATTCGTTAAAATAAGGAACGCGAAATGAGAGTAGCAGTGATAGGAACCGGATACGTTGGCCTCGTGGCCGCGACTTGCTTCGCCGACAGCGGCAACACTGTCATCACCGTCGACAAGATCGAAGCGAAGATTAAAAAACTTCAGAACGGCGAAATACCCATTTTCGAGCCCGGCCTGGAGGAGATGGTCAAGCGCAACCTGGCCGCCAAGCGCCTCATCCCCACCACCGACATGCGCTACGCCATAGAGAATTCCGACGTTATTTTCTCCGCGGTGGGAACTCCGACGGGCAAGGACGGCAAAGCGGACCTTTCCGCCGTCTGGGCGGTCATGAAGGAGATCGCGCCCTACTTCAACGGCTACAAGATCGTGGTGAACAAGAGCACGGTGCCCGTGGGCACGGCCGCGCAAGTCAAGGAAGTGCTCTCCCAGGGTACCACGCAGCCCTTCGACGTCGTCTCGAACCCTGAGTTTTTAAAGGAAGGCGCGGCGCTGGATGATTTCCTGAAGCCCGAGCGCGTGGTCATCGGCACCACCAGCGACAAGGCCGCCGAAGTCATGCGGCTCCTCTACGATCCCTTCACCAAATCCGGCGCCGACATCCTCGTCATGGACAACAAGTCCGCCGAGATGTGCAAATACGCCTCGAACTGCATGCTGGCCGCCAGGATCTCCTTCATGAACGAGATCGCCAACATCTGCTCGAAAGTCGGCGCGGACGTCACGAAGGTCAGGATCGCCATGGGCCTCGATTCCCGCATCGGACGCCGCTTTCTCTATTCCGGCATCGGCTACGGCGGCTCCTGCTTCCCCAAGGACGTGAAGGCGCTGGCCGCCACGGCCAGGGAGAACGATTATGAGCCGATCATGATAGACGCCATCGAGAAGGTCAACGCCAAGCAGAAAGAGTTGCTTTTCGAAGTGGCCAAGGAACATTTTAAAGGCGACCTCAAAGGCAAGACTTTCGCCCTTTGGGGACTGGCTTTCAAACCTCAGACCGACGATATGCGCGACGCTCCTTCCCAGGTCATCGTGAAGCTGCTCCTGGAAGCCGGAGCGAAGGTCAAGGGCTACGACCCGGTGGCGAAAGAGACCGCGAAGGCTGTCTTCGGCGATTCGATCACATACTGCGACGAAGCGTACGAAGCGCTCAAAGACTGCGACGCTATGATGCTCCTGACCGAATGGAATGAGTTCAGAGTCCCGGATTTCCCGCGCATCAAGACGCTTTTGAAGCAGCCCGTCATCTTCGACGGCCGCAACCAGTATTCTCCCGCCGAAATGAGGGAACTGGGCTTCACCTACTACAGCATAGGGCGCCCCGCTGTCAAGTAAATGGCCGTTTCCACTGATGAGCCTATCAGCGTAATGGAGACCGCTCCGGGCTACAAGGACGCTCCCAAAGCGACCGGAGTCTATCTCATGTACGACGAGGAGGGGACAGTCATCTACGTCGGCAAAGCCGTTAACCTGAAGCTCAGGATGCAGCAGTATTTCCGTCCCGGCGGCGACGGAAGGAGAAGCGTTCCTTTCCTGATCGAGAAAGTGCGGAAGATAGAATTCCGCATCACCGGCAACGAGGCGAAGGCTTTTCTGCTGGAGGACGAGCTCATCAAGAAATATCTGCCGCGCTACAACGTTCTGGGCAGGGACGACAAGAGTTATCCCTCCCTGGAGCTGACGGTCCTTGAGCCTTTTCCCAGGCTTATTCCGGCGCACCGCCATTTGAAGAAGGGCAGCCGCTATTTCGGGCCTTTCATAGTGGGTGTTTCCGCCGACGAACTTTTGAGGCGCTACCGCGACCGCTTCAAACTGAGGCGCTGCACCGTCAACCAGATGAAAAAAGGGAAGCCCTGCCTCTATTACCAGATAGGCCGCTGCTGCGCCCCCTGCCTGGGAGTCGTCAGCGAAGAAGAATACGCTTCATACGTCGATAAGATCACCTCGTCGCTTAGGCGTTACGAACGCATCCAGGTAAAAACGGAAGAGGAATCATGAGAGAGATAATAGTCGCCAAGGAAGCCGGTTTCTGCGCGGGCGTCAAGCGCGCGGTGCAGCTTGCCAACGACTCTTTGGAAAAAGAGCCCCAAAAAGCGCTCTGCTCCCTGGGCCCCTTGATCCACAATCCTTCCGTCATTGAAGCCCTGGGGAAAAAGGGCATGAGCGTCCTCAGTTCCTCTCTCGGAGAGGAAGAGATTTCAAAGCTTCCCCAAAACGCGAAGCTTCTTGTCAGGGCGCACGGCGTATCCAAAGAGCAGTACGCACTTTTAAGGAAACACGAACTGGATATTCTGGACGGCACCTGCCCGCACGTCATCGCCATAAGGAAAATAATCGAGCGCGCCTCGGATGAAGGGGAGCCCGTGGTCATATTGGGCGACAAGGGACACGCGGAAGTGACGGGGCTCATGAGTTTCGCCAAGGAGGGGACGGTCGTCAGCTCCGTCGAGGAAGTCGCCTCCCTTAATTTTGCCAAGCCTTTCACCGTAGTCTGCCAATCGACGCTGGACAGTTCCACTTTCGAAGCGGTCACAAAAGCGATCCTGAAGAAATATCCCTCCGCCAAGATCAGGAACACGCGCTGCCAGGCCACCGAAAAACGCCAGATGGAAGGGCTCAGCCTCTGCGAGATCTGCGACGCCATGGTGGTCATAGGAGGGCTTGGCAGCGCCAACAGCAACCGCCTGGCCGAGATCTGCAGAAGCAGCGGCAAGGCGACTTTCTTCGTGACAGATCCCGCCGGCTGGGAGCCCAAGGAACTGAGCGGCTTCCTAAAGGTCGGCGTAACCGCCGGAGCCAGCACTCCGCAGTCGGACATCGATCTCATTTTGGAAAAATTGCGCGCTTTGGTTTGATGTTCTTATCGCGAAGCGACGCGTGTCGTTTGAAAGCATTGTTTCACGGTTGAAAAATATTATAATATTAGGAAACAATCAATCAAACTTGCCGCGCCATGAAAAAAATGCTTCTGTTTTTCCTTTTGCTGGCTTTGACCGCCTGTTTGCACGCTGAACCAACAGTTTTCTTCAGCGAGGATTTCGAGAGTTATTCCGAAGGTGATTTCTTTTCCCAAAGGGACGATCTGAAATATTACCGGGAAGGCAACAAGGAGTTTTACACTTACGACGTCACCAACGTCACCAGCAAATGCCTGGGCGTCAGGAAAAACTCCGGGGATTATTACGACGAATCAGGCCTGTGGATCCCAATGGGCACGCAGCCTTCGGTCTTCACCGACTCCGGCGTCCTGAGGATCCGCTTCAAGATCAAATCTTCCTTCAACATGGCCGGCGTCATGCTGGGCGACGGCGATGAGGGAAGGGCGCTCTACTGCTACCGCAACGGCGGCACCTTCTATATTAAAAACGACAATTACGAATTCGGTGTCGGCGGAGTGGGGGATCAGGTCTACACGCCCCTTGAGATGAACATCTCGTACCCCGCCCGCAGGCTCATGAACGTCATCGTCAACAGCGTGACCAACACGCCGGAAAACTTCGTGCTGGACGAATACGACGTCGCGTACTTCGGCGCGGCGGTCTTCGGGGCTTATCCTCCAAAATGCTGCCCCATCGACGACATTGAGGCGGCTTACGAACCGCGTTACGCCCCGATCCCGACTGTCAGCGCCGATCTGATCGAATATTCTCCGGATGAAGGCAGCAAAACGCTTGTCATCGCCAACGACGGCGGCGGCTACTTCAACTATTCCGTCACGGCAACGGAGCATCCGGAATGGCTGCTTTTTGATGAGACCAACGGCGTCTGCGCCGCGGCCTGTGAGATCGAGTTTCCCCTTGACCGCGGCGTCATGACGAACGGCTACTACAGGACGAAGCTTCTTGTCGATCTGGGAACTTACGGCCAGAAGACCGTGACGCTGAGAGCGGGTTCCGGGCGCGTTTTCTTCCGCGAGAATTTCGAAGCTCCCTACATGACGGAAGGCGAAATAACGGGGCAATTCCGCTGGGACGGCAAGAAGGACGACGGCTACGGCAAACCCTACAACGAGATGGTCGTTACCAACGCGGATTTCGGCTGGAACGGCGCCTGCGCCCATTACGTCAGGGGCTCCGGCTGGGACGGCTACACCTGCAGGATCGATTCGCCGAAGGGAGCCGTCGTAAAAGTCAGCATGATGCTCCTGAAAAGCTCCGCGGGCGACCTTGACGATTTCGCCATCCGCCAGAACTACTGGAACAACGCCGCCGATTTCAACCTGCGCTGCGGCGGCGGCGAAATAAAGATCTATTCCTTCTGCAGCCGGGAGGAAACCTATCCCCTTATCGGCGAGAGAAGCGTTCCTTTGGACGAATGGTTTGTTTTCTCCTTTACGCTGGACTATGAGCGCTATGTACTGACATCGCTGACTTTCGGCGATTTCACCACGAATTACGCCAGGGGAATTCCTCTTCGCAACCTGCCGAACGATTTCACGCGCCCGGCTGAATATTTGAACTGCATAGCCATAAGCGGAGGAGGGGAGAGGACGGTGGACGCCGGGCTTTACCTAGACGAACTGGAGGTGGAACTGCCCGCGAGGGAATACAAGCCTATTCCCAGCTGGGGCGGCGTTACCAACCTGGGCGACGGCGGCTTGACCAACATTTTCAAAACGACGGTCCTGAATTACGGCGCGAAGGATTTCGACTACTCTCTCAAAGTGCTCGATCACAACTATTATTTCCTGCCTTATTCCGTCAGCGGATCCGTCTCTCGCGCGGCTGATCTGTGGTTTGTCATTTATAAGAATTATTATTCCGACGGATTTTTCCGCTCCCGGGTCGCGATGAATTATTGGGACTGGGACGAGGCCAACAGGGGATCGCTCACTTCCCTTTATACGTATTCCAAGGGAGACTGGTATTACACTTCTGACTTTGAGGAGCCTTTTTACAAGGCGGGAGCGTTGGACGGCCAGGACACCTGGAGAGCCAAGGGAGACCAGAGGATAGGCGGCGAACTCAACAAGAGGCAATTCCTTTACATGGGAGGCCAGGGCTACGCCAGGACATCTCTCAAGATCCCCAAAAACTCCGAATATAAAATAAAGTTGTACTACTATGTAGAGAGGCCGCCATGGAGGCGGGGGACGGTCAGGCTGAGCGGCGACAACGCGGCGCTGAGAGATATGGACAAAAACTTAAAGGGTAATTTCCCGCTCTACATATCCAGGGATTCCCTAAACTCGAACACGGTCGTTTCCTGCATGATGGACGGAGCGCTGACGAATCTTCTTTACGCTCCCCTGGACGCCTGGAACGAACTGTCCGTCGTCGTGGACACATCTCCCGGGGCCTACTGCGTCAGATCCGTTTGCCTTAACGAGGACACCGTTGAATTCGAAGAGGGAGCGCTGCCGCTGGCGGAACGCTATATGGAAAAGGATATAGACATGTTCGATATGAACATGGAAGGGGACCTTGGCTTTTATATCGACCATCTCACCGTCTGCGCCCCGGACCTTCCCGAACCAGGCGTTTTCGCGCTTGTTTCGGCCCTCGCCTTGCTTCTGGCCGCAAGGCGGAAACCGATCGATGTGTCATAAATAACAATTAAATTGTATTGAAAGTCTATTTTGTTTTTTGGATATATTCTGTTATAATATTTCAAAATTAAGCTGCAACGGAAAAGGATGGGCGGCACATGAGAAGTAGAGACGCGCTCCTTTTCCATTAACCGAAAAAACGGTAAAAAAATGCTGAACATCGTATTTTTAGACGCCGATTCACTTGGCATGCTCGATCTTTCGCCCATTGCGGAGCAGGGGGCTCTCATGGTTTACGCCAGCTCTGGGTCTTTGGATCTTGCGGAACGCATCAAAAGCTGCGAATGCGTGGTCACCAGCCATGTTCCCATCAAGGGCATCAACATGGAGCGCGCCAAAAATTTGAAGCTTATCATAACCCTTGAGGACAATCTTCCCAACATTGACTGCGAGTACGCCGGCTCGAACGGCATCAAAGTGATCGGAATAAGCGGATTCGCCACCAATTCCGTCGCCCAGTGCACCATGGCCGCCATGCTGAGCCTGGTCTGCAAATTCCGTTATTTCGACAAAGCCGTGAAATCCGGCGCCTATTCCAGGGGGCATTCCTTCACGGACAGCTCCCAGAATTTCTTCGACATCGTGGGCAAGACCTGGGGCATCATAGGCATGGGCCGCGTGGGCAACAAGGTTGCCGAGATGGCCACCACCTTCGGCATGAAGATCATCTATTATCCCTTGAGAGACGAGGCGCCCTCTGACAAATACGAGGCCGTCTCCATCAACGATCTCATGCGCCGCAGCGACGTGCTTTCAGTACACGCTCCGGCCACCAGCCAGACCATCAACCTCGTCACCAACAAAATGATGAAAATGATGCGCCCAACGGCCTGCGTCCTTAATTTCGGCGGCGCGGGAGTTATAAACGAGGAGGATCTGGTGCAGTGCGTAAACGACTATACCATTTCCGGCGCGGCCTGCGACACCTACACCCAGGAGCCGCTGCCTTTCAACCATCCCTATTTCCAGGTCAACGATCCCGACAAGATGATCCTGACTCCGCATATCGCCTGGGCCAGCTACGAGTCCAGGGTGGAATTGGTAAAAAGGATCGCCAAGACCATACGGGAATTCAAGTCCGCCAAGTGATCTTTCGGAAAGCCGCCTCTTTGGGCGGCTTTCTTTTTTTGCCCGCGCCGGAGCGGCCTTTCCTTTTCCTTTTGCTTGCGCCGGGCGGCTGTTTTTAATAAAATTAATAAGAAAAACAAGCGGAATTTTTTTAATATAGATCATGTCCAACGGAAGAAAAAAGATTCTTTTCGTGCACCACGGCTCCGGCATGGGAGGCGCGCCGCAGCTCCTTCTGGAGCTCCTGAAAAGGCTCGACAAGGAGAAATACGATCCCGTTGTCTGGTGCATCCGCCGCAGCTCCGCCTCGGAGCTTTTCGCCAGGAGCGGATACAGGGTGATAGTGGACGAGCGGGCCATTCCTTTCCTGCATATTTCCGACGGCTTTTACGGCATCAGGAAACCGCATTTGGTCTACAGGATGACCAAGGGGCAGTTTACTTCTTACAAGACTGCCAAAAAGATCTTCGCGGAAGAGAAGCCGGATCTCATTCACATAAACACCATCGTGGTGCCCGGGATCCTGAAGGCGGCCTCCGAGTACCCGTGCCCGGTGGTGGTCAACGTTCTGGAAGTTTTGTCCAGGGGCTACACCGGATTCCGGCGCATGCTGATCAGGCATTACACCAAAAGGTGGGGCGACGCTTTCGTTTTCATGCTGCCCTCCGAGCACAGGCGCTGGCGCATCCCGAGCGGCGTGCCCGCCTGCGACGTTTTCGATTTCATAGACGTGCCGGCTTACCAGACCGTGGAGCCCGACCTTCATTTCCGCACCTCCCTGACCGGGGGAGACCAGAAGAAGGTCCTGATAGGCTATTTCGGCCGCTTCACCAGGGCGAAAGGAGTGCACAAGCTTTTGCGTTCCGCCGCGCTTCTGAAAAAGCGGGGGCTTAAGTTTCACCTGGCTTTGGTGGGGCCCGTGGAGGCGGAGAAGGAGTATCCCTTCTGGCGTAAATTTTTGGGATTTATGTCCTGGTCCGACAGGCTCAGGCGCATGATAGACAAAATGGGGCTTTGGGACACGGTCACTTTCTGCGGCCCCTCCACCAACGTTATGCCTCTGGTGACGGCCTGCGACATCCTGGCGGTGCCTTTTCAGGAACCGCATTTCTCGCGCCTTATAGCGGAGGCTTCCTCAGCCGGACGGCCCACGGTGGCCTTTAACATTGACGGCCCCGGGGAGGAGATCATCCCGGAGGAGACAGGCCTCACCGTTCCGCCCTTCGATCACGTAAAATTCGCCGATGCCCTGGAGCGCCTGGCGGAGGACGAGAAGCTGCGCAGGGCCTGCGGCGAAAAGGCCGCGAAGTTCGCCGTCGAGGAATTCGACGCCGAGACAAACTCCCACAAAGTTTTCGCCCTGTACACCGCCCTCGGATTATGACGGATCTGAACATTTGGAAGGAAGCGACCCTTCCGGCGACTTTGAAAAAGATCGGGCTTCTGAACGGCATCGTCTGGACGCTCCGCCTTGAGTCGGCCCGGACGTATTATCTTTATCTTGCTCCCGCGCCTTTGGGAGCGCTGGCTTTTTCCGAATGCTCGCCGAAGGAGGAGTATCCCGAGGACACGGCCCATCTGGGAACGTACGCGGAAGTATTGAAAGGGAAGGAACTGAAGAAGATCGTTTTCCGCCAGGAGACTTCGGTGGTGTCGCTGTATTTTTCCGACGGCTGCATACTGCATTTGCACTGCGCCGGATCCCATGCGACGCTGATCGACAAGTTCGGGCGCATCCTCTGCTCCAGCAGCAAGAGGCTCATTGAAGGGGAAGACTACACGCCTCCTCCGGACAGGACGAGCGCCTACGAGTGGCGCGAGCTTTCCCCGGAGGAAATGAAAAAAGCCGGGGAAACTTACGAGCTGGAAACTTTGCGCGCAAAGCTTGAGAGAGGCTTGAGGAAGGAATTGGATAAGGAGGAGCGCAAGCTGGCCAAAGTGAAAGAGGATCTAGAATCGGCCGGGCGCAGCGAGCTTTATCTTATGAACGGGGAGCTTCTGAAGATCTACTACCATCTCATCACTCCCCGCAAGGAATCACTTGCGGTCAAAAACGTTTTTCTGCCCGGCGAACCGGAGGTGGAAATAAAGCTTTTGAAGGACAAGAGCCCCGCCGAGAACGTAAGCCATTATTTCAAGCTGGCGGAGAAAGCCAAAAGCGGCCTGGAACTATTGGAGAAGAGGGCCGCTTCCTGCGCCGCGGAGGCCGCGGAGACGAAAAGGCTCCTGGAAGGCCTCAATGATCTTCCGCTTGCCGACCTAAGAAAACTCGTCCTTGCTCTGGAGGAGAAAAAACCGGTCAAGCAAAAAAAGCCCGGCCTTGGCAAGAAGAACGCCCCCTCCTCGCGCTACAAAATATACAGTTGCCGCTCCAGCGACGGCTTCATCATCATAGCGGGGCGCAGCGCCAAGGACAACGACTACGTGACGGTGAAGCTGGCCAACGGCAACGACGGCTGGCTCCACGTGAGGGATTATCCCGGAAGCCACGCCATAATAAGGGCGGAGAAGAAAAGGGAGATCAGCATGACGGCCTGGCGCGAGGCGGCGGAATTATGCGCGGCGCTTTCCCAGGCGCCTGATCTGGCGCTGGTGGACGTCATCTACACCTATAAAAAATACGTTACCAAACCGCGCCATGCCAAGCCCGGATCGGTCCTGGTGGCGGGCGGCAAGAACATCACGGTAAGAAAAGACCAGCGTCAGAACAAGCTTTGGCGGGAGACCCATTTTTCAGCGGAAGGGGACAAGCCCTGCGACTGACGCGGACGATGGAAATCTTGAAATCAAATCACTTATCTGCTATCATATCCCCATATTTAACCAATCCGAACAATATATGGCAAAAGATGATGTGATCGAAGTTGAAGGCGTAGTCACGAAAGTGCTGCCCAGTACCCTTTATCGTGTTAAACTCGACAACGGTATGGAAGTGCTGGCTCATATTTCCGGCAGAATGCGTCACTTCTTCATTAAGATCGTCGCCGGCGACCGCGTCAAACTGGAAATGTCACCCTACGACCTGACCAAAGGACGCATAACGTATCGCTACCGCGACTAAGGCAGTTTGAATGAAGATTTATTCTCTTTCCATTCCGGACGTTAAAATGATCGAGCCGGATGTTTTCGGCGACAGCCGCGGTTTCTTCATGGAGACCTACCGCCAGGACCTTTTCAGAGAAGCCGGAATAGACGCCGCCTTTGTCCAGGACAACATGAGCAGCAGCCGCAAGGGCGTTCTCAGGGGACTGCATTTCCAGAAGGCTCCCTACGCCCAGGGGAAGCTGGTCAGGGTGGTGGAAGGAGCGGTCTTCGACGTGGCCGTGGATCTCAGGAAAGGCTCGCCTTTTTTTGCCAAATGGGTGGGCGACATCATCAGCGCCGAGAATAAGAAAAGCCTTTACATTCCGCCCGGCTTCGCCCACGGTTTCTGCGTGGTGAGCGACACGGCGGTCTTCCATTACAAGTGCACTGAATTTTATCATCCGGAAGCGGAGGGCGGCCTCAGGTGGAACGATCCCACCGTGGCCGTAGAATGGCCTCTGCCGGATCTGGAGAAAATAACTTCTCCCAAGGACGAAGCGGCGCCTTTGCTTTCGGATATAGATTGCAATTTCGTCTATTGATGCCATGGATCTTTTTGCCGCCCGGGATGAATTTTTAGAATATCTCAGGAGCGAGCGGCGCTACAGCCCCAGGACTATCCAAAGTTACGGAAGAGACCTGGAAGCGTTTTTCAGTTTCCTCAAGGAATGCGGCTCGCTCCCTCAGCTGGATCAAGTCACCAGGGAGACCCTCAGGGCTTTCCTGGCGGATTCCGTCGCGGAGAAGGATCACGACCCCAGGACCGTAGCCCGGCAGGCTTCCGCCCTGCGCTCCTTTTTCGCCTTCCATTTCAGGCGCCGCAACATTTCCTCTTCTCCCGCCGACTCCCTGGTGACGCCCAAAAGAGGCAAGCCTCTGCCCACGGTCCTGACTTTGAAGGAAGTGGAGGAGATCCTGACGGTGCCGGATCCCGCCACGCTGGAAGGAGCGAGGGACAGGGCTATCATGGAACTTTTCTATTCCACCGGGCTGCGCGTTTCGGAACTGATCAATTTGAAGCACAGTATGCTCGACATGGACGAGAACGTGGCAAGAGTGGTGGGCAAGGGCAGCAAGACCCGCTATGTCATGCTGGGCGAGATCGCCAAAAAGACGCTTCTGGCTTATTTTTCCCATCCTGAATACGCAAAACTGGGTTCCGACGGTCCTTGCTTCCCGGGAAGGAAGGGGAGACCTTTGACAGCCCGCACGGTCCAGCGCATCATAAGCGACCGCGCCGCCTCCGCGGGCATAGACAAGCACGTGACGCCCCACGTTTTCCGCCACAGCTTCGCCACGCACCTTCTGGACAACGGGGCGGATCTCAGGAGCGTGCAGACGATGCTTGGGCACGCCAGCATCGGCACCACGCAAATTTACACCCACGTGACCATAGAGAGACTTAAAGCGGTCTATGACAAGACCCATCCCAGGAAGTAGAGCCTTTTTCGCTTCCTTTTTTTCAAGGCGCGCTTTCTTAGCGGCGCCTTTTTTTATTTTGCCAATTTTATGTTAAAATATATTTATGATAACCATATAAATTTAGCGAGGTGTGTATGAAAAAAGTTTTATTCATTTTAGCTTTGCTCCTTACATTGGCGGTTTTTGCGGAAGAGGAGCCCCAGGACGGACACTACGAGCTTTCACCCCTTTCCTGGAAGGGCAGTTTCAACATCTCCCTGACCGGATTCCTGCCGGCCGCGGGGCTCAACGAATTTGTTTCCAACCAGAAGATCGGCCTCTACAATCTCTGGAATGACATTTACGTGGGCATGAAAGTGGTGCCGGTGAAAAAAGCCACCGGCAACTACGTTTTCCGCGAGATGAACGATTATGGGCTGGTCGCGGAATTTGTCTACACCATCAGCAGCGGGAAATTTACCTACAAAGACCGTTACGCCGAAGATTTCATCTCGATCCTGACTTACAATGAGAAAGACGACATGTACTATTCCAACGAGCTGACCCAGGGAATAGGCAAGATCAAGGGGCAGGGGAAGATCTTCGACTCGGTCATGCCGTACTTCAACGACGGCTACGGCATAACGCTCTACAATTCCGACGAGGAAACGCCCTTTGCTGTCAGCGACTCCATCGTCACCTGCCTGCCGGTCGGCCAGAACTTCGCCTATTCCGGAGAACCTTATGCCGGGACGAAGGTCAAGGTCACGGTGAAGAAAAGGACCGGCAAGGTCAACTTCAAGATGAAAGTCACGAAAGATCCCAACACTATCAACTATACTTCTGTCGTGCCGAGCCTCATCTGGTTCGTGCCCGATCCTCCGAAAGAGGATAAGGAATAAGAAACATGAAAAAGCTCTCGCTTCTTGCTCTGCTGTTCTGTCTTTCCGTTTTGGCTGATCCCGGCAAGATCTACCTTGCCAACGCCGTCATCGATCCCGAGGCTCCGGCGATCGCTTCCATCGGGGCGGTCTGCTCGCTTTCCTCCGCCGGCACGCGCCTCTACGTCGTGCAGCCTGAAAGCAATTTCACCCCCAAGGAGCGCGAGAGCGCGAAGGCTCTGGGAATAATCTTCCGCGGCAACATTCCGCCCAACGCCTATCTCATTGAAGCCGGCGAAAGCGAGTTGGCTGCTCTGAAGCGGCGCTTTTCCATTCTTTACGCAGGGGAGTTCCTGCCGGAATACAAGCTGCTTTATCCTGGCGCGAAGGTCGTGACCGTCAACGCGGTTGGCGAAGAGGAGCTTCATCCCGTGCAGGTCGGCACCTTCAGGGAAGAATGTCTTCCCGATATCGTGAAGGCGCTGGAAGCTTTGGGAGCTTCGGACATCAAGAAAGTCAGCGGGACCTTGGAACCTTGCGTGCAAACGCGGCTCACCAACAGCCAGGCCTATGAGATAGCCAAGAGGGGAGACGTGGCCTTCGTCGAACCTTACGCTCCGGCGAAGCCTTTGAACGACGTCGCCAAGAGCGCGCCGCTCGCCAACCTTGAGGATCTTCAGCTGGCCGGCTACACCGGCAAGGGGCAGATGGTCTGCATCCAGGATTCCGGCCTTGACAACGGCGACCTTGAGAACATCCATCCCGATTTCAAGAACAAGAAAGTCATCGGCCGCTGCACCACGGTAGTCGCGGCAGAGCGCGGCTCCTATGACGACTGGCGCGACCTCGACGGATACGGCCACGGCACGCATGTGTCCGGCTCGGCCGTCGGAACAGGAGCCGCCAGCGGCGGCCAATACCGCGGCATGGTGCCCGACGCCTCGCTCTTCATGCTGTGCGCCGGCAAGAGCAACGGATACCTTGGCGTTGGAACCTTTGATGATCTTACGAACACCTACCATTCCGGCTGCCGCGTCATGAACAACAGCTGGGGCATCACCAGCGACGGCTATTACAGTTCGGATGCGCGTTTTTACGATTATCTGATATGGTCTTACCCTGACTATACGATCTGCTTCTCCGCGGGCAACGCGAACCAAAAATTGAAAGTTCCCACGGAAAGCACCATGAACGAAGCTTCCGCCGCCAAGAACGTCATCACGGTGGGCGCGGCGGAAAGCTACCGTCCGGACTACGGCGAAGACGCCGTTCCGGATGACGGAGTGCATCAGGGCATGGCTTGGTTTTCCAGCCGCGGACCCTGCCGCGACGGCAGGATCAAGCCGGACGTCGTGGCTCCCGGCACCGCCATAATGTCGTGCTTAGCCGGCTCCGCGAAAACTTCCGTCAGGGATGAATATTATCATTACCTGGACGGAACCAGCATGGCCAGCCCGATCACAGCCGGCTGCTGCGCGCTCATAAGGGATTATCTAAATAAAAAACACGGAGTGGCCTCGGCCAGCGCCGCGCTTGTGAAAGCAATTCTTGTTACCGGCGCCCGCACGCTTATCCCTGGGCAGTATGAGGATGAATTTGAGGACGTCAGGCCCAACCCGGTGGAAGGGTACGGGCACATCAACATAAAGAGGAGCCTGGAGCCGGAAAACGGCGAGATGAAATTTTCTGAATTTACTTTCACCGAGAGCGGCCAGGCTGTCACCAACGTCTATTCCAAGAGCGCCGTTTGCGACCTGAACGTGGGGCTCGTCTGGACAGACTATCCCGGTTCCGTCGGCAACTACACGCAGCTCGTCAACGACCTCGATCTCTACGTCGTCGGGCCGAACGGCAAGACCTACACCTTGAATGACCACCTCAACAACGTGGAAGTGCTCAACATCTACGAGGTCCCGGAAGGCGATTATCAGGTCATCGTGAAAGCAAAGAACATCATGCAAGGTCCCCAGTCCTGCGCCCTGGTCTTCCTTTACAGCGCGAACGATCATACCTCAAAGGTCGAAAAAGGTTACAAGTCTTTCGATTGGAAAGGCAGCATTTCCGTTTCCATGTCCGGCACGGCGGGAAACAATGGCTTGGCCGCGCTCCTCATCAACGGCATAGCGGGCATTTTCAACAACGCCTACGACGTCTATGTGGGGCAGAAATTCCTGCCGCGGATGGAAAAGGGCAAGCTTGTCTACAAAGAGGGGACCCTCTCCTTTTCCTATTCGCCGAAGAACAGCAAGTTCTCCTACCAGGACAAGGATCCCAAGGAGCGCGTCTCGCTTCTCAACTATTACAACGGGACGATCTATTACACTTACCCCGACAAATGTTCCATTAAAGGCAAGGGGACCATCGGCGGACTTGAGAGCGAACTCACGGATGAATCCCTGCTGACGCTTCTCAACAACAACGACGGTATGAATTTCGCCGTGGGAGATTCGCTGATCAGAATGGAGAACAAAGGCAAGACCATGAGCTATTCCGGTTCGCCCTCGGAAGGCACATCCGTGAAAGCTTCCGTGAAGATC
>JAGCGH010000015.1 GCA_017649705.1 bacterium
CCATGCAGACCGCTACCGACAACGGCGAAGACCTCCTCCAACAGCTGACCCTGGAATACAACAAATCCCGCCAGGCGAAGATCACCGCCGAAATCCTCGACTTGGAGGGCGGTTCCCTGGAATAGTACGCAGCAAAAGGGCTTTTCCCTCTGTGGTGCCTGCAAACAGAAGAAGGCTGACCAAGCGGTCAGCCTTCTTGCTTTGAAGTTTAAGATAGTTTAAGTAACGGAGTGCTATTCGTCAGCCTCGAAGCCTGTATAGCGGACCCCGGTAATCAGATAATAATCAAACCCTTCCATCTCGAATCCTTCCTCGATGAAAGTATCGCCCTGGTGACGGACCTTCATCCATATGGAGTCGCGGGGAGCGCCTCCGGCGGTTTTGGAAACATCTTTCAGAATCTGTCCCTCGATGTCGACGGGGGCTTCTTCATAAAGATTCTCGGCGCCAGTCGCGGAGAATTTCAGCGTTTTCAGGTCGACCTTGGCTTTTACCTTGAAATCAAGGAACATTTCCCATCTGCTGTAATAGTACTCGTTCAGGTCATCGATGAAGAGTTCGTCGGCCTTGTCTGCCGCGGTGTTGTAGGTCAGCAGCAGATAGGGAGCGTCTTGGTAGCCGGCTTCGCCGAACAGATCCTGGACGGAACCATCGGTAAATGCCACATACCGTTTCACGTACCACTGTCCGGAAGCGTCCTGGACGGCCGTGCCGCCGATAGGATCTTTCTGGCAGGACATCAGGGCGAGGGAAACAAGCGCGAGTGCAAGCGTAAATATTTTTTTCATTTCTGGATCCTCCTTTTATTTTTTAACCATTTCAACATGGGCGGCGACGGTTCCGGCATATCGCCAGTCGTACGACAGGCGCTTGGTTTCCGGATCATAGACGGAGTTGGCGATGAGGTCGAGGCCATCGCCCCAGGCACGGATGTTAGAGGACATCAGCGTCAGCGTCATGTCGGCGTTCAGGGTGACGAAGCCCGTCATGTCGAAGTAAGTCAGATAGGCACTGCCGTAATTGGCCTCATAGAGCGGGCCGCGTCCCTGGATCCAGGTGTACCAGCCGCCCAGCAGGTCATTGGCGGAGTAGATGTTGCCCACGACCTGCTTGAAGACGATCGTCGGATTGGGATCGGTGGTCCTGCCGGATGCAGCATAGGATTCCGCATTGGCAGCAAAGGTCTTTCCGTTGTTGTAATAGAAGGAAGCCTCGCCGTCCACCACAAAGGTGCCCAGTTCCTCGGTAACGGAAGCATCGTAGATATAGACCATGCGGGACTTCTCGAAATACAGGCCTTGATCATTGACGGTGGAATACGTGATGGTAAAAAAGCCCGGATCCTCCGTGCTGACCGCATCCACTTCTTCGCCATTCATGTCCAAGATTGTTGTGACCACGTGGCCGCCGCCTTCCAGTTCCTGATAGCCGGGATCGACGAATTCGTCACCGACGCCGAGATACATCGTGGAAGCACCGTACATCTGGAAGTAGCTGATCACCTGCGTCGTACCTTCCGAAGTCTTCTCGCAACTGACAGCGAATGCTGCCATTAAGGAGAAGAGAAGAATATATGCGTACTTTTTCATAATCGATATCGGTTTTTATTATTCAGCCCAGAAAACAGGAACGGTATTTTTCTTGAGGTCAGGGCAATTCTTGTTGTAGTCAAGAGCCGACTGGGCGTAGGGGAACCTCTGGAGAACGGTCTTCTCCCCGACTTCCGAATCGACCTGGTAAGGAGTATAGAGTTCGCCCGGAGTCAGGACGGTCTCATCCAGTGCATCGGCACCGAAGTCATAGATGTCCTTGGCAGCCAAGTTACCCATCTGCGGATATTTCAAGCGGCGCAGTTCGCACCAGGCCTCGAAGTTGTTCGTTCCACTCAGGGCAACCCACTTCTGGATACCGAGACTCTTGTCGGTCCCATCGTAGGGCCAGGCTTCGATCACTGCATCCGCTCCGGCGGCGCCGGCGCTGGCAAACGAATCCCGGATACCGGCCTCATAGTACTGTTTCGCCTTAGCCGGATCGTTCGCGACCTTCCGGTAGTACTCGGAAAGGAAGAAGTCGATCTCGGAGAGGGTGATCAAGTAAACCGGGCTGTCGTACTTCATGTTCGGACGGCAGAAGGCCGCCGACTTGTAATTCTTGGAAGTGGACATGTTGTAACCGGAGATGCTGCCCCAGTACTGGCCGCCCTCGTTGGGAGAGAAGAAACTGTTCAGACGACCGTCGTTGCAGGCAGACATCGTACGGTAGAGGGCGACGTTCAGGCCGACATTGATCTGGGTGCTGCCGAAATAGGTAGCGAACTCTTCCTGGTAGAACGGGTTGGCCTTTCCGCTCTCGTCCGCCCAGATGCCGGACCACGCGACATCGCTGGTCGGGAAATCGTTCTTGTTCACGAGGGCAGTCAGTTCGGAATCCACGTTGACCTTGCCGCGCTCACGCATCAGAATCTTGAACTTGAGGGCGTTGGCGAACTTGATCCAGCTTCCCGCCGGCTGGTTGGCGAACAAGAAGTTCGTCACGACGGCGTTGTCACTCTTAGCCTTGGAAAGGGCCTCGTCCAGTTCGGCGACCAGTCCGGC
>JAGCGH010000117.1 GCA_017649705.1 bacterium
AAAACTTAAAAAGAGCGCCCCGCAAGGCGCTCTTTTTTTTAGCCGAAACTATAAGGATCCTATGCAATTCAAACGCGTGCTGCTGAAACTCAGCGGAGAAGTTCTGGGCGGCGCTTCCGGAACGGGCCTTGACCCGGAAGCCTTGAGCCGGGTGGCCAAAGAGATCAAAGAAGCGACCGAGACGAAGACCGAGATCGCCATCGTGGTCGGCGGCGGAAACTTTTTCCGCGGCCTTTCCGAAAAGGGGCACGCCATGAACCGCGTTTCCGCCGACTACATCGGAATGTTAGGGACCGTCATGAACGCCCTGGCTTTGAAAGATTTTCTGGAAGCGGAAGGCGTCGCGGCGGAAGTGATGTCCGCGGTCGAGATGCCGCGCCTGGCTAGCCTTGTGCAGCCCCTGAAAGCCAAAAGGTGGCTCTCCAAGGGCAAAGTGGTTATCTTCGCCGGCGGGACCGGGCACCCCTTCTTCTCCACCGACACCACGGCGGCCCTGAGAGCGGCCGAAGTGGGCGCGGAAGTCGTCATGAAAGGCACGAAAGTGGACGGCGTCTACACCGCCGACCCCATGAAGGATCCTAATGCCAAAAGGCTTCCCCAACTCACCTATGACGAAGTTTTGGAGAAGGGATTGGGCGTCATGGATCTGACCGCCATCACCATGTGCCGCCAGAACGGAATAAAAATAATGGTCTTCAACATGCGCGAAGCGGGCAACATCGCCAAAGTCCTGAAGGGCGAGGCGAACTGTTCCATAATAAGCTGAAAAATTTAACGCCAAAAAGGAGTATCTATGACAGAACTGAAATTCTATCAGTGCAAACATTGCGGCAACATCATAGCTTTCGCCAAAGCCAGCGGCGTGCCGGTCGTCTGCTGCGGCGAGAAAATGGAAGAGATTGTTCCCAACACGACCGACGCCGCGGTCGAAAAGCATGTTCCGGAAGTTTCCCTTGAAGGCGGCAAGGCGGTCGTCAAAGTCGGCTCCGCGGCCCACCCCATGACGGAAGCCCACTACATCGAATGGATCGCCATCCAGACCAAGAACGGCAACCAGAGGAAGGCCCTGACGCCCAGCGACGAACCGAAAGCGGAATTCCCGCTTCTGCCCGGCGACGAAGTCTTAATGGCTCTGGCTTACTGCAACCTGCACGGCCTCTGGAAAAAGTAATTAGATGCGTCCTTCCCGTATCGCCAGGCTGGCGCTCGTGATGGCGCTGTTTTTCGCCGCGGGGCACCTCCTTTACGCCGCGGCGCTCTATACGGCCAAAAATGACCCCGTGAAAACAGAGCGCGTCGAGACGGCGCGCCAGGCCATGCCTTTCGCGCTGGACATCCTTCTCGTTTTGGGAGTCTATTTCACGGGGCTTCTGGCCGCTTCTTTCAAGAAGGTCCCCAGCATTGTTTCCCGCAAGCGCCAGTACACGATCCTCTGCTTCGCGCTGCTGCTTTTCCTCGCGCTCATGATCTGGCGGACCGGCCAGAATCCCGCGGTCCCATTGATCCTGCGGCGGCACGTTTTCATGGCGGTGGTCTTCGCGCTCCTGGGCCTTTACAACAAGCGCCACTTCGCCCTGACGAAGGAAGAGGAGGCGGAATATGAAAAGTAGGCTGCTTTGGCTTCTGGCTTCTTTATTCCTGCTCGCTTCCTGCGCCACCGTTGCGCCCGAACCCGACGACCAGCCGGCTTTCGGGCCCGACCGGAAAGAGAACGCGGTGAAAGAGATCAAGGACATGAAACGCCAGAACGCCGGGAACGTTTTCCGCTACAGCGTGGATCTTGAAATAGAAACTCTCGACCAGGGGAGGCAGAAGATCTCCGCCATGGCGCTCTGGCAGCCGGACCGCGCGGTCCGCTGGAGACTGAAATACATGGGCTACACCTTTTTCTCGGCCCTGGGCGACAACAGCGTTTGGCTGCTTTTCCTGGAGGACGCCGGCATAGTCTACACCTGCCCCGCCTCCCGCCTGCAGAGCGTCATGGCGCCCAACATTCCGCCCCTGGCCTGGAAGGTCCTTTATCAGTCCTTGGGCGGCTTCTGCCCCGAAACGGAGCGCATAAAGAAAGCCTATGAGAGCGGAAGCAGCGTGGTCCTGGAGACCGCGGACGGAAAACTTTTCTACGACGAGCTTTTCCTTCCCGCCCGGGGAATTTGGGAAGCCTCTTCCGGGGAAAGGTGCCAGGGCCTTTTCAGCAAGCCTGAAAAAGTCAACGCGCCCCACGCCTTCGAACCCTGCACCAACAAATACAAAGTAATCCCCCTGAGGTAAGATGGATCCCGAAAAAGCAAAGGGCGAACCTCTTCTCCCGTCTTTGGGGGAGATGTTTTTCCAGCCGCTGGAAGACTGGCTGAAGGCTGAAAACGAAAAGCGCTTCCGCCTGGACCAGCTTGCCGAATGGTATTTCAAAAGGCCGGAATGCTCAAGTTTCGAGGATTGCGGAAATCTTCCGAAAGCCCTGAAGGAAAAGCTTTCCCGTAATTTCGCCTTCTGCTCCCTCAAGCCGGAAAAAGCCCTTTCCTCCCGGGACGGCACCGAAAAGAACACGCTTTTGCTGCGGGACGGGCTGCGCACCGAGACCGTCACCATGCCAATGGACGGGCACACCACCGTATGCCTTTCCACCCAGGTCGGCTGCCCGGTCAGATGCCGCTTCTGCTTCAGCGGGCGGGACGGCTTGAAAAGGAACCTTACGGCGGGGGAAATGGCGGACAGCCTGCGCCTGGCCCTGCCGAAAGAAGGCTTCGAAAGCCTTAACATCGTCATTATGGGCATGGGGGAGCCCTTTTTCAACTACGCCAACCTTAAAACTTTCCTTTCCCTCTGCCAGGCGAAGCGGGGCTTCAACATCGGCTCCCGCCGCGTCACCGTCTCCACCGTGGGCGTTCTTCCGGGCATAGTAAAATTCGCCGAGGATTTCCCGCAGATGAACCTGGCGGTCTCGCTGCACGCCCCCAACGAAAAATTAAGAAGGCTCATCATTCCCGGCGCCCCTTCCAAAATCAGCGAACTCATCCCCGCCCTTAAATCATATTTTTCCAAAACGAAAAGGCTCGTGACCTTCGAATACGTCATGATCGAAGGAATTAACGACGGAATTAAAGAGGCCGGCGAACTGGCAAGGCTTTTGCGCGATCTGGACTGCAAGATAAACCTGATCCCCCTGAACGACGTGCCGGGGCAGGAATTCTCCGGGAGTCCCGAAGCAAACATTCTCCGCTTTGAAGGCAAGCTGAGAGAGTGCGGCCTCAACGTTACCGTAAGGCGCAGCAAAGGCGGGGAGATAAAAGGGGCCTGCGGTCAGCTGGCCGCCCGCCGCGGCGAAGAAGATCCCAAAGCGGGCTGAGCTTTTCTTTCAGGGCTTGAAGGTGTTCTTGTTCTCAGCCCACCATTTTTTCCATTCCTCCGCGGTGCTGAAATCCGCGTCGGTGTAGAAGCCCAGATTGAAAATGGCGTTTTCCCTGACGTCTTCGAATTCGCTGTCGAGGCAGTCCACCAGGACCTGGAATTTGCGGCGGCTCTCCACGTAGTCCGCGATGGTGGTCATGGCGGAATCCCTGACGTCCTCGGAAGGATCCTTCAGAAGCGGGACCATGTCGTCCAGCATGAAAGCCACGCCGGCGTAGTCCTCCAGGGCCATGAGCGCCTGTTCGCGCAGGTAAGGATCCTCGCTTTTAAGCATCTTGCGGAAGGCCGCCCGGACGCCCGGACCCCGAGTGGTGGTCTTGGCCAATAGAGTCGCGTACTGCGCCAGGACGACGTTGTTGGTCTCGCTTTCGCACTTTTTCAAAAGCGTGTCCACGTCCATGTTGGAGGTGGATCTCACGATGGCTTCTATCTGCTGGGGATCGAAGAGGGGTTCCGAGGGCTCTACGGTCCTCTTCGCCTGATTGAACGCCTCTCCCTTGTTTTCTTCCGCGCCGTCTTTTACGCAGCCGCAAAGAGCCAGGCAAAAAAACAGCGAACTTAAAATAAGCGCTTGTGGAAACAACATAAGTCTGCCTCGAAAAATGATTAATTGTCGATTTGATTTTAGCATAAAAACGCCTTTAAAAAAAGGCGTTCCGCCGCGCCTCCTGGAGTCTTTTCCTCCGCCGCGGCAGGAAGGCGCCTAAGTGTTTGTTTTCCTTTGCTTTTATGGTATAATCTAATTTATTCTGAGAATTATACTAGAGGTAAAACCAATGTCCACATTCTTCGATAAAGATAGCACGTGCGCGGTCTGCGGCGCGACAAACAGCTATACCTGCATCGGCAGCACCAACAGCTTTGGCGCGCCGGATCTGGATCTGCGTCCGCCTCCGATGCAAAGAAACACTATGTTCGCCTGGATCCAAGCCTGCCCCGCGTGCGGCTACGTCGCCAACGATGTGTCCGACCAGACCAAAGTGACCAAAGAATGGCTGCAGTCGAAAGGATACCAGACCTGCGACGGGATCGCTTTCCGCTCCAAGCTGGCCGTAGACTTCTACAGGCGGCATTTGATCTGCCTGGAAGAGGGGGATCCGGAAAATGCTTTCTACGCTGTCCTTTACGCGGCTTGGTCCTGCGATGACATAGAGGACGACGAAAACGCCCGGATCTGCCGAAAACTGGCGGCCTCGATGGCGGCTAAGCTTATAGAGGGCGGGGAAGTCAACAAGGAAAATCTTCTGCTGATCAGGGCGGACTTGATGCGCAGGGCGGGGATGTTCGACGAGCTGATCGAGCAGTACTCGTCCGTCAGTTTCCAGGATAAATTGTTGAGCAAAATACTGAATTTTCAAATCGCAAAAGCAAAAAAGAAAGATACCGCCTGCTATAACGTCCAGAGCGTGACAGGCTGATGAATTGTTCAAGGCAAAGCCAAATAAGGAGAACGTTTTTATGGCAAATTACACTAATTTGCTCCGCATGACAGACCTGAGCCCCGAGACCTTGGAAAAGATCCTGAAGGTCTCCGCGGCTTTGAAGAAAGAACCGGAAAACACGCTGCTCCGCGGCGAGACCCTCGCCCTGATCTTCGAGAAGCCCAGCCTGCGCACGCGCGTGAGCTTCCAGCTGGCGGCCGAGGAAATGGGCGGCCGCGCCCTTGTCCTGCGTCCGGACGAGATCAAGATGGGCGTCAGGGAGGCGGTCAAGGACATCGCCCGCTATCTTTCCCGCAACGTCACCATAGCGGCCATGCGCGTCTTTTCCCACGGCACGCTTGACGAGTTCGCCAAATACGCCTCCATCCCCGTGGTCAACGCTTTGTGCGACGAGGAACACCCCTGCCAGGCCTTCGCCGATCTTCTGACCGTCGAGGAATGCTTCGGAAAGATCAAAGGCGTGAACATCACCTACCTGGGCGACGGCAACAACGTCTGCTGCAGCCTGCTCTTCGGCGCCGCCATGACGGGCGCCAACATGACCGTGGGCTGCCCCAAGGGCTTCGAACCGCCCGCCGATATAGTTGAGAAAGTCCTTTCCTACGCCAAGGAAAGCGGCTCCGAAATAAAGATAATAAACGATCCCAAAGCGGCGGCCAAGGGCGCCGACGTCCTCTACACCGACGTTTGGGTCAGCATGGGCCAGGAAGACGAGAAGGCTTCCAAGATGAAAGCCTTCGAGGGCTTCTGCCTGGACGACGATTGCCTTGCCCTTGCCTCCCCGTATGCGATCGTTCTGCACTGCCTCCCCGCCCACAGGGGCGAGGAGATCACCGACTCCGTCATCGAGAGCAAAAACTCCCGCGTTTTCCAGGAGGCGGAGAACCGCCGCCACGTGGAGAAGGCTGCCCTTCTCTACGCCCTGGGCAAACTTGACCAGGTCAAGATCTGAAACTTATGTCGCTTTTCAATTTCTGGCGCAAAAAGGAAGCGGCTAGCTCCGAGCAGCCCTTCCCCAAAGTGGACCTTCACGCCCACATCCTGCCTGACGTCGACGACGGCAGCAAGGACGAGGCCATGTCGCTGGAAATGATGGAAGCCGCCCTGAAGGCCTACGTGGTGCACATCAACG
This sequence comes from bacterium, assembly GCA_017649705.1. GTDB lineage: Bacteria > Auribacterota > UBA3054 > UBA3054 > UBA3054 > UBA3054. The sequence continues at coordinate 5,983 of JAGCGH010000117.1, forward strand.
CCACGGCCCACCACAGGAACACCCTGAGCCCGGAGACTGCGGAGATCCAGGATGCCTTCTCCAAAATAAAAGCCTTAAGGGACAAGAATCTTCTGCCCCTTTCGCTCTCCTGCTCCATGGAGACGGAGTTTTATCCGGAGGTCGAAACGTTTTTCAAGGACTGCCGCGTCTCCCTGACCGGCAAGGCCGGCAAATACGCCCTCATCGAATTTACCTCCGACGTCAACCAGCAGGCCGCCGTGGCGGCGGTCTTCCAGCTTTCCCTCTCCGGCTTCCGGCCAGTGGTGGTCCATCCCGAGCGCTTTTATTTCGTGCAGCGCCATCCCGAGGCCGCCGGGGAAATGCAGAGCAGAGGAGCCCTCATAATGCCCAACGCCACCAGCTTCGTCGGCCACTACGGCCAGGTCGCCAAGGAAACGGCGGAGAGCATTTTGAAAAACGGCGCGGCGGACGCCCTCAGTTCCGACGCCCACCGCCCGGATTACTACGAGCAGTACGCCGCGGGCTGCCGCTGGGTGGCCAAGAAATACGGGGATAAGCTCGTAAACGACCTGACCTGGAAAAACCCCTGCCGCATCCTGGGCTACGAGCCGGAGACGGAGCGGGACGATTTCGATCCTTTTCTTTGATCTTGAAAAATAAATTCCATTAATAACCAAAACGGTACGCAACATGAACGAACAGACAAACTGGGAAGCCAAAACGGAAGAGCGGGACATCCGCTACTATTTTGAAGTTCTCACCAAGTACGCTCCCCTGATCTTCATCATCACCGTCATCACCACGGGTCTGGCCATCGCCATCACCCTCAATATGCACAAGGTCTATCAGGGCAAAGTGCTCCTGTGCATCGAACCCCAGGACAACACCCTCATCGACAATGTCAGAGTCAGCGACCAGCGCGCCTACGCCCTGCGCCAGACGCAGATCCAGATGTTCTACAGCCGCAACCTGATCAAGATGACCCTGGACACCCTGAGGACCAACTCGCTTCTGTCCTTCACCATCCCCAACCGCAAAGCCACGGAAGCCCAGCTGATCACCGCCTTCTCGAAAAAGATCTCGCTGAAGTCAGAGATGCGCACGGACCTGGTCTGGCTCTTCGTGGAGGACGAGGACAAAAGGCGCGCCAGCGCGTACTGCAACACCCTGGCGGAAACTTACATTCGCTTCTCGGTGCAGCGCCGCATGGCGGTCATGCAGCTTTACTACAAGCAGATGAACGAGAACGCCAACGCCAAGAAAGCCGAGCTGATCACGGAGGAGCAGGCGCTTTTGGAATACAAGAGCACCAACAACTACCAGAACGTCCCCGGGCATATCGAGCTTCTTAATTCCGAGATCGCGGAGCTGCAGCACATGCTGCAGAACAACCTGGTGCGCCTGGACGAATCCGGCCTCTCCGAGACCGACAAGTTCACCATCAACGACGAGAACGCCAAGATCAACCGGGAAATACTCCACAAGCGCTCCACCATAATAGCCCTGGACGAGATCGTGAAAAACGTCAAGGTCCGGGAGATGCAGTTGGAATCCACCCGCAGCCAGTACAGGGACCTTCTGGCCCTGGTCTCGAAGTTCGCCCTTGGCAGCAATATGGAAAACTACAACGTGCGCATCGTGGACTATTCCGAAGTTCCCACCTCGCCCATAAAGCCCAACGCCATCAACAACCTCATCATGGGCTTCGTCATCGGACTTGTCCTGGGCCTGGGATTGACCTTCTTCCTGGAGTACTGGGACGACACCTTGAAGACTCCGGACGACGTGGAGCGCTTCCTGCACATGCCCGTTCTGGGCACGGTCCCCAAGATGGCCAAGTCCAACAACGTCCAGGACCTGGAAAGGATCGTGGAATTCTATCCCAAGAGCATCATCACGGAGAGCTACCAGTCCATCAGGACGAACATTCTTTTCTCTTCGCCCAAGCCCATTAAAGTCATGGTCATCACCAGCTCGGCCATGAGCGAAGGCAAGACCACCACCGCGGCCAACATCGCGGAGGTCATGGCGGCCGCCGGCGACAAAGTCCTCCTGATAGACGCCGATATGCGCCGTCCCCGCGTGCATAAGATCTTCGGCGAAGACAATGACGGCGGTCTCTCCGCCTACCTGGTCGGCATGAAGAACGTGGACGAACTGACCAGGAAGACCACCATGCCGAACCTCAACATCATCAATTCCGGCCATACGCCCCCGGTGCCCGTGGAGCTTCTGAACTCCCCGAGGCTGGGCGAACTGGTCAAATGGGCCAGGGACAATTACGACCGCGTCATCATTGACGCCCCGCCCTACATGGTGGTAACGGACAGCGCCATCATCGCCCAGCACACCGACGCCGCGCTCCTGGTGGCCAACGGCGACAGAACGCCCAGGGAACAGGTCAAGAACTGCCTTGCCCAGCTCAAGAAGATCAACGTCAACGTCCTGGGCATCATCCTGAACAACGTGGACATCAGCAGGGGCGGCTATTACCGCTACGGCTACACCTACTCCTACTACCGCTCCTACAGGGCGTACAGAAGCTCCTACAGGAGCGCTTACAGAAGCGCCTACAAGAGCAGCGAAGGCAGCGGCAAATCCTCCTCCAAGGAGCCCAAGACGGCCGCCGCCAATCCGGCCGACAACCGCCGCAAGGCCCTGGAGGCCTACGAGAAGCTTCTGAAGGAAAAGGAGCAGTCCAAAGAAAAGAAAGACAAAAAAGACGGAGAAGCCCAGAGCTAAGGAGGCCCTATGTCGGACAAGAGCCGCGCAATCTGCTTCAGCACAATACTCGCGATATTGGTCGCCTCGCTGCCCTGCGCCTATTTCCTGCTTTTCCAGGAATACGTCAGGCTGGCGGTGCTGGGGCTTTTAATATTCGCCCTTTTGCTTTACTACCGGAACGAATTCCACGCGGCTTACTGGCGCAGGGCCCTCCTGGGGCTCAGCATCGTGTACGCCATCTACGCCTGCGACCCCCTGACGGCGGGCAGCTTCGATCCCGTCAAGGAATCTGCGGTCTTTTACTACGTCTACGCCGTTTTGGTCTGCCTGGCCGTCTTCGTGGATTTCCTCGTGGTCATAGCCACCTTCTTCGTCAAGCGCCAGCAGGCCAAAAACTTTTTCAAATCCATCTCCGTCGCGGAATGGTGCGTTTATCTGGTGCTTTTGATAGGCTTCATCTTCCTGGCGATCACCGAGACCGCCGGCATGCTGAGAAGCGGCAGCGCCATTTTCTATTCCGCCCTGACCTGCTTCAAGCCGGTGGCCGCCGTGATCCTCTTCTTCCTGATCACCAGGTTCTGCCCGCCCAAACCCGGCGAGGAGCATTCCAAAGGATCCGAAGGCCGCCAGTCCTCCGTGAAGCTTAATTACAATCTGCTGGCGTTCTTCTTCGTCGGCTTCGTCTTTTACACCGCGGTCTTCGGCGGTGCCAGGATCGGCGTCGCCGTCAGCAAGACCCGCTTCGTCACCAGGGACGCCAACCGGCTCAAGACCAGGAGCGAGGGAGCCTACGGCTCCATCATGCGCGCTTTCTCCCTCTGCGACGACGAAGCCTCCAAGATCTATGAGCTGGGATACCTGGCCGGCAAAAAGGATTACGAGGCCCAGGAAAAGCTGGCCGGCGACGAATTCACCAGGCGCCAGCTGGAAAAGGAAGCCCTTATAGGCGCCCTCATCGGGCAGACCCAGGACCTTATGGCCGCCTTCTACACGGATTCCCTGGACCCCTCCTACCGCTTCATGACCCACACCGTTACCCAGGACATCCAAAGGATCATGAAGAGCGCCCAAGCGAACAGCTACCTTTTGTACTTCCTCTCCCGGCTGCACTCCATGGCCGGCAACCAGATCATCGCCCGCAATTATCTTCAGACCTTCGGCTTCAACTATCCCGACCACCCCAGCGTGGCTTTCCTGACCGGCACTTTCTCCAGCTCTCCCGACAAGATCTACACCATCCCCTGCAACTACTGGCTGGTGCCCAGGGAGGACGCCGCGGTCGAAAGGACCAACGAGGAGATCGTCATGCTCAACGGCCGCAGCGTGGCCGGCTATCTCTGGCTGCCGCCCGGCAAATACGCCATGACGCTTTACGCCAGGGACGAGGGCGCCGACCACGAGAAAGCCAAGGAGATGAACTTCGATCCGGCCTGCAAGGCTGAGATCTGGGTCGGCGACGAATCCTCGGCCCTCCGGGTCATCTCGGAAGGCCGCAAGTTCCAGCCCTACGACATGGAGTTCTACATCAAGGAATCTCCCGCCCTCTTCACCCTGCGCTTCACCAACGACCGGGACGAGGGCAAGGGGCTTGACCGCAACCTGGGCTTGCAAAGACTGGAGATCAGATGCGTTCAGTAGGTTGGAAAAATTATCTTCTGATCTTTCTGGCCGTGCTCTGCGCGATCCTGGCCTTCTGGCGCTGCTATTCCGGGCGCTTCCAGCCTGTCACGCCCACCATGCTAATAAACAGCGGCCTTTCCATCCCCTACTCCGCCGAACAGGACCTGCTTTCCGTCACCCGCTGCTGCCTTAAGCATTCCGCCTCCTGGGTGGAGCAGCTGGTCTTCTACGGGATGCACCACGACGACGCCCTGCCCGATTCCAAAGGCATCTATCTCGTCTACGCCATCGGCGCGGCCCTGGCCTGCCTGATGGTCTTCCGGGTGGGCTCCTCCTGCGTCAACGCCTACGTGGGGTTGGGGGCGGCTTTCCTTCTGGCCTGCATGCCGCTGCAGAACTGGGCCAACTGCGCCTTCACGGCCGCTCTGGTCCTCTTCAACTGGGACAGGCTCCTTTCCGCTCTGAAATTCAACACCTATCTGACCTGGACGCTTTATTTCCTCTCCACCATAATGATGCTCTTCAACTGTTTCTTCACGGAAACAGTGCTGCTGCAGTGGTGGTTCGGGGCCCAGCTTCTGGCGCTCATCATAAGGTATCTCATGATCCCGCGCCGCCACAGTTCCCCCCATTACCTTCCCTCGGACATCAAGCCCAGGGTCTTCGTCAGGGGAGAGGGCAGCCTCAGGGACGTTTATGTCTTTTTGGGCGTGGTCATAACCGCCTGGATAACCGTGACCACGCTGTCCCTGATGATCTCCTCCTTCCTCTCCCAGAACAACCTGAGGATCACCGCCTTCTTCAAGGTCGTCCTTTGGTGCACGGCCATCATCGTTATCATGGCCTTCGTTTACATCCTCATGCCCAACCACGCGGAGCTGAAGGAAAAATTCGGAAAATATTTCAAGCGCATGACGGTCAGGATCTTCGACCAGACTCCCGAGACCACCTTCTTCCACCTGAGGGTCCAGCAGATGGGCCTGGCCCTGGGCGTGTACGCCCTGGCCATCATGGCCTTCGCGCCTTTCGTCCTGAAGATCTACGGCATGCAGATGCGCTTCTTCCTCTCCGCCGGGCTCAACGCCTTTTTTACTTTCGCCGACGATCTTTCCCCGCTGGAGAAAGCCACCCCGTACGTTCCCTTCGCGCTGGCCGTCCTGACGTATTGCCTCTACAAGCTGGGCAAACTGCGCTCCCAGGACAGCTGCGGCATCCTTTCCGTTTGCTGCTTCTCTTCCCTCTTTCTGATCCAGCAGCGCTACGCGGCCATCTCCGCGCCTTTCTTCGCCATCTGCGTCCTGGCTTTCCCTTACGTTTTCCTAAGGCTGGCCTTCGGATATTCCCAGAGCGAGACCAAGGAGGCAAGGGATGCCTAGGATACTCTTCATCCTTTTGACGCTCTGCGCCCTTTTGGGCTGCCAGAAGAAAGGCCGCGACCAGCTTTCCGAACTGGAGAGCGCCCGCTTCGCTCCCAGCGAGTGCCTGGAAGCCTTCCTCGTTTCCACCAACGCGCTGTCCGGCGCTCCCCTTCTGATCAGGACCAAAGCCGGCGAAACCATCGACCTTCCCTGCGAATGGCCCGTATCAGTTTACCGCGAGGAGACCGGGCGCTTCGAAGTTTCCCAGCAGGAGGACGGCACGGCGGTCACCACCTCCGTTGCCCTGGCGTCCTCTCCCACCAATCTCTATTTCATCTCCCGACAGCTTGCCCCCGGCTGCCCGGAGCTGCCGCTGCCCTTTGACAGCGACGACGCCTCCTCGGCGCGGTGGGAGGCGCTTTTTAAATACTGGAAGAGCGTTCCCGTAACCAACGCTTTCATAAAAGAAGCGCTTTTTAGGATCATGCTGGCGGCCCCGCAGAGAGTAGCGCGGCAGTTTATACCCTACGAAGATTTCCGCGAGGCGTTCCTGGCGGAGCGAAGCATCAAGGCCCCCAAGGCCGATGATCTGGCGTCGCTCTGGGCCCGCACGTATTTTTACCTAAGGACCGCCGCGAAGGAAAAACGCTTCGAGGACGTCAAAAAGATCGCCCTGGATTCCCTGGACTTAGAGGGCCGGAGCCCCGAGTGGCACGCCATCATGGGCGAATACCTGAAGGTCTGCGACCCCACCAGGATAAAGGACATCGAAAAGCACTACGCCCGGGCCATGAGCCTTTTCGCCAAGAAGTCGAAGGGGATTCCTTTCTACCGCGTCTGGGTGGAGAAGACCGGGCTGGAGGCTTTCATATTCGACAGCGAGACCGTCATCTCCCATTACTACACCATATTGGAATCCCTGAAGGAAAACGAGGCCAAGGGCTCCGTCGCTCCCGAGTTTGCCGCCGCCATCAGGGAGCAGGCCTACACCAGCATCGCCAAGCTCCTTCTGCGCTACGACCAGACCGCCAACGCCTACCAGTGGGCCGCCAGGCTGCTGGCCCCGGAATTCTCCAGGGAAGCCAAGCTGCAGGGCCTTGATCTGATCTTCCAGGCGGCGGAAAAGAACGGCCAGATCTTCGACGCCATCGGGGAATACGACACCATCATCAAAAACGCCGCCACCAAGGAAGAGAAGAATTTCTGGCGTTTGGAAAAAGGCGTCTCCCTAATAAAATTCGACCTGCCGGAGGAAGCCACCGCCCTTTACGGCGAAATAACCGCCGACGACCCCGGATTGGAAAAGAGGCAGTTCTCCCTGAACCCCGAGAACCAGGACGCCCGCTTCATGCACCTCTACTACTACGTCCTCCGGGTGGAAAAAGACGACATGCGCGACCTGGCGCTCTCCAACCTGAGGAAGCGCGGCATCCTGAACAGGGCCGACTCCACCTACTACCTCTCCCAGGCCGCCCAGCTGCAGGTCTGCATGCAGAGGCTTAAAGAGGCTTACAACATTTACGAGTCCATCTACAAGGAAGACAACATCGCCCTTTTGGAATACATCTACCTGCTTTACCGCAACAGCCACTACGACCAGTGCGTCAGGCTCATGAGGACTCTTCCCTACCACAAGAACAGCGACGTGGCCAAAGACTGGCGCTTCTCGGTCCTCAGGCTTTTCCGCGCCCGCAGGATCAAGCCCCCGGTGGAAAAAGTCATAAACGATTTTTCCACCCACACCAACGAGCTGACCAGGGCCCGCTATCTGAACGGGCTGGGCAACATCTACCAAAGCTACCGCCAGAGCGACAAGGCCGCCCAGTATTACAAGGAGGGCATCGAAGCCGATCCCTTGAACATCGACAACTACCTGGATCTGGGCTTCCTCTACTGCATGTCCTCCAACAAGGCCAAGGTCTCCGAGATCCTGGACCAGATCCTGGCCCTTCCCCTGACGCCGAACCAGAAGCGGACCATGCTCTACGATTGGCGCGCCATCGAACTTTACTACACCTCGGATCGGGAGATGCCGGAGGAGGATTATGAGTAGCAAGCCTTCCTTCTTCAGCCGGCTCTCCGGGAGCCTTGGGAAAAAGATCCTTTTCGCGGTCCTGGCCGCGGCGCTGATCTATCCTATTTTCAAAATGTACAGCGTGCCCTTCGCCTACATGCAGGAGATCTTCAATTACGACAGCGACGCGAATTTGAAGACCTGGAGCGTCATGTCCCAGTTCATCAGGGAGGACGACGCGCTGGTCATCATGCAGACCGACGGGAACTACACTCTCCAGATCTACGAGGGCAGCGGCGTTTACGCCTACCGCTACATCCCCGCCGTCAATTTGGAGACGGAGTTCGCCAACCTGATCGAGAAATACGGCCGGGTCTGGGTCTTTATTTACAACGGCGTTCTGTCCTCCGGCTCCATCTTCGTGCCCAAGCAGTACCAGAGCGTGCTCGCGGAGCAGTATCAGTCCTGCTTCACCCTGCCTTTGTTCTTCGGCGAGACGGTCTACCTGGAGAAAAACGAAAAGTCGGAAATGGCCAGGGCGCTTTTCTCCCAGCAGCTCCTCAATTACATCTCCGACATCGCCAAGGAGATCGACTACCGCGACCTGGCGATCTTCTTCCAGAAGGCCGGCCAATACGAGAACGCCAAGAACGTTTTGGAAAAAGCCCTCTTCCTTTTCCCCAACAGCGCGCTGCTATACCGCACCCTGGCGGAGTGCTACGTCAGCTCCAGCAACCTGGAGGCCTATGACAAGATCTACCACTGCAATCTCATGGCCAACGCCCTCTCCCGCGCCGTCAGCGGGAAAGCCCATCTGACGGCCCTTTTCCAGAACGCCATCTTCACTTCCCGCAAAGGATACCTTGAGCGGGCCCGCCGGCTGTATCTGAGCCTTATCGATCTTTTCGGAAACCAGCCGGAACCCTACCTGGAATCCCAGGTGAGGCGCTACTTCACAAAAGACGTGCTTCTGCCCATGGGGGACACCAACGAGGCCATCTCCCAGCTTCTGGTGGACATCAACGCCGGAGCCCAGGACATGGATTACTCTTACAACCTTCTCCTGGACATTCTGGACAACTGCGGGTACGGCAACGCCGCGGTCTCACTGGGATACGGCTATTTCAAATACAAGAACCACCAGGACGTCAAGTCCGCGATGCGCTACGGGGCTATGGCTGTCAAATACGGCACCCTCGAACAGCTGAAGGAAGCCGTTTCCATGCTGAGCGAAAGAAACCGCTACAACCCCCTGCTGGTGGAAAAACTCAGGCTGGAGAAGGAATGGTACCGGGACTGGACCAACGCCACCCTCTCCCACGGCCTGGTGCCTTTCGGAGGTAATTAAAAATGAGTCCTCTTCGCAAACTGATCTCCCTTTGCCGCGGCGCGGCCTTGCGCCTCAAGGGCGTAAAAGTTAAGCCCGGGCTGGTGACCTACGGCGCCCCCATCGTCCATCTGACGAAGGGCGGCTCCATCGTTCTCGGCGAGAACTGCGTCCTCTGTTCCACCAGCAAGGCCAACTTCGCCGGCGTGAACCATCCCGTCATTCTGGCCCTCCTGAGGCCCGGCGCCTCGCTGGAGATCGGCGACGACACCGGCATCTCCGGCGGCTCCTTCTGCGCGGCCCAAAGCGTGAAGATAGGCTCTCACTGCCTCATCGGCGCCAACGCGCTGGTGACGGACTGCGACTTCCACGCCCTGAAGCCCGAGGGCCGCCGCCACAATTCGGATATAAGTGACATTGGCTGCGCGCCCGTCGTTATAGAGGACAACGTCTGGCTGGGAGCCAACGTGACGGTCCTGAAGGGCGTCAGGATCGGCCGGGACACCGTGGTGGCCGCCGGCAGCATTGTCACCAAAGACCTGCCCGAGGGCGTATTGGCCGCCGGCACGCCCGCCAAAGTAATCAAAGTACTGAAAGAGAAATAAGTGAGCGCCGCGTTACCCTTAGCATTGTTGTTGGGAGGATTGTTGGTCCTTTGGATGGTGATCCACCGTCCAAGCTGGTTCTTTTACATCCTCGTCTTCATCATGCTGGAGCCCTCCAGATACCTCTCCCTCTCCAACATTTCCTTCGGACCGGTCTCCGTCAAAGGGTACGAGTTTCTGCTGCCCATAATTTATTTCGTCGCTTTCAAATACCGCAAGCGCCCGCTGAAGGAGTGCGTTCCCTTTTTCCTGCCGCTCTTCTTCCTCTCCGCCTGCGTATCCCTTCTGAACGGCCTTCACCAGGGCTACGGCCCGGCGGCCTTCAACTATTTCCGCCCCTACGCTTCGGTGTGGATGGCGGTGGCCATTCCGCTTTTCTTCAAAAACTCCCGGGAGACGGAGAGCCTTCTGCGCTTCTTCACTTTCTGGGCCACCTTCTTCATCATCGTGGAAATGGTCGCCTTGCAGACCGGCTTGGGCTACAGTTTCGTCTATTCCCCCATCAGGGCCAGCTACAGCTCGCTTTTGAGCGACACCTCCTGCTCCAACATGGCCTTCATTTTCATATACGCCTTCGCCATGTTCGACTTCGGCATGAAGCTCGCCCTGGCCCACCTCGTGCTTATAGGCTTTTCGTTTATCTGCACCATCATGAGCTCCGCCAGGGCCGTCTGGCTGGGCATGCTGGTGTCCGTGGCGGGCTTTTTCGCCATGGGCCGCACCAGGTCGAAGCTGTACCTTACCCTTTTCAGCATCCTTGGAATCATCGCCCTCTTCTTCATGGGCTCCCTTTACATCGCGCGCTACGACATGACCCTGGCGGAGCGCCTGCCCTCCCTTTTCTCCACGGAGGAAGGCAACGCCCAATGGCGCCTCATGGCCTGGAACCAGACCATCGACGACATCAAGGAGCACCTCATCATCGGCTGGCCCATGGGCAACGAGCCTCTCTTCTACGTGGAGAGCTCCGGCATCTTCTGCACCAACGCGGTGCACAACGAGTTTTTGAAGATCACCCGCTATCTGGGGCTGCCCGGTATCTTCTTTTTCCTCTGCCTTATTTTCACCTATCTTTTCAAGAGCTTAAAGTACATAATAAAATACCGCGGCGACGATCAGCGCAGGATGCTGGCGCTCTTTTTGTGCGCCGTCTTCATCCTGGTGACCTCCGCCTTCTCCCAGCGCATCACCTCCATCGACATCTGTCCTTTCGTCTGGAGCGTCTTCGGCCTCATTTACCTCAGGCTTCTGGAAGCGCAGGAAAACATTGAAAACAGGATCGCGCAATGAAGATATTGATGCTGAACGCCAACATCTCCGGAGTGGGGACTTTCCACCGGGCCCTGTGGTTCGCCAGAATGCTTGGCGAAGCGGGGCACGAAGCGGTGGTCTGCACCACTTCCCGGAAAAGCAAGTTTGAAAGGACTTTCCTTTCGGACCGTCCTGGCGTCACCGTCATAGAAGGTCCGAACCTGGGCTTCGGCTTGTATCCCGGCAAGGGCTTCGGCCTGGACATCCTCTGGCGCGTGAAATATCTATTGAAGGATGATTTCGACGTCATCTACACCTTCGAGTATCATCCCAACGTTTCCTGGCCGGTCTCGCTCTGCCGCAAAGGCCGCAGAATGATAAACGACTGGTGCGACCTTTACGCCGGCGCCGCCAACGTTTTCCGCGGCAAAAAATTCATGCACCGCTGGGACGCCAAAAGGGAGGCGAAGATCCGCCGCGAGGCCGACCTCGTCACCGTGATCAGCGATTTTCTGGGCCGCAAGGCGGAGGAAGTGGGCGTTCCCAAAGACAGGGTCGTCCTCATAAGGGAGGGCGTGGACACCAACTATATGCGGCCTTTCGACAAGGCTGAGGAACGCCGCCGCCTGGGGCTTAAGGAAGAGGGGCTTTACGTCACCACCCTGCAGGACGGCGCCGCCTTCCCGCCGCTTCTCGACGCCCTTGCGGCGCTGCGCCGGGAAAACAAAAACATCTTTTTGCTTTTCGTCGGCCGCATGCGGGAGGACCAGAAAAAACTGGCGGAGGAAAAAGGCCTTTCCGAGGCCGTCCATTGCACCGGCTTCGTTTCCGACGAGGACCTGCCCCGCTTCCTCTGCGCCGGCGACGCGGCGGCTCTGCCCATGGTGGACTCCCTGGCCAACCGCTCCCGCTTCCCGCACAAAATAGGCGATTACCTCGCCTGCGGGCTGCCGCTGGCGGTCACCAACGTCGGAGAGTATCCGGAAATGCTGCAAAAGGAAGGCCTGGCGGCGGTCAGCGAGCCCGGCGAAGCTTTCGCCGAGGCGCTGAAGGGCCTGCTGCAGGACGAGGAAAGGCGCCGTGACCTTTCCCGCCGCGCCAGGGAATGGGTGGTCGGAAATCTTGACTGGCAAGTATTAAAAAAAGACATTGTTCGCTGCGTGGAGGGTAACTGATGGCTTTGACGCGGAAAATTTTCACCTACCTTTTGTGCGCCTTCGGGTTCTGTCTCTCGTCCCTTTATCTCTGGTCGTACCTGAGCCAATCCCAGAACTCCCTGAGGACCGTGGTCTTCGGGCTTTTCCTGATCGTCGTGATGCTCGCCATGATCAGCTGGCGGACCGCCGTTTTCACATTCATCTTCTGCATTCCCCTTCTGAACACGCTGCCCACCATACTGCAGGTCGGCAATCTCTGGCCCCCCTTCAGCTTCAATCTGCTTTATCTCTCCGGCCTTTCCACGGCCTTTCTGATCTACGTGATAACGGGCCATCCCCTGAAGGCCAGGGCGCGCTATAAGCACGGAGGGCTCGTCTCCTCCCCCTACGACATCCTCTGGCTTCTTTTGGTCGTGCTGACCGTTCTGGGCACGGTCATCGGCGCCGTGCGCTTTGAAAACGTTTTCTGCCCGGGCTTCTTCAAAAGCCTGCCGGCCAAGCTGGCCGCCATTCCCTTCGCCTCCCAGACCAACAACGCCCTTTGCTACACCCGCGCCATGCAGTTCATCTTCATGCCGCTGGCTTTTTATTTCATCTCCTCCGCCATGCGGTCCCAGAAGGACGTTTACACCGTCCTGAAACTGCTTTTGGTCGCTTCGGCCTTCGCCTCCCTCTACGGCGTCTGGCAGCATCACACCGCCCTTTTCCTGGTGGGCATCCAGGTCTTCTTCCACCGCATCAACGCCACCTTCAACGGCCCGGACTCCGCCGCCACTTATTTCCTGGTCATCATGCTGCTTTCCTGCGCGGCCTTTTTCTTCGCCAAGAAAGTCGTGCACTTTCTGATGATCGCCGCGGTGCTGGCCCTTGCCGCCATCTGCCTTTACTTCACCGAGACCAGAACGGCCATCTACGCCATGGTCATGGCTTTGTTTTTCACCTTCGCCCTGGCCGTCACCCGCTCCAAGTTTTTCCTCAAGTCCCTGCCGCTGATCCTTTGTTTGGTGGCCCTGTTCGTTTTCTTCGCCCCCGGCAACCGCATGTCGCTTCCCGGCCGCTACCTGGTCCAGAACCTGAAGTCGCAGCGCGCTTTCCAGGGCATGGACAAGCTGAGGATAGAGCCCAGGAAGATCGACGAATGGCTCTCCTTCCGTTCCTACCACTGGTTCGCCACCCTGGGGGCCATGAAAGACTCCCCAATTTTCGGCCACGGCCTGGGAACGCTGGACAAGCTGTACAAGAAATACAAGACCCCGAGGGACCAGTATTCCTCCGCCTTCGCCCACAACCTTTACCTCGACTATTACTCCGAGCTGGGGCTTCCCGGCTTTATTCTCATCATATCCTTCTTCGCCTTCTCGGTCTTCCTGGCCTGGCGCCTCTGGTCCAACCAGTGCCTGGGGATCCGCGTGCGCAGTTTGTCCCTGGCGCTGTTGGCCACGCAGCTCTCAATCGCTTTGGGCAATCTCTTCTCCTCCAGTCTCTATTACGTGACGGAGCTGATGTTTTTGGAGTGCACCCTGATGGCCATGCTCTCCAATCTCTTCACCTTCTGCTATCCCCCCAGGGAGATCTCCCTGAAGAAGGAATATTCCGACGCCTTCAAAGCCGTCTGGGGAAAGCCTCTTTGGAGAACAGCCTTCCTTTGCTCCGTGCTTTTGGTCCTGGGGATCTTCCTCTGGCGCTTTTCAATATCCGCCAAGCTCGGGGAAAAACAGTATTACAGCTGCGAGCCCTACGACAACCAGGCCCGTATTTTGGAATACGGGGTAAGGCACTACGAATACGACCAGCAGAGCAACAAGTTCGCCCGGACCGAACGCTGCGTTTACCGTCCCATAAGGATGAACTCCCGCTTCCTGCAGATCTATCTCCGGGCCAGCCATCCCGACGCCAACCTCAAGCCCGTGCCCGCGACCTTCACGGTCAACGGGAAGCTGGCGGGCTCCTGCGTTTTGTCCAACCGCACCTGGCGCACCTGCGTGCTGGATCTGGGCAGCATCATTCCTGAACTTACCAACGACCACGCCCTGGCGGAGGGTCTCGTCGTGCCCATCAGCTTCGGGCTGACTTCGGGCCGCATGTGGAATCCCCTGGACTGGAACCCCACGGAGAAAAACATCCATTACGGCGTGGATCTTGGCACCGTCATACAGGGCCTCTATTAATACCAACGGATTTCCTCTTATGATGATCTCGACCCTAGAAAAGATCGTGGACAGGGAGACTCTGGGGGCCGCGTGCGAAAAGCTGCGCGCCCAGGGCAGGACCATCGTGACCTGCAACGGCAGTTTCGACCTTTTCCACTACGGACATCTCTGCTTCCTGGAGGAAGCCAAAAAACAGGCTGACGTTTTGATCGTGGGCCTTAATTCCGACAGCTCTATCAAGCAGTACAAAAGCCCCCTGAGGCCCGTGATCTGCCAGGAGCAGCGCGCCGCGCTGCTCTCCGCCCTTTCCATCGTGAGCTATGTCCACATCTTCGACGAAACGGTGCCCATGCCCTTTCTGGAAGTGGTGAAACCAAACGTTCACGTCAACGGCTCAGAATACGGCGAAGACTGCATCGAGGCCCCCACGGTCAAAAAATACGGCGGCCGCATCCATCTCATGCCCAAAGTGGCGGGGCTCTCCACCACCGGGCTCATCGCCAAAATAAAAGCGCTTCCCTGATGAAGAGCAAAACATTCCTTTGCGTTCTCATGTCTCTCTGCGTCCTGGCGGCCGTAGCCTTCGGGGGAGTTTTTTATTACCTCAATTATCTCTCCCCGGACAAAGAGCTGGAGCAAATGGCGGTGAGCGTTCCCAAAAGCGGCCTTTCCGCTCCCGGGTCCGGCGAAGCTGAAAAAAAGGAGTCTCCCAAGGTCGCGGAGGAAATGCTTGAGGAGGGTTCCGACCTCATCGACCTCTACTCCGGCGTCGACAACGTCTTCATAACCTCCGACGCGGCCTTCGAGCTTTTCCGGCGCTTCATTGAGCGCGCTTCCGACGGGGTCTACGGCACTTTCCTCTACGACCAGTTCGCCTCCCTTTTCGTGGACCTCATGGACAACCTGGAAGTCCGCTACGAGGCAGCGGAGGGCGAGGACCGCATGACGATAAGGAACGCCCTTCTGTTTTCCGCCATCTGCGTGAAGCTGTGCATCCCGGACGCCAGGATCCCCGTTTCCGTCGGCTCCGACGCGGAGGAGGAGCTCAGGCTGATGAAGGAGGCTTCCTTCATCGGCGAGAGGAAGGGCCGGCCCTGCGACTATACCGTTTACGCTTCCTTCGCGGAGAAATCCGAGACGCCCTGGGGCGGCGCGGCCCTCCTGAGGGCCTTTCTGGAGCGCCGCTTCTTCCCCCTGGACGATACCGAAAGTTTGAAGGAGCTCCTTATACTGACGGAGACGCTTTTCGCCAGCGAGATCGCCTCCGAAAATTACGACGAGGCCTCCCGCTTTCTGAAAGCCTTCGACGGGGAAACGAAGGTCATGACCGTGAAAGACCTTTGGCAGTCCGTCAAAGAAGAACTGGGCAATGATCACCGTCAGGAGGATCTTTTCTCCCTGGCGGAAAACAAAGATTTCCTCGGCAAAATAACTCCCGCGGCCGTCAGCTCCTTCGATCCCCCGCCCTGGCGGGACCCTTCCCAGATCGCCCCGCCCTCCCCGAAGGTCTGGTTCTTCCAGCCCGCCCTGGCGCTGGCTCCCAGAACTTTCAGGGAGCTCCACCGCTGGGTGGTGCAGCCTAAGACCGACCATCTGCTTTACGTTCTGGGCGCCGGGGACTCTTCCAACGATTCCCAAGAGATCCTACTGGACGAATTGAAAAAGGAAGTGCGCGACTGCCTGGGCCTCATGGACCGGGCGGTGGCCGCCGGCGCCGCTTTGAAAAAGCGCGGCTCAGACCGTCCCAACGCCTTTTTGGTCCGCTCCATGCTCTACACCGCGGAAAAGCCCGAAGACCAGACCAGGGAAGCCGAATGGCCGAAAATCAAAGCGGTCTTCGTGGAAGACGCGCCGGACTTTTTCCACGCCCTCTCGGTGCTCATCAAAGAGCTCAACGAACTTTTCACGGACCTGGATCTTTTCAGGGTCATGACTTCCTACAAAAAGAACACCCTGACTCCCGACCGCCTTCTGGAGGCGGAGCAGATCTTTCAGGAAATGGCCGACATGGCCAGGGAGGACGCCCTTGCCTTGGAAAGCGGAGACAAAGAAGCCTTCCGCGGGGAAAGGGCCCTGATGAACGCCCGCCGCTTCCTTACTTTGCTCAGTTCCCAGAAGACCAAGGATCCCCCCTGGGGCAAGGAAACTCCCCTGGGATTGGAATACAATTTCCAGAAAGTATCCCTGGCCGGGCTGGGAAAACCCGCGCTGGTCAAAGTCACCCTGCCCTCGAAAGAGGGGGAGGATGTCTTGTTCGGCGCGCGCTACCAATTCTTTGAAAAAGAAAACCTCGTTCAGGAGGAAAAATGAAAAAAATTGATTTCAGGATAAACGACATGGGCTGCCAGAACTGCGCGGCGGCCATAAGAAGCGAATTGGAAAAACTTCCCGGGATTACGGAAATATCCCTGGACCCCGAGACAAAAGCCGCCGCCGTCTGCTTCAGGGAAGACTCCTGCTCGAAGGATAAGATCTTCCAAGCCGTCCGGGACGCCGGCTTCACTCCCGAAAACTGAATTATGAAGACTCTTGTCTTTTTCGCCCCGGGCATGCACTGCGCCGGCTGCGCCTCCGCCATCAGCCGCGCCGTCTCCAAGCTCCCCGGCATCGAAAGATCCGGGGTGGATCCCATCAGCAAGCGCTGCCTCGTCTGCTACGACGAGGAGCAGGTAAATGAAGAGGAGATCATGGAGGCCTCCCGGAAAGCGGGCTTCCCGCCCGTAAGGGAGCTGCCCTCCTCCCAAGAGGGGCAGAAAGACATTTTCAAAAACGCGCTTTTCCTAGCCGCCCTCCTTTGCGCGCTGCTTCTTTTCCTCATGGAATGGCGCCTGGTGCCGCAGCCCGCTTCCCCGCTCCTCTACGGGCTCCTTCAGCTTGCCCTCACTATTCCCGCCCTGATTTGGGGCGCGGATATTTTTAAGGGCGCCTTCCTGGCCTTGCGCTACGCCCATCCCGACATGCAGCTTCTGGTGGGGCTTTCCACCGGAGCGGCTTTCCTCTACAGCCTGGCGGAGCTTTTAATGTACGCTTTCTCCTATTCCGACCACCCGCATTTCCATTTCTGCGCCGCCGCCATGGTTTTGGCCATCGTGGGCTTGGGGAAAAAGCTGGAGGAAAGGGCCAAGAAAAACGCCAACGCCTCCCTTGCGGAGCTTTCCGGGCTCATCCCCAGGGAAGCTCATCTTTTGGAAAACGGCCGGGAGAAAAACATTCCCTCCGACCTGCTCCGCCCGGGGGATCTGGTGCTTGTCAAACCCGGGGAGAGAGTCCCCGGCGACGGCCGGATAACGGAAGGCCGGAGCGCCCTGGACGAATCGTTTTTAACGGGGGAGGGCCTGCCGGTGGACAAAGGACCCGGGGACGAGGTGAAAGGCGGCTCCATGAACCTTCAGGGGGCCTTCACGCTGCTTTTGGAGCGCTCCGGCGGCCAAACCGCCCTGGCGGAAATGATCCGTCTGGTGGAGGAGGCCCAGATGTCCAAGCCCCGCATCGCCAGGATCTCCGATGTGGTGGCCGGCCGCTTCTCCCTGGGCATCATCCTCTGCGCCGCCATAACGCTTGCCGTCTGGTGGATCCTTAAAGATTTCTCCACCGCCCTGCCCTACGCGCTGACGGTATTGGTGGTGGCCTGCCCCTGCGCCC
>JAGCGH010000118.1 GCA_017649705.1 bacterium
CGGTCCACGGCCGGCGCGTAGGGGCCGATGACGGCGGGCGGGGTAGCGGCCTCTCAGAAAGCGGCGAGGAGGGCGTTCCGAAGGTCCTTGGACAGGAACTCCAGCCGCTTCTCGTTGCTGTCTTTCAAAGTGATGTGGACGAGGCGGGTGAACGGGGGATAGCCGAACAGCCGACGTTCGGCAAGGAGGTCCGCGTCGTCGGAGCCGCTCAGGCGCGCATAGACGGGATGCTCCGGCTCCCGGGTCTGGATGACGATCCGGCCCGGCTTTCCGCGGCGGCCGCTCCGGCCCCGGAACTGCTCCAACAGCTGGAAGGCGCGCTCGTCGGCGCGGAAGTCCAGCTGGCCCATGAGACTGTCGGCCTGGAGGACGGCGACGAGGCTGAGCCTGTCAAAATCAAATCCTTTTGTAATGATTTGTGTGCCAACGAGAATGTCGATTTCACCTTCTGCAAAGCTTCGGATGATGCCGGCCTCCTCGGTGTCGGGCGTGTCGCCATCCAGGCGGGCGATGCGCCGGGTAGGAAACAGGGAGTTGAGCTCTTCCTCCACCTTCTGCGTGCCGGCGCCCAACGGCTGCAGTTCGCCGTCGCAGGAGGGGCAGCGGCCGGTGTAGGGTTCCGTATGGCCGCAGTAGTGGCAGACCAGGCGGTCGGGATTGCGGTGCAGGCTCATCGGCACATGGCAGTGCGGGCACCGGGGGATCTTGCCGCACTCCGTACACTGGACCGACGGGGCGTAGGAACGTCGCGCACGGAGCACGAGCACCTGGCCGCCGTCATCCAGGGCATCGGTGATTTCCTGGATGAGTTTCCGGGAGAAACTGCCCGTCATACCCCGCTTCCGCCGTTCCGCGACCGTGTCGATGATGCGGATTTCAGCCTCTTCTCCAGAGTGGAACCGTTCCTTCAGTTCGACCTTGATAAATCGTTTTATTTCAGCATTATAAAGTGATTCCAACGAAGGGGTTGCACTGCCCAGAATGACGTGTGCTTTCTGGATGACTCCCAGCATGATCGCGCTTTCTCGGGCATTGTACCGCGGCGCCGGCGCATCCTGTTTGTACGAGGTGTCATGCTCCTCGTCCACGATGATCAGACCCAGATTGTGATGGGGGAGAAAGAGGGCGGAGCGGGTGCCGAGGACGAAGTAGCAGTTGGAATCCCGAACAGTTATGGCGACTTGTCTTCTTTGTAAAAACGTTTCTTTGGAGTGAAAAACCAATACATCAGGACAAACGGATTTGATTCTGTCTTCCAGTTGTCTGGAAAGTGCGATTTCCGGTACCAGAAAGAGCACGCTCTTTCCTAGCGCGATTGTTTCATGAGCAAGATTAAGATAAACCTCAGTTTTCCCAGACCCTGTCACACCATGCAAAAGAACCGTTTTATTCATCGAAAATGCAGCCCCGATTTGTTTGGAAACCACAGTTTGAACCGGTGAGAGTGTGATAGTGCGGATGCTTGGATGCTCTTTTGTATCGGTAAGAGCATTTGCCTTTAATTTTAGGATCTCGTTGAGGTATTCTTCTCTTTTATCTTCTTTCTTAGTCTTTTTCGCTTTCTCCTGAAGACTTGCAAGTTTCTTCTGAAGACGAAGACGCACTCTCTCTCTAATCTCCGCATCTTGTACTTCCAGTTTCATGGAGAGATAAATAGCTTTATACACCTCTCCGATGGTGCAGAGATAATACTCGCTGATGGCTTTCCAGAAACGGATTTCCTCCGGCAAGATTCTGGGGAGATTCTCCTCAAAAGAAATGATGGGAAGAATCGATCTCTCATCAATATCGGGAATGACATCAACGGCGCTGACAGTTCCGATGTAAGATGCATTGACCATAGGGACTCGGACCCTGTCCCCAATCTGCACTTGGATTCCATCTGGAACAGAATAGTACGGCTCCCACTCCAGGCGGAGGGGAAGGATGACCTGTATGTAGCGCCTGTCGTCCATCGTCTTGCAAAGTAACGAATTTTTGTGCGATAGACCGAAGAAAAATCTTAAATTTGTCCGCCCGTTCACCCTATGGAGA
>JAGCGH010000119.1 GCA_017649705.1 bacterium
CATTTCCGGAAGGCCTAAGCGTTCCTTGAGGATCTCCAGAACGGTCACGCCGTCGGTGTAGTCCACTTCCCTGGCTTTCTCAGACCAGGTCTTCTCTTTGGCTTCGCCCCAGAGAGCGAAGGAGAGTCTTTCAAGTTCCGTGAAGCTTCTGCCGTCCGGGGCGTTCAGATAGGCGCGGCCAAGCTCGAAAAGCTTGACGCCCTGCTGACCTTTGGCGGAGTTGGTCTGGCAGTTCTTGATGAGTCCGGGATAGAGTATCGTCCTGACCTGGGATTGGTCTAATGTGGCGGAGTTGGAAAGATAGATGATGTCCTCTTCCTTAACTTCCGCGCCCGCCGCTTTCATAAGTTCCGAGGAGACCAGCGTGGGGTTAAGGACTTCCCTAAGGCCGGCGCCAGCCAGGATATTCCTGATCTTGTCGCGCATGAGGAAGTTCGGCGGAACGGGCTTCTGGCTGTAATAGGGAATGCTGTCGTCCAGCGGGACGGAATCGTAGCCCAGCATCCTGGCCAGATCCTCGGAGAGGTCGGCGCTGACTTTTACGTCCACGCGGTAATCTGGCACAGTGACGCTGACCTGATCCCCGCTTTCCGGGGTAAGCTTGTAGTTGAGGCCGGTAAGAATTTTGCGCGCCTCTTTCTCCGCGATGTCCATGCCAAGAAGACCGGTGCATTTCTTAAGGGAGATGCTGATCGTTTCGCTCTTTCCCAGGTTGTTCGCGTCCACCACGCCTTTTCTGGCGACGGCGCCCGCGAATTGGGTCATGAGTTCCACCGCGCGCTCGCTGGCGTATTCGCAGGTGCCGCGGATGCATCTCTCGTAGCGGCCGGAGGCTTCCGACTGCAGGGCGAGTTTTCTGGAAGTCCTTCTGATGTTCGGGCCGTAGAAATAGGCGCTCTCTAAAAGGATGGTCTCGGTGGCGTTCGTCACGCCGGAATCTAATCCTCCCATCACGCCGCCGATGGCCACGGGCTTTTCGCCGTCCGTTATCATGAGCATTTCACTGTCCAGCGTTCTTTCCTCGCCGTCCAGCGTCACGAATTTCTCCCCTTCCTTGGCGCGGCGCACCACGATCTTTTTCGTGGCGATCTTGGCGTAGTCGAAGGTGTGCAGCGGCTGGCCAGTCTCCAGCATCACGTAGTTGCTTATGTCCACCACGTTGTTGATGGGGCGCATGCCGCAATGGTAAAGCCTGAACTGCATCTTAAGGGGCGACGGTCCGATCTTAACGTTGTCTATGATCCTCGCGGTGTAGCGCGGGCAAAGCTCAGGATCGTCCACCGCGACAGCGACGCTGTCTTTGGATTCCAGATCGTTCACGGGATACTCGGGTTTCCTGGGCTGCCAGTTGAGATATTTCTCGTCCGTCAAGGACAGTCTGGCCGCTATTTCCCTGGCCACGCCGATGTGGGACAAAAGGTCCGGGCGGTTGCCGGGAATATCCAGTTCGAAGATCCAGTCTTCGCCCTGAAGCAGCGTGGAGAAAGGCGTGCCCGCCGTGAATTTGCTGTCGAGGAAGAGAAGCGATTCGTGGTCGCCGCTTATGCCCAGCTCGTCCGCCGCGCAGCACATGCCGAAGGAGTCCACGCCCCTAAGTTTCGAGGCCTTGATCTTGAAGTCCCCGAAGTTCGCGCCGATCTTGGCCACCGGCACGGTGTCGCCGACTTTTATGCCGGGAGCGCCGCAGACGATCTGCAGCACTTCGTCGCCAACGTCCACTTTGCAGACGTGCAGTTTGTCCGCCTGGGGATGCTCGGCCACTTCCAGAAGTTTTCCTATTACCACGTTGTCATAGGACATCCCAACTTTCTTGAGGCCGTCCACCGTCATGCCCTGGGCGGTCATGATCTTGGACAGTTCCTCGGGAGTATAGGGAATGTCAATAAGTTCTTTCAGCCATTCGTACGATATATTCATGCTTCACCTCTAAATTACTCTTTCTTGGCCGCCGCTTCCGCCTTGGCCTTCTCAGCCTGCAGATACGCCATCACGATGCCTTTTCCCACGCGCATGCTCTGAAGGAGAGACCTTTGCGCCGGGCAGTTGTAAGCGCAGCTTCCGCATTCGATGCAGTCCCTGACGCGCAGCTGCATCAAAAGATCCACGCGCTTCGCGATAGCCGCCTGGTCCAGCTGCGTGGGAGAAAGCCCCATGGGGCAGACCGTCAGGCATTTTCCGCAGCGCAAACAGGGATCCTGGTTGGCCTTCTCGGCGAAGGCCTCGGAGAACGCCAGGATGCCGGACGTTCCCTTAGTCACGGGAATGTCGAGATTTCCGGTGGCGAAACCGGTCATCGGTCCGCCCAAAACAAGCTTAGAAAGTTTCTCGGGAATAAGCCCGGCCTGTTCCAATACGAAGCCTATCCTGGTACCGATCTGCACGAGATAATTCCCTGGTCTCGTCACGGCATCGCCGGAAACGGTCACAACTCTCTGCACCAAAGGAAGCCCGGTATCGAAAGCGTCCGCCAAAGCGCAGGCCGTGCCTACGTTGAAGACCGCCGCGCCCACCGCCGCCGGCAAAGCGCCCGAGGGCACTTCCCTGCCGGTCAGGGCGTAGATGAGCTGTTTCTCGCCGCCCTGTGGGTAGCGCGTCCTCAAGGGCTGCACGAAAAGCCCGGGGTAAGCCCCGCCCGCCAGTTCCTTATTCAAGGCCTCGATGGCTTTGGGCTTGTTCTTCTCTATGCCAATAATGCATTTCTCACAGCCGAATCCCAGTTTCAAAAGGAACGCGCCTCTCAAAACCTTGCCCGGGCTTTCCAGCATGAGCCTGTTGTCGCAGTTCAAAAAGGGTTCGCACTCCGCGGCGTTGATCAATACCACTTCGATCTTCTGATCTGGCGGAGGGCTAAGCTTCACATGGCTCGGGAACGTCGCGCCGCCCATGCCGGCCAGACCGGCCGCGGCCACGGCTTTCTTGACGGCTTCCGCCGTCAGTTCCGTGCAGGTGCTTTCCTCGAACGCCAGCGGATTCTCCTCGTCCGGCTTGATCTCGATGGCCGGAACCACGCGCCCCAGCGCGTTGCAGGCGGTGTCGAGTTTTACGACCGTCCCGTTGACAGGGCTGTGAACCGCGGCGGAAACGAACCCGCCCGGCTCCCCTATCACCTGTCCCCTGGAAACATGGTCGCCCTTCGCCACCACGGGCTTGCAAGGCGCGCCGATATGCTGGGAAAGAGGCACCAAAAGCGTCTCCGGAAGCGGCATGGCCGTTATCGGAGCGTTGGCGGTTATGAACTTGTAGTCCGGCGGATGAACGCCGCCCTTGAATGTGAAGACTTTCATACCAATAAATAAAGTTTGGATTATTTATTTATTGTATCAAAAGCCCCCTTTTTCCGC
>JAGCGH010000120.1 GCA_017649705.1 bacterium
CCCGAGGGCGAAGCAATAAAAGTCAGCCTCATGCTGCGCGTCGGTTCGGACGGTGACTGCGATGATTTCTCCATCAGGGAGGACTACTGGAACAACTGCGCCCAATTCCAGTTCAGGCGCGTGGATGACAAGCTTCGCCTCTACAAGTTTAACGACGCCAACAAATACATGCTGGCGGGCGAATACGGCGCGCCTTTGGACGAGTGGATCCCCTTCTCCTTCACCATCGACCTCTCATCGTACCTGCTCACGAGCCTGACCTTCGGCGACTACGTGACCAACTACGCGGAAGGCTTCGCCCTTTGGAACGCCCCCAACGAACGCGTCAATCCTGTGTTAAGATATGACAGCTTCTGCGTCAACGCCGGCGGTTCCGGCACCGCGGACGCCAAGATCTTCCTGGACGACTTGAAAGTCGAACTGACCGAGAAGAGCAGCGATTCCAAGCTCGTTCTCCCGAGCGACCCTGTCTATGTTGAAAAATCGGCCGGCAGCGTCACCTTCCAGGTCAGGAATACCGGAACCACGCCCTTCGATTTCACAGTCTCCGCGGCCAACGATCCGGAATGGCTGACCATCGAGCCTAAGGAAGGCTCTTGCGACGGCTCCACCGAGGTCACGCTTTCCCTTGACAGAAGCATAATGACCAACGGCTTCTACAAAACTGTCATTTCCGTGGACGCCGGCGCGGCGGGTCAGAAGAGCTTCTTCCTCTTCGCGCCCAGCGGCAGCGTCATCATGTACGAGGATTTCGAGCCCCCCTACATCCAGCCCGGCGAAATCACCGGCCAGGGGCTCTGGGACGGTAAGAAGGACGACGGCTACGGCCAGCCCTACAACGAGATGCTCGTGGAGAACGTCGACTTCAGCTACGACGGCGCCTGCGCCCACCTGTACAGGGGCACCGGCTGGGACGGCTACACCCTTAAGGCCAAATGCGACAAACAGGCTCTGGTGAGAGTCAGCCTCATGGTCTATTTCGGCTCTAATTCCGACGAGGAATCCTTCTATATCCGCGAGAACTACTGGGGCAACTGCGCCCAGTTCCAGTTCAAGCGCCACGACGACCACTTCAACCTCTACAGGTTGAACGAGGGCGACACCTACACCCTGGCGGGAGAGCACGCCGAATATCTGGACGAATGGGTCCCCTTCTCCTTCACATTGGATTATAAGGCGTACAAGCTGACCAGCGTGACCTTCGGCAGCTTCACCACGAATTACGCGGAAGGCATGACGCTCTGGAACGCCCCCAACGACCGCGTCAATCCGGTTGAGCGCTACGAGTATTTCGACGTCACCTGCGGCGGAAGCGAGACCGAGGACGCCGCCCTCTACCTGGACAACATCCTGATTGAGCAGATCGAAAGGCCGAACGCCGCCCTGCCCATTTGGACAAAACGCATGAATTTCGGAGCCGACCTCAGCTCCCTGACGAACAAGGTAGCCAACCTTGGAAGCGTCGATTTCAACTACTCCCTGAGATTCACGGACGATTGCAAAGGCCTCTCGGTGGCCAAGGATCAGGGCACCGGCTTCCAGGACGGGACCGTGATCATAAAACTTGACCGCTCCGCGGTCGACGACGGCTTCCACCGCGCCTATCTCGTCATGGATTACAAAGCGGTGGACGGCTCGAGTTCCGGCAGCCTTTCCTGCTATCTCACCTTCTCCCAGGGCGGCTGGTTTTACACCTCGGAATTCGAGGGCACGGGCTACGAATTGGGCCTCGTCAACGGCCAGGACACCTGGAGCGCCTACACCTGGGGCACCGCGGAGCCCAGCGTCGCCCTGAAAGACGGGCTGCAGTGCCTCTACTTCCCCTACGACTCCAGCGCCACCTCCGCCATTATGGTGGCACCCGAGACTCCCTACAGGACGAGCCTGCGCTTCTACCTTGAGAAGAACAAATATCCTTACGAAATGGATCTCACCGCTTCCAACAGCAAGATCGGGAAGGGCGGCAACCTGCCCTTCTGCGTAGTCTACGATCCCGATAAGAACAAAGCTATAGTCGGCTACAAGAACGCCGGGGACGACGAAGTGTTCGAGCTGTGCGACGCACCCGTGGAGCAGTGGAACGAGCTCTCCTTCGTTCTGGACACCGACATAGTAAAGTGCTGCGCTGATTCCCTGACCCTGAACGACTACACCACCAACTTCTTCGAAGGACAGGTGGTTTTGAATCCCGCCTACGACAGCGCCGCCCTGGACCAGTTTGACATCTCGGCCTACTGCCTGGTCGAGGACGACCATGTCGGCGTTTACGTTGACAACCTCGTCATCTGCGACGCCAACATTCCGGAACCGGTTTGCCTGACCCTGATCCTTGCCATGGCCGCCCTCCTTTCAGCCAGAAAAAATTAATCCAACTTGGGAAACGAAAATGAAAAAATTCCTTATCGCGCTCTTCGCTTTGTCCGTCAGCAGCTCCCTCTTTTCCGACACCGAGATCCTAAGGATCGGATTTGAGGAATCGGAAGGCTACGCGCCAGGCAAGATCATCGGGCAGAAAGGCTGGACCTCTACGGACAGCCGCCACAGTCCGCAATCGATCTGCAACGTCACCAACAGAGCTTCCATCGTAAAAACCGGGAGCCAGGCCCTCTGCCTGAGAGTCGACGGCGACAAAAAACCTTTCCTTGGCCGTTCCTTCACTTTTTCAGACAGCTTGGAAGGCAAGTACGTCGTGATGTCCGGCGATTTCCTAAGCCCTCAGGGCGGAGACAACTGGGTGAAGTTTCTCTGTGAGAACGAAAAGGAAATGGCCACCATCGTCGCCAGGAATGCCGGCGACGAGCACTCCATCAGTTTGGATTGCTACGACATCCTGACCGCCAAAAGTTATTCCCTGCCCCTGGGCTCATACAAGGCCGACACCTTCCATACCTACAAGCTGACCGTGGACCCGGCCCGCAAGCTCATCGTGAAATTCGAGCTTGATGAAAACTGCTGGACCAACACCGACACCTTGATGATGGGCTACCACCAATACACCACCGCCAGCAAACCGAAGCCCTTCCGCTTCGCCCTGGAGTGCGACGTCTCCGCGGACAACCTTTACGTCGGCATCATAGAAGGCAGCACCGACCCGGCGGAACTGGTGGTTACCCCCAACGCCCTGACGCTTGGGAAAGCCGCCAAGACCGGCTCTTTTACCGTAATGAACAACGGCAGCGGTTCTTTTGATTTCAGCATAACCTGCGTTGATTCCCCCGAGTGGCTCTCCGTATCCCCCACCAACGGCACCTGCTCCGGCAAAGTCGACATCAAAGCTACCCTCGACCGCAACGTCATGACGGACGGCTACTACCGGGCGGTCCTTAAAATCGACGGCGGCGCGGCGGGCACGAAATATTTGACCTTGGGCGCGGCCTCCGGGACTGTGCTTCTCTACGAGAACTTCGAAGCGCCCTACAGGAGAGTCGGCGAGATCACCGGCCAGGGCGGATGGGCCGGAAAGCGCGACGACGGCTACGGCAAGATCTACAACGAGATGCTCGTGACAAACGTCAGCTACGGCTACGACGGCGCCTGCGCCTACATAAAGAGAGGCGACGGCTGGGACGGCTACACCTGCGACGTCAATGCCGAAAACCAGGCCGTGGTCAGAGTCAGCATGAAGATCTACAAGGGCTCCGCCGGCGACGAGGATTCCTTCACGCTGCACCAGGACTACTGGAACAATTCCGTGCACATGTGGTTCTGGCGCTACGAAGACCACTTCTACATGTACAAGATGAACGACGACGAGCCCTGGGAGCTCATCGGCTCCTACGAAGCGCCCTTAGACACCTGGCTAGACCTTTCCTTTACGGTAGACTACCGCTCGGCGAAACTCATCGCTTTCACTTTGGGCGATTACGTGACAAACTACGTGGACGGCATCCCCATAAGGAACAGGCCGGGCGGAACCGCCCCCGCCACCAACTACACCAAGTTCGGCGTCAACTCCGGCGGAGAGGAGACTCTTGACGCCATGCTTCTCATTGACAACCTTAAAGTGGAGCAGCTGGAGCGCGAGCCCTACGCCATCCCGCAGTGGTCCAATTCCCTCTCCTTCGGAGAAGACCTTACCACTATAACCAACAAGATCTACAACAACGGCAGCAAGAAATTCAAAGCCACCTTCAGCGTTCTCGACTATCCCGACAACCTGAAGCCGAAATCCGCCTCCGTCACCGTCTCCTCCTCCGGGAATCTGGTGCTGCGGCTTACCAGAACCGGATTAGAAGACGGCTTCTTCCGCTCCAGAGTCGTGATGGATTACGCCGCCAGCGACGGCACCAATTCCGGCTCCCTGACTTCCCTTGTCACCTTCGCCAAGGGCGGCTGGTTCTACGCTTCGGAATTTGAGGGCTCCACTTATAGTTTGGGCGACCTGAACGGCCAGGACACCTGGAAGGCCTCCACCCGCGGAAAGACCGCGCCGAAGATCGCTTTGACGGGCGGCGCGCAGTGCCTCTCCTTCCAGGAGGACGGCACGGCGGTATCGACGCTCAGGATCGCCGCGGGCACAAAATACCGGGCCTCCCTGCGCTTTTACGTAAAGAGCATCGAGCACAACTTCGCCCTGCGCTTCACCGCCAAAAATGAAAAGGTCCAGAAAGAGCACTCCGATTCTGACGGCAACTTCCCGCTTTACATAATGTGCGACCCCGCGCGCCAAGCAGCCGTGGTCTGTCACAAGTCCAGCGTGGAGGAAGAGTATCAGGAGCTTGCCGAGGCGCCCTTAGATCAGTGGAACACCCTCTCCTTCGAAGCGGACATGGACGTTTCCGCCTCCTGCGTGAACTGGCTTTCCGTCAACGATTTCACCACAAACTTCTTCCCCGGCGAAATGGTCTTCGATCCGGCTTACGATGAAAAAGACCTGGACCAGATAGAATTGTACGCCTGGAACTATGACGAGGAAGCCTCAACCGCCACCTTTGTCTGCGTCGACAACTTAGTCTTCTGCGACGCCGCGCTGCCGGAACCGGCGATACTCGGTCTTCTGCTCCTTCTGCTCTTCCTGAAGAAGCGGAGCTGAGTGATCGCGGACAAAAACAAAAGAGCGGGCCGAAAAGCCCGCTCTTTCGTTTTTAGGCGCCTTTTTAGGTTTACCCGATAACTGTATCGACCCAGCCCTCGGGACCATCTATTACGCCCATCTGGATGCCCGTAAGCGTATCGTAGAGTTTCTTGGTCCACGGTCCCATCTCCGTCATGCCGCTGGGGAAGCAGATCTCTTTGCCGTGGTCGACGATCTTGCCCACCGGGGAGATGACCGCCGCGGTGCCGCAAAGCCCGCATTCCGCGAACTCGGGAACTTCGGAGAGCAGAACTTCCCTCTGCTCGACCTTCATGCCGAGGTATTTTTCAGCCACGACCATCAGGGAGCGGCGGGTGATGGAAGGCAGGATGCTGTCGGACTTGGGCGTGACGAACGTTCCGTCTTTCGTAATGAAGATGAAGTTGGCGCCGCCCGTCTCCTCGACTTTCGTCCTGGTGGCGGGATCCAGGTACATGTTTTCCGCGAAGCCTTCCGCGTGGGCTTCCATGCCGGCGAAAAGACTCATGGCGTAGTTGAGCCCGGCCTTGATGTGCCCGGTGCCCCTGGGGGCCGCGCGGTCGTAGTCGCAGACTCTGAGCACTATGGGCTTGGCGCCGCCCTTGAAATACGGGCCCACCGGAGTGCAGAACATCCTGAACTCGAATTCGTCCGCCGGCTTCACGCCGATGACGGAGTTGGAGCCGATCATGAAGGGACGGATGTACAAGGTCGCGCCGCTGCCGAAGGGCGGGACATAGTCCTTGTTGGCCTTGACAAGGGCCCTCACGGCCTCAATAAAGCGCTCTTCGGGGAAAGGAGGCATCACAAGACGCCTGGCGGACTCCGCCATGCGCTGGGCGTTCATGTCGGGCCTGAAGCTTACGATCCTGCCGTCCTTGGTGGTGTAGGCCTTGAGGCCTTCGAAGCAGGCCTGGCAGTACTGGAAGACGCAGGCGCATTCGTTAAGGGTTATGGAATCGTCGGTCACGAGTTTCCCTTCGTCCCACTTTCCGTCTTTATAGTAAGAGACGTAACGGTAGTCCGTCTTCATGTAGGAAAACCCCAATTTCCCCCAATCGATGTTTTTGCTCATAATAACTCCTTTATTTTATTTTTTTCTCAAAGCCAAAAGCGCGAGCGCCCCTAAGAGGAGGCCTGCCAAAGGCTCCGGCACGGCGTTGTCGCGGACAACGATGTTGTCGAAATAGAAGGGCGCGACCGTCTCTTCTTCCTCGCTGTCGCTCAACACCCTGATGGTGAGGTTGCTTACGGCGCACAGGTCGTATTCGTTGTTAAGGAAAAAAGTGCTCTCGGGGAACACTATTTCAGTTTCGCCGAAAGTGAGGCTCAAAACTTCGTTCTTTTCCAGAGCCGTGTCGATGCTGAAGGAGAAATCCTGCCATTTGTCCAGGGAAGCCTGGGCCAGCATCTCGAAAGTATCGCTGCCGGCCGGGAAATAACCCAGAGTCGCCAGACGAAGCTCCTTGTCGCGGCAGATGTAAAACGGCATGAAACCCTTTTCGTCGATGAAAGACACTTTGGCGTAGCCTTTGTCGTCTCCGGATTCCACAAGGAAGCGGCTCTTGAAGGTGAAGGCGCTCTCGCTTGGCACATAGCAGGAAGTCTTGATGTAGCCAATGTCCGG
Organism: bacterium; assembly: GCA_017649705.1. Classification (GTDB taxonomy): domain Bacteria; phylum Auribacterota; class UBA3054; order UBA3054; family UBA3054; genus UBA3054. The sequence continues at coordinate 6,681 of JAGCGH010000120.1, forward strand.
CATTTCGACGCATTGAGAACCAAACTTCGTGGCGACGGAGGGGGCTTTCTCAGAGCCTTCCGAGCCGGCCAGCCAGGTGTCCTGGCCGCGAAGATCGCCCTCGTGATACCAGTTGCCTTCAAACTCCGTGGCGTAATACCAGCCGCCCTTGGCGAAGGTGAAGAGAGAAGTTATGGATCCTTCCCCGCTGCCGGAGGTGGCTTTGTAATCCAAAACGACCCTGGTGCGGTAGAAGCCGTCGTCCAGGCTGCCGGTGTGCAGATCAAAATTCAGATTTCCGCTTGTGCCGATCCTTCCGGTGGCGGGAGCCGGAACGAGATTATCCGGAAGATCCAGCACGGAAATGGTGTACTTGAAGGCCCTGCCGCCGGCGTTCATAACTGGAACGCTCGCGCTGTCCTGCGTGGGATCCAAAGCGACGACGGGATCCAGCAGGGGCATGGGCGTTTTCGGCCGCTCAAGCTCGACGACCAATATGTCGTCCACAAGAAGGTTGGCGTCCGTCACTTCGCCGCTGCCGCAGACAAAGGCCAGGGTGTTGAGTTTCTCGTACCTGTTCGTACTGTCATGCTGGGTGAGAAGTTCGAAGCCCGACGTGAAGTTGGTCGAGAAATCGCCCAGCGAGAATTCCGTCAGCCGATAAAGCCTGAGGTCGATGGTGAAGGAAAGATCCAGCCAGGTGTCCAAGGGGAAAGGATAGTCCCCGGCGACGGCGTAGACTTTTCCGCTGTTGAATTTGTAGAGATAGAAAGCGTCCTCGTAGCGCCAGAACCAGAACTCGTAGAGGAAGCTCCACCATTCGTTGCGGAAATAGAAGGAATCCTGGCTGGATTCGGAGTCCTTCCTGATCTTCATGGAGACCTTGACGACCGCGTCTTTTTCGGAGGTCACGGGACAGGTATAGCTGTTCCAGCCGTAGGCGTTTTTCACAAAGCCGCAGGGGCCGTCCACGCCGTAAGGAACATTGGTCACCAGCATGCAGTTGTCAAGATAGCCGTAGCCGTCGTCCCTGATGCCTTCCCAGCCGTCCTGGCCGGTTATCTCGCCGGGATACAGAGCGGGCGGATCGAAGGTATACGAGCAGATGGCGCCCTTGGACTGAACTTTTAAAAGACAGACTTTGCTGCCGGCCGAACCACCGTCAATGTTCAATCTGACATAATAGACGTTGGTCTCCATGATGGAACGCTCGAAGTTGAAGTTGAGAGACGCGCTTTCCGTGAACGTTCCTTCCGGATTCTTTATGGTCAGCCATTCGGGCTGCTCGTCGCAGTAAGCCCTGTAAGTCAGTTCCCCGCCGCCCATGTTGAAGAGCGACAATTTCGCGGAATTAGATTTGCTGGGCACCAAGAGGGTGGTGGCCCCGATGGCCAATACCGGGCTGCCGCTGCGGTCTATGGATTCGACCTTGATGTCGTCGAAGCAGATGTTGGCGTCGGCGTCGGTGACGACAGAAAAGCTCTTCAGGTTCGTGGAACTGTCCTTGATCGGGACAAGGCTCACGTCGCTCTCTTTGTCGCCCAATTTAAGCTTGTCCAGAACGCCGGCTCTGAAGTCTATGGAATACGAAACGTCTATCCATTCCCCCATGGCGAAGGAGACGTTCTTGAGATCGTCCGGGACATAGGTATCTTTGTCCTGGATAGAGCCGACCCTGAAGGTTCCGTCATTGTTCGATTTTAAGCTGAGCTGGATAGGGCGGTTCCACCAGTCGCTGGCTAACTGCACCGAAGAAACGCCGGAATCCGTGGGCCAGAACATTTTGAAAGAAACCTGCAAAAGGCTTCCGTTCGGAGAGGGCGGAATGTTTTTAACGATGACGCCGTTCCAGCCGGTGGCTTTGCCGATTTTGGCGCACTGGCGGGAATGGTAGTCCCCCACCGTGGCGACGTTGTCCTCGTGGCAGTAGCCGTCGGTGGTCCTGACGGTCCAGTTCTTCTGCCCCTGAAGATCGCCCGGCGTGAAGCCGTCCTCAAAATCGCAGGTGTAATAGACCTCGGCGCCGAAAGCCGCCGCCGCAAACATGATTGCTGAAAGAAGTAAAGTTCTAGACATGATCCCCTACTTATTTTGTTTTAAAGTATTAGAGATTATAGCACATTTCAACGCAAAAAAAGACCGGCGGCCGGATATCCGGCCGCCGGTCGATCCAGCAGGCTTTCGCTTAACGCTTATTTCTTGCGGAGCAGAAGAGCCAGGGCAAGGAGCAGTCCGAAGATCGCCGGTTCAGGAACGGAAGGATCCTTGACGACGACTCTGGAGAGGTACATGCCGGCCGGGTTGGCCACATCGTACAGGTTGATGGTGAACTTCTCGATGCGGCGGCCGTCGTAGCTCGGATTGAGCGGCAGTTCGCCGTCGATGAAGTTGGTCACGAAATCGCCGAAGGTGATCTCTTTGACGCAAGCCACGTTGGGATCGGTGTCCATGGTGAAGCTGAAGTCCACCCATTCGCCGAAGGGCGCGGTGGCAATGGGCGTCCAGGTATTGCCCTGGAAGTAGCCGAACTGCAGTTCCCTGGGATCACCTTCCCTGCTGATGTACATCGGATAGTAGCCGGCGCCGTCCACGGTTCCGATGCGGAAGTAGGAGTCGTCGGCCAGCTCTTCAGAGTACACGCGGGCGCTGAAGGTGAAGATGCCGTCCACGGGCACCTTGGCTTCCACCTCGGTGGAGCAGGCGAAGGGATACTTGACGGCGTTCTCGCCGGCAAGCTCGATGACCTCAACATCGGAGGAATTGGCGGTCCAGCTTTCCTGGCCGTTCAGCGGTCCGTAGCTGAACCAGGGGCCGAGGAAGTCGGCGCCGTAGTACCAGCCGCCCACCGCGAAGGTCACCAGAGACGTCAGGGCGCCTTCCATGGTGCCGTCGGTGTAGGCCATGCGGATCCTGGTGCGGTAGAAGCTGTCGCTCAGACCGGTGCGGTTGACCGTGAAGGTCAGCTCAGTGCTGTCTTCGGTGCGTCCGGCGACGGGAGAAACGCTCACGTTCTCGGGCATGTCGATCACGCTGATGGAGAAGTCGTAAGGCGTGCCGTAGTTCAAGACCTTGGTCGTGGCGCTGTCATCCGTGGAAACGGCCGTGGCGCCGGGCATGACGGGATGCGGCTTGTCTTCTTTGGGCACTATTTCGAACATCAGATTGTCGAAGTAGAAGAGCGAATCCATTTCGTCGTCGCCGTCCGTGCAGAAGGAGAAGCCTTCGTAGGTGTGGTAGGTGCCGTAGAGTTCCACCTGGGTGATGGATTCAACATCGTCGCCGATGGTCAGTTCGACGCCGGTCTGGGTCCTGAAGTCCATAGAGTAGCTGATGTGCACCCATTCGTCCATGGACCAGGTCTTGCCCACCATCACTTTGTAGCTGTCATCCTGCATACCTCTGACGCCGAAGGTGCCGTCGCCCTTGTTCTCGATCTTAAGAGTCATGGGTTTGTGGCGGGCCGGGCAGGCCAGATACACGGCGTCGCAGGGAGAAGCGCTATCCCAGTAAACGTCCATGGAGATCTTCACTCTGGCGTCTCTCGGGCAGGTGTCGACGTAGTCCTTGGTAGTGCCGTCGATGCCCTTGGAGACCACCGTGTGCATGCAGGCGTTGTCCGTGAAGGGCAGACCGTTGGTGACGTAGGCGCTGTTGACGTCGCGGCAGTAGCCGCCGTTCCTGACGCACCAGCCGTCCTGGTTCTGCAGATCGCCGACCTGCATGTAGGGTTCCTCGAAGTCTTCCTTGTAGAAGACAGAGCCGGAGCAGACGCAGATGATGACATCGGCTTCACCGGCCTCGCCGGCGTCGATGTGCATGATGGTGCGGTAGTAGTCAGACCCCATCTCGTCTCTTAAGATCTTGAAGCGGATCTCGTCTTCTTTTTCGCAGGTGCCGTGCTCGGTGACCATTTCCAGCCAGGAGGGATCATCCGGGAAGGAGGCGGTCCATTCGTAGCTGCCGGCGCCGGAGTTCTGGATGGCCAAAGCGCCGGTCTCGGCGTCGAAGCCCACCACCACTCTGTCCTTGGTCAGGAAGAGCTTGGGATCGGCCGGCCTGTCGAGAACTTCCATCTTGAAGTCGTCGAAATAGAAGAGGGAGTCGAATTCGTTGCCGGAACCGTCCGTGCAGAAGGAGAAGCCTTCCAGCTTCTTGTAGTTGCCGTAGAGTTCCAAGGTGTTGATGTCAGCCTCGTCGTCGCCAATCTGGACTGTCACGCCGCTGTTGGAACGGAAGTCCAGGGTATAGGAGATGGGGATCCATTCGTTCAGGGACCAGCTGACGCCATCCAGCGGCGGACGATAGGAGCCGTCCATCATCTGGTAGAGA
>JAGCGH010000121.1 GCA_017649705.1 bacterium
CAATTACCAGGACGCGCTTAGCACTTACAAAGACTTGATGGCGTCCAGCAAGGGGACCGAGGCGGTCAACGAGTGGGGCGTGCGCAACGTCACGGGCCTTCAGTACTCTCTTGCCAACAAGGCCATCGAGGAAGGCGACTACGCCACCGCCCGCAGCATCATGAAAGATCTTGAAAGCAGCAATGACGACATGGTCATGGCTTTTGACGGCTTCGGCGGCGGCGGCCCCGGCGGACGCGGAGGCAGGGGCGGAAGGCGCGGTGGTCCCGGCGGCGGGTTCAGAATGGAGGACAATCTTGTCTCCAAGAACCAGGCCCTGAACAAGCTGAACGAAAAAATGAACAACCGCTGACAGGAGGCGCGAAAGCGCCTCTTTTTTTGCCTGTCCCACAAAAAGGCGCAATTTTGGTAAAATTTTTTCCTATCTCTTTAACAATCTAGGAAAAAACGCAAGCATATGCAGGAACGAGACGAGATCGGCGCCAGTCTGGCGCGTTTTCACGCGGCGCTCAAGCAGTCGGGCAGCGGGCTCAAGGCTTTCACCAGAAAGCAGTACATGGAAAAATGGAGGAGCGAAAGCATCTTCCATGTTTTGAAGATCAGGACGACCATGGTCCAGGCAATGCAGAATTTCCTCAGCGACAACGGTCTGCTGAACCTGGAGCGGGTCTCCCTTTCTCCGGTGACGGACCCTCTGGCCCACGACATCGAGTATTCTCCGACCATCCGCTACAAAGGCCAGCCTTACAAGACCACGCACTCGATGATCTACTCGAAGTTCCTGGCCTGCACCAACCCCCTTCTGAAGGGCGTATATATTGATTCCCCGAACATAAGGCTTGAGCTCGAGAGCCCGACCGGCGAGCAGCGCGGCCGCTATCTCATCGACTTTTCCCAGATGGACGTCGAGCTCAGGCGGGAAAAATTCGTGACGCTCGAGGAATACTTCGACGAGGAAGAGAAAGTCAAAGCCATCCTATCCGAAGATTATCAGAAGGCGCTCGCTTTCTTCGAGGACATGATCATCTTTACCGTGAAAGCCCTCATCGAAAAGAACGCGGATGATCTCAAGGCATTGGGCGTAACGCTTACGGTGCCTGAAAAACCGTTCCCGGCCTTCTTCAGGGACGAAGTGGGGGACGCTTCGGAAAAGGAATTGGGAGACTCCGCGAAAAGCCAGTTCTTCTGGATCAAGGGCATCATGCGCGAAAACTACGACCTGGTCTACCCCTACCTCAGAAAGGACGGCACGAAAAGGCCGCTGGAGGACGTACCTTCCAGGGACATCTACAACTACGACCTCTGCGCGCAGAGCCAGCTTGCCGAAGGCGGCATGGGCGGAGCCTTGGAAGTTTTGTCCGGCGCCATCAGGGAATGGCTCTATGAGCCGATAATCGAGCGCCTCGTGGACAACAAGATCATAATGACGCGTCCCGCTTTCGACCGCAACGGCGAAATAACCAACGTCGAGGAACTGAGCGGCTATGCGCCGTTCTTGGCCGCGGCGGCCATGAAGGGCGAAGACGGATCAGATCTCTTCCCCTCGACTTTCGGCGGCGGCGTGGGCGTCGAGCGTCTGCTCTACGCGCTCCTCAAGGGGCCGGTCATCAAAAAGATCGACGACGTCACGCTCTTCGGCAAGAATCCCGATTCGCATCCTATTTATCTGTTCTAAACCTTAACAAATTAACCAACTGAGATAAGTTATGAAAAAATTACTGTTATTGTTTGTTCTCGGCGTTGTGACCGTTTTGGCCGGGGAGACCAACACGATCTTCACGATCGATTTTGAAACGAGCGAAGGCTATGTGCCGGGCGACGTTGAAGGCCAGAACAACTGGGTAAAAAGCTGGTGGGGCGGCGGCGGCATCGTGGCCGTTTCCAACAACACGGCGGCCGCCAAAAGCGGAGACCAGTTCCTTTACTGCGACGACTCCGACTCCCAGTACGGCACCAACCATCAGACCAGTTTCGACATTTCCGAACTGTGCCCGGGCAACGCGAAACTCCAAGTCTCTTTCTGGGCTTCCGTACCCGAGAGCTCCTCTAATCCCTTTTTTGTCAAGCTGCACGCCCTTGGAAGCAGCGGTAAGAACTACGACGTTGAGATCGTCGAGCTGCAGCTGAACGCCAACGGCGACGGCCAGGTGGCCTACAGCAACGCCTCCGGCATCCAGACCTTCAAGGTCGGCGAGCTTGCCGTTGGCAGCTATCAGTACTGCGGTATCATAATTTCTCCCGCCACCAGGTCTATAGAAGAGATCAGGCTCGGCGACCAAGTCATAAGGGACGACGGTATGCTCTACAAGAGCGCTTCCGTGGAAGGCTGCGGCAATCTGCCGGACGGCATCCGCATCATGCATTCCGGCAGGCTTGACAACTTCAAGATCGAGACCTGCCCGCTGCCTCCCGCCAAGGAATTCGACGTTACGCCCTCTCAGCCCATCTTCTCCCGCACCGCTACGGAA
>JAGCGH010000122.1 GCA_017649705.1 bacterium
AAGTTCTTACCTTCTTTGGCGAAATAAAAAGCACCACGGTCGAAAACACAATCAAAGACATTGTGAAGATCAACCTCGCAGACAGAGACTACATCAATAAATGTAATCAGTGGGCAATAGACAATGGGCAGGAACCGTTCCCCGTCCGGCTTAACCCAATAGAACTATTTCTTTCCACCCAGGGAGGAACCTGTTATGATGGTATAGCGCTTCATGATGTAATTGCAGCATCAAGTACACCCCTGGAAGTAATCTGTACCGGAAAGATTATGTCGATGGGTGTGATTGTCGCTTTAGGAGCCAATGTTCGTAAGGCTTATAAGAACACAACGTTCATGATTCACCAGGTTCAAGGTCTTACCATAGGGTCGGGTCGTGAAATGGAAGATACCCTGGCAGAAGTCAGCCGGATCAATAGAATGCTCTTCAAGATCATCCAAGATAAAACCAAGGTCTCAGAAGAGCAGCTCAATTATGTCCTTAACAACAAGAAAGACTGGTTCTTGACGGCAGATGAAGCCTTGAGCCTGGGAATATTGACAGAGATCATCTTGTGAATCTTGTAGCTTAATCCGCGTTTACACCTGCACTGCCCTCTGAGGCCGATTTTCTGTAAACGCGGCAACGTTTTGGGCCGATTTCGCCGATTTCCTTGCCGCGTTTGCAAAAAAAACGGTCCTACAGCACGCTGGGATTGTAAACGCGGACAGCCCGCTAAAAAAAGAAGGCCCGTAATCACTTACGAGCCTTCCGTGTACCCCCGCTCGGAATCGAACCGGGACCGTCAGAACCGGAATCTGAAATTCTATCCTTTAAACTACAGGGGCATCCCGGTAAAGGGACTGCAAATTTAACAATTTTTTGGTGTTTGCAAGCAAAGTTTTCCGTTTTTCTGCTGATGGGCAGTCACGCCGTCCTGTCAATCCCCTTGCGCTGTCCGGTATGCCTCGCACCGCAAAGCGATGTTCTCCCGCAGGGATTCCCCGTACCAGCGGATTTCGAAGGTGTGGTAGCAGCCGTCCTTGAAATAGGGTTTCCAGGCATAGCCGGTGCCTTCGAAGCCGTCCACCAGGAGGAGCTTGGTCTCCGGGTCCAGCGTGACGGTCAGGGAATCGAACAGCACCGCCGGCGTGGCGTCCGTGCACCAGTTCACCGGGTTGATGGCGACGGTGTTGCCGCTGCTCACGAAGCTGGCGTTCTCGGGTGAATCGACGGAGTTGTAGCAGATGGTGACGCCGATGTCATCGGAACTCCGGGCGGGCCGGATGGCGGGCGATGCGGCCAGATCGTCCGGGGTGATCTTCCATCCGAGGACATAGGCCGCGACGAGGCGGTCCTGCAGGCTGTCCGGCAGTTCCTTCAGCAGTTCCACAAGGACTTCGCCGCCCTGGCTGAAACCGGCCAGGACGAAGGGACGGCCTTCGGAGAACTCGTCGACATAATGCCGGAAGGCCCGGCGGACATCGTCCATACCCACCGGGAAACGGCTGGAAATCAGCGTCGTATCGAGGTATGTTTCCATTGACATCTGCCGATAGAAGGGCGAATAGAAGTTCAGGTCGCCGGCCATGATCCGGTCCACGCCCTCCATTTCGCCGCGCATGCCGGGGCAGGCCGCGGAGTCCGCAGCCTGGGCGTGGTGGTACACCCGGCGGCCTACCGTAGAATCGAAGGTTTCCGTGGAACTGATGTAGAAGATGTCCACATCAGCTCCGCGGTCGGTCACATACCACGAAGCGGGCGAATCATAGTCCGGCGCGTCCGGAATCCGCCCGCGGGGGGCGCAGGAAGCCAGGACCGCCAGCCCGGCCGCCAAGGCCGTCAAAATCATCCAGTGTCTCATAAGCGTTTCTTCCGCACAAAAATAGGCAATTTCCCGCGAAGTTTCGTATTTTTGCAACATAAGCGAAAAGATCCAGAACGATGATGCGTACCTGTGCCATATGGGCCTTTGCCGCCCTTGCGTTCCTCACCGCCTGCAGCCGGCCGGCGAACCACATTCCCGAAGGGGTCGAAAAGGTGTTTGACATCCGGACCGGCGGCGAACTCACGGTCCGAAAGGCCGCGAAGGCCGACGGCTTTTACGGCACCCTGACTGCTGAAGGCCAGTTCATCTCCTTTGTGCGCTACAATCCGGACGCCTTCCAGACCACCGTCGTCACCGCGGAGCGGGAACAGGCCGACAGCACCAGCGCCCTCTGCCTGAAGTATGAGGCTTTCGCCGGCATCAACGGCAGTTATTTCAACATGGACAGCCTCACGCACGTCACCTTTGTCAAGGACGACGGATTCATCACGGGCGTCACCACGCCGGAGGAGCTTTTCCGCACCAACGGAGCGGTCATCCTGAATCCGGAGGACTTCCGGATCGAGGCGTGCGACACCACGGATGTCTTCGAGCAGGACTGGGAAGTCCTCGCCGCCGGTCCCGTCCTCGTCGACGAAGGGAACTCCCTTGCGTACGGTCCTGACAGAGACGGCTGGAAGTCGTTCTACGACAAGCGTCATCCGCGCTCGGTCATCGGCAAGGACGCCGACGGCGGCGTCTGGATGGTCGTCGTGGACGGCCGCTTCCCCGGCGAAGCGGAAGGCATGACCATCGCGGAACTTACCGTCCTGGCCGAAAGGCTCGGCCTCGTCGAAGCGCTCAATCTGGACGGCGGCGGATCCTCCACGCTCTGGGTCCTTCCCGCCGGCGTAATCAGCCACCCCAGTGACAACAAGCGCTTCGACCACGAAGGCCAGCGGGTCGTTCCGAACGCCATCGTAGTACGATAGAAGCGGGCTTTCTTGGTTATTAAAGAATTTTATTATATCTTTGCAGTCCTTTTTTACAAGGGCTGCCATGAAAAAAGAATATACGAAACCTGAACTGTGGGCCGTCGACCTTTCCATGGAGACGACCTTTTGTCTCAGCGGCGTGGAAGGAACGGGCGGAAGCCTGTCCGGCTACGACGAGGACGACGAAAACATTTTCAACGGATGATGAAGAAGCTGCTTGCCCTCGGATGCATTGCGGCCGTTTTCACCGCAATCTCCTGCCAGAAAGAGGCCGATATGGCCGATCCCGCCCCCGCCACGGGCAAATTCGTTCCCGTGACGGTCAAGGCGACGGTTCCGGAGACCAGAGTCTCCCTGGACGGGAATCTCCCTGTCTGGACCAAAGGCGACCAGATCGGCGTATTCACCGCCGACAGAGTCCTTTGCCCTCCTTTCACCGCCCAAACCGGCGGTTCCGCCAGCACGACCTTCTCCGGTGAAAAACCCGAACAGTCCCGCCTGACCACCGCTTTCTTCCCCTATGACGCGAACGCCGTCCTGGACGACGCCGGCCTCAGCCTCACGCTGCCCCAAAGCCAGTCCGGCAAGATCGCCGACGCCGTGATGGTGGGTACCGGCAACGAGAACGACGGTTTCTCGTTCAAGAACGTCTGCGCCCTGCTCCGGATGAACGTTCCCGCCAGCCTGGGCGTCCGGAAAATCGAAGTCGTCCGGGACGACCGGGTGACCGGCCCGTTCACGGTGGGCTCCGATTTCAGCATCGCTTCCGAAGACCCGGCCTCCTATCTGGAAAAGCGGGCGGAAGTGGCCGGGACGTCGGCCCTCTCGGGCGAGATCCTCATCTCCGTACTCCCCTCCACCAGCAAACTGCTCCAGATGGCCCTGACCCGGGCCGACGGAAAGGTCGCCTTCATCAACACGACTTTCACTTCCGGAAAGGCCTATGAGGCCGGCCGGATCAAAAACCTCGGTCAGGCGGGCTCCTCGCTGACGTTCCATGACGCAGCCCTCATCGCCGACCCGGCCGAAAAACAGCTCTGAGCCCTATGAGAAAGACCATCGCAATCCTCGTGGCTGCGGTCCTCCTCTCCGGGGCCGCGCAGGCGCAGAGCCGCCCGCAGATCACCAACGGAGATTTTGAAACCTGGACCTTCGACGGGGTGAATCTGCCCAACTATTTCAACTCCTTCCAGACGGCCGACGGGGCCTACGCCTCCTATGGCTACGATTCCTCCAACCGCCAGGTCCAGCGCTCCACGGACACGCGTCCGGGATCGGCCGGACAGTATTCCTGCCACATCTGGTCCCGCCTGGTGGAAGTCAAGATCCTGTTCTTCTCCGTCAAGGCCAACGCGCAGGGCAACCTGACGACCGGACGCGTCCACGCCGGCTCCACCAGCGCCGACGGCGACAACAACTACAACTATTCCGACCGGGACGGCTCCAACACGCTGAACGGTTTCAAGAACCCGTGCGCGATGCCCTTCACCGGCAAGCCCGACTCCCTGGTGGCCTGGGTGAAGTTCACCCCCGACGGAACTGACACGTCCAATCCGTACGCGAAGATCAGCGCCACCATCCACAGCGATTTCGACTATATCGACGGTGCGACGGAGTCTTCCACATCCGACTCCAAGTATGTCGTGGCGAAGGCGATCAACCAGACGATCGCCAAAACGAACGGCCAGTGGAAGAGAATCTCGATCCCGTTCAAATACACGAATAACGGAGCGGAGCCCAAGTACATCCTCCTGACCGCCACAACCAACGCCAATGCCGGCAAGGGCGGCACCAACGACCACATGTACCTGGACGACATCACCCTCGTGTACAACCAGTCCTATCAGCTGAACATCCCCTCCCAGGGTTGGGCCTCGATGTACCTGGGCTTCAACGCCAAAGTTCCTTCCAACGCCAAGGTCTACTACGTGACGGAACTGGTCGCGGGCTACGCCAAGCTGCAGGAGATTCCGGCGGGAAGCGTGATTCCGGCGAACACCGGCGTCATCGTCCGTTCCGACGCCGCCTCGGTCACTTTCGAGAGCAGCGCAATGGACCCGGTGTCCGTCACCGGCAACATCCTGAAAGGAAGAACTACGGCGACCGGCGTCAACGGCAGGAAGTTCTACGTTCTCTCCCCCGCCTCCACGAAAGACCGCGCCGTCTTCGGCCTCTACAAGGGAGCCGGACTCGGGGCCAACAAAGCCTATATCGAGGCGCAATAGAAACTTTTTCGGCTATTTCCTTGCATAATTCCGGAAAAAGCCTCATCTTTGCAATCCTGTTTAGGCAGACAGGGGCGTAGCTCAGCTGGTTTAGAGCGCTTCAGTCACATTGAAGAGGTCATCGGTTCGAATCCGATCGTCCCTACAGGGAACTGGCTTGATGGCCAGTTCCCTTTTTTCATTCACTCCCTTTTTTCATTAATCGGTGGTCCTCCGGACCTTCCCGAGATTTCTCACGCCAATCAACACCGCCACAAATCAAGATTGCGTCGAATGGAAGTATATGAGAACCAATGAATTATAGAAAAATGGCTTGCAAATAGCAACAAGGCAATAACTTACAAATCAATGATAGTCAATTATTTCCATTCGACGGCGCAACACCTCTGAAATCAAATCAGCCATACTCCCTTTCTTTGCTTCCGATACTCTCTGTATCGATTAGGCGATCGCGACGACATCAGACACAGGCGGACTATCGGTCGGAAATATGTGCGATTCACCGGGATTTCGCACATTTATTGACCTCAAATGGGAAAATATGTGTGAAACAGGGGTGTTTTGCACATTTACAGGAGGGGGAGATTCCGGGGCAACCCGGAATGACGGAAATCGGGGAACGGAACCGGGAAAACCGGAACGACCGGACGGGGTGACCGGACGGTTTTCGTCTTACTTGCGGGCGGGCGGACGGACTTGTCTTTTTCAAGGACTTCGTTCGGAATTTGCATAGGTAATTCATCTTTTTTTACCTATATTTGTACGATATTAGTTTTTCGTACTGAATCGTATGAGCAAAGCATATGTTTTTCCCGGACAAGGCTCCCAGTTCCCCGGCATGGGGAAGGCGCTTTACGAGCGCAGCG
>JAGCGH010000016.1 GCA_017649705.1 bacterium
ATCGATGAAGGATTTTTTCATCTCGGCCGATACGGAGACCGGCTGGACTTTTTCAGTGCTTGTGTAAAGATTCTGATCCATATATGTCTATCCTTTAGATATCAAGATTGGTCACGAACTTGGCGTTCTCCTCGATGAAGGCGCGGCGCTTGTCGACGTCCTCGCCCATCAGGATGGAAAATACTCCGTCGGCTTCCACCGCGTCTTCGACTTTCGCTTTCAGAAGCAGTCTGCGGGCCGGATCCATGGTGGTGTCCCAGAGCTGCTCGGGGTTCATTTCGCCCAAGCCTTTGTAGCGCTGTATCTGCAGACCCTTGCGGCCGTTGTCGCGCACTTTCTTCAAAAGCTCGCCCAGGGAGTAGAACTTCTGGGAGGCGTCGGAGGTCGTCAAAGTGCCCAAAGGCAGAACCGTAGGCTCTCCGCCGTCCTTGGGGTTCCTGGCCAGCTCTTTCTCGGCGTCCGTCAGCTCGTAGTCCGCGCTGAACCACTGGGTGATCTTCAGCCTGCGGCTCTTAAGCTCTTCCGCGTACTTCGCCAGCATGTGGGACTCGTACAGTTCGAAGGTGTCGACCATCGAAGTGTCGTCCACGATGACTTCGCCCTCGGCGGCGCCTTCTTCGGGAGCCTCAGTAGGCTTGTCGAATTTTTCCTTCAGGGCGATCAGCTCTTCTTCCGACGTGAGGTAATAGACGTCCCTGTCGACCTTGGCGCGGTAAACCGGGAGCTTGCCCTTCTCTTCCGCGACCTTCAGGTACTCCCTGATGTCGACGCTCTTCCTTTCCAGAGCCGCCAGAAGCTGCTCGATCTTCACCAGATTGTCAAGGAGCTCACGGAGCTGCTGCGCCTGCATGGGATTCTTGTTGCCCTCTACGGTGCACTGAGCCTCTTCTATGCCCAGGTCAAGGAGGAAGGCGTTCATTTCATCCTCGGTGTTGAGATAGCGCTCTTTTTTCTTGCGTGAGACCTTGTAAAGGGGCGGCTGCGCGATATAGATATAGCCGTTTTCCAGAAGCTGGGGCATCTGACGGTAGAAGAAGGTCAGAAGCAGCGTTCTGATGTGCGCGCCGTCCACGTCCGCATCGGTCATGATAACGATCTTGTGGTAGCGGGCTTTGCTGATGTCGAATTCCGTCTTGCCGATGCCCGTTCCGATGGCGGTTATTATCTGCTTGATGACGTCGCTGCTAAGTACATGATCTTCCCTGGCTTTTTCCACGTTCAAAATTTTGCCCCTAAGAGGCAGAATCGCCTGGAAACGCCTGTCCCTGCCCTGCTTGGCACTGCCTCCTGCGGAGTCGCCCTCCACCAGGTACATCTCGCACATGGCCGGATCGTGTTCGGAGCAGTCCGCTAATTTGCCCGGTAAGGCCGCTGAATCAAGGGCACCCTTACGACGAGTCAGCTCGCGGGCTCTACGGGCCGCGTCGCGCGCCCTAGCCGCGTTAATGGCCTTCTCTACGATCTTCCTGGCAACCGTCGGATTCTCTTCCAGGAAGATTCCCAGGCCGTCGTTGACGATGGACTCGACGATACCCTTAACTTCGCTGTTGCCAAGTTTCGTTTTCGTCTGACCTTCGAACTGGGGCTCCATGACCTTGACGGAGACCACCGCGCACAGACCTTCGCTGACGTCCTCGCCGGTTATAGAAGTCTGCTGTTTGTTCTTGCCGCTGGTCAGAGCCTGTTTGACATAGTTGTTCAAAGATCTCGTCAAAGCTGCCCTGAAGCCTACAAGGTGCGTTCCGCCTTCCACGGTATTGATGTTATTGGCAAAGGAGTAGATCATCTCCTGGTAGCTCTCGTTGAACTGCAGGGCCACTTCCGCCGACACGTCGTCCTTTTCGCGGTTGAAGTAAATGACCTGCTCGTGGATGGGCGTCTTGTTCTTGTTCAAAAATTCCACGAAGGAAACGATGCCGCCCTCGTACTTGAAGGTCTCTTTCCTAACGGGGCTTTCTCTTTCATCGATCAGGGTGATCTCTATGCCCTTGTTAAGGAAGGCCAGCTCCCTCAAACGCTGGGCAAGGATGTTGAAGCGGTAGACTGTCGTCTCGAAGATCTCGGAGTCCGGATGGAAGGTGATGGTCGTGCCTCTTCCTTTCGTCTTTCCGATCTCGGTCAGAGGATTTTTTACTTTGCCTCTTTCGAAGCTTATGTGGTAGACCTTCCCGTCACGACGGATCTCAGCGTCCATCCAGTCGGACAGCGCGTTGACGCAGCTTACGCCCACGCCGTGCAGACCGCCGGACACTTTGTAGTTCTGCTTGTCGAATTTTCCGCCGGCGTGCAGCACAGTCAGCACAACTTCCGCCGCGGGCTTATGCATCTTAGGATGCATATCGACAGGGATGCCTCGGCCATCGTCTTCCACCGTCACGGAATTGTCCGTATGGATCGTCACCGTGATCTTCTTGCAGAAGCCCGCCAAAGCTTCGTCGATTGAGTTATCCACAACCTCGTAGACCAGGTGATGCAGTCCGCGCTCACCCGTATCTCCGATGTACATGGCCGGACGCTTTCTTACAGCCTCCAGACCTTCCAGTACCGTGATGTTCTCAGCGGTATAGC
>JAGCGH010000123.1 GCA_017649705.1 bacterium
AGGACAAGCCGGACGACTACGTCATCGCCACCGGCGAGACCCACTCCGTCAGGGACTTCCTGGACGAAGTCTTCGGCTGCCTGGATCTTGACTGGCACAAGTACGTTGAGATCGACCCCCGCTACTTCCGCCCCGCGGAAGTGGATCTCCTTCTGGGCGACAGCACCAAAGCCCGCAAGATCCTCAACTGGGAACCCAAGACCACCTTCAAGGCTCTCGCCAAGATGATGACGGAAGCCGACCTGGAGCTGGCGAAAAAAGAATCCATTCTTGCCCAACATAAGTAAATTTTAAATTTATGACCATAAAGACCCACGCTCTCCTGGCCGCGCTGACCACCGCCGCCATCATAGGCTTCATTTACTACCGCGCCTCCGGCGACGAGAACGCCAGGATGAAGAAAGTCATAGCCCAGGCGGAAGCCGCCGTCCAGGCCAATAAGGCGGAGGCCGAGAAGGCCGCAGCGAAGGAGAAGCAAGCCCAGGAAAAGCAGGCCGTTCCCGAAGAGGAGAAGCCCGTGGAGCCCGAGCAGACTGCCGCCGCGAAAAAAGAGCAGCCCCCGACCAAGCCCCAGCCGAAGGAGGAGGCTCAGTCCAAGCCTCAGCCGAAGGAAGGGTCAGAGACCGCCGCCAAGGAGGAGACCAAGCAGGAAACTACCGCCGCGGCTCCCGCCGAGCCTAAAGAGCCCAAGCAGGAAACTGCCGCCGCGGCTCCCTCCGATCCTGAAAAGTCCAAGTCGATCTTCGAGGATTTCCCGATCATCAAGAACATCGTCAGAAACAGCGATTTCCAAAAAGGCTTGGACGGCTGGCGCTACTGGAGGACCACGGAGGAGAAGGGCGGAAAGTTCTTCGCCGCCAAGGACAACACCCTCACCATAGACGGCCAGTCCAACACCCTCATGGGCGTAGCCCAGACCGTCAGGGTAGTATCCGGCGCGGTCTATCAGGTCAGCGCCCAGGTCCGCTCGCTGGATTTCAATCCCGGCAAAAAGGAGTTCATGGGCGCGAGATTGGCTTTCAACGCCCCCCTTCAGAAAGAGAAAGAGATAGTCTGGCTTTACAAGGATCCCGAATGGCAGGAAAAGAGCCTCATATTCACCAACTACTTCACCGGACAGGCCACGCTTTTCTTCCACACCGGCTACACCAAGCCCCAGGCCAAGTGCGAAGTTAAAGAGATCCGCTTCATCCCTGAGGACAGCTACCCCCTGCGCAACGAATGCGCTGCCAACGGCAGCTTCAAGGACGAATTCAAAGGCTGGAGCTATTGGCACGTCAAAGGCGAGGAGGCCAGCAACTCCGTTATCCGCGTCGCGGACCAGGGGGAGCCGTACATTCTCGTGAAAGGTCAGCCGGGCGGCAAGCTCATAGGCCTCTGCCAGGCGGTCAACCTTACTTCCGGAGCGGTCTACAGATTCTCCGCCACCGCCAAAAGCCAGGACGACAAGCCCAAGGCCTTCTTCGGCGCCCGGGCGGCCCTTTTCGCCGAGGGGCAGAAGGAAAAGCAGCTCCTCTTCACCTACAACACCAAGGGCTGGGAAGAAAAGACGCTTGTTTTCACAAACAGCGTCAGCGGACCGGCCACGCTTTTCTTCCACACCGGCTACACCACCAACGCCTGCCAGGCCCTTTTGAAAAACATCTCCCTTATCAAGAAAAAATAATTTGAATTTCATATGCGCCATATCCGTTTTCTGATACTGCTTTTCATCTGGCTGATCCCAGCCGCCGTACTGCTTTCCTGGCTCGTCGGCAAGGACAAAGTCCGCGACATCAAGGAGGGCATCTACCTCGTTGGCAACAAGGCCCTGGAATGGGAGCTGGAAGTCACCGACGGGACATTGAGAAGCAATCAGCTGACGGACCGCAAAAGCGGCGAGAAGCTCCCCCTGAGCGGGGAGGAGTTCTCCCTGAGAGCCGGCTTTAAAAAAGACCTGGGCTGGACCACCAGGAACAACGAAACCCTATACGCTCTCAAAGCCTTCCAGACCATCACCCCGGACAAATGCGTTCCCGTCCAGTACATCAAGGAAAGCGGCAGCCAGGCTTTCGTTTTCTACTATTCGCCGCTGAAGCTCGCCCTGACAGTGGAATACTCCTGCGACTCCAAATCTCCCTGCATCCACCGTACTTTGACGGTGGACAGTTTCAGCGACGACGAGATCGTTCTGGAAGATGCGGTCCTGGGCAACTGGATCGGCAGCGGCAAGCTTAGCGGCGGCGGATTGGGGCTGCCTGTCTTCTTCGACGACAAGTGGTTCGTTTCCGGCGAGGCCCCCTGGTTCGAGTCCCAGATCAAAGGCAACGCTATAATCCTGAAAGAACATCCTTCCGCCTTCCTTACAAAAGGCGGCAAATATACTTTCGACTCCGTCATAGTCGGCGGGGGACAGGCGGGCGCCAGAAAGATCCTGAGCGAATACATCAGGAGCGTCATCCTGCCGCCTAAATTCGTCACCGTTTACAACACCTGGTGCGACTTTAGGAAAAAGACCTTGAGATCCGAGAGCGTAGTCAGCGCCTTTTTGAAGCTTTGCGACGGACTGAGGCCCTTCGGCGCCGGGATAGACTACTGCTTGGTGGACGACGGCTGGTTCCAGACCAGCACCGTCTATCAGACCAACCTCGATCTCTTCCCGGGCGGCCTGTCGGAAGTCTCCGAAGCCATCACTCCCTACGATTCCCACCTGGGCCTCTGGCTGGCTTATTCCTCCAGAATGTCCGACCTTCCCGCCCTGGGGAAGGCGGGATTTGAAATGGCCAACGTCTATTACGCCTGCCTTTCGGGAGAAAAATACAACGCCGCTCTCAAAGACACCATTAAAAGGAAATTAGTAAACGACCAGGTCAGGTGCTTCAAGCACGACTTCAACTACTTCGTCTGCACGCACCCCGAGCACGGACACCTTAACTCCAAGGAGCAGTCCACGGAAGCCAACATGAAAAAGACCGCGGAAATGCTCGAATTCGAGCGCGGCCTGGTTCCGGAATTGCACCAGAGCATCACCACCGGCATCAACCACAGCCCCTGGTGGCTCAAATACGCCCACATCCTCTGGATGGGGGGCAAAGACAAGGACTACGACCTGACCCGCCCCGTAACGAGCCGCGCCCAGGGCGAAATGCGCGCCAGGGACGGCTTCCTTTACCAGATGCAGGTGGAGGAAAAGGAATTCTTCCCCCTCTACGCCTTCATGACGCACGGCATCATAAACGGTCTTCTGGACACCGCCGGTCCCTGGATGGACGACTACCAGTGGGCTGACTATGTCATGAACTATCTGGGCCGCGGCACCGCCCTCAGGGAACTCTACGTCCACCCCCACGAGCTCAACGAGAAAAAATACGAGATCCTGGGCAGGGGACTGCACTGGGCCGAGGATCACCAAGACTACATACTCCATTCCGAGATGATCCTGGGCGATCCCAGGAAAGACGAGCTCTACGGCTTCCGGGGCAGGGACTCCAAGGGCCGCGTTTACATTTCCTTAAGGAACCCCGCCTTCAAGGACCGCAGCATAACCCTGAAAGAGCTGGGCATCGACTCCACCTATTACCGCGTCTCTTACCCTTACCATGCGGTCCTTGAAACGAAGATCTACCAAAGGATAAACATTCCCGCGGAGAGCGTCCTCATAGTCGAATCCGCGGAGCTTGAAGACTTCAAGTATCCCACCCTTATCAACGTCCGCTACGAGAGGCAGAACGTCACCGGCAGCTCCGCCCGCTTCGTCATCCACCCCGAGGGCAGCGATCCCAACCCCATCTACGTCTATTCTCCCTTCAACATCCAGAAATTTTTGGGCCTCCACGATATGAAGGAGATCTCCAAGAAACTCTGGCGGGGGAGCAGACCCGGCGAGTACGATGTCAGACGTGTCAGCATCACGAAAGACTTCCAGACGGAAGGCAACACCTTCAGTTTTGACATCAACATCCCCGACGCCGCCCAGTCCACGCTGGTCTGGACCATCAACGACCCCGCCGCCAGCATGGAGCTTCTCGACAACGGCCTCCCTGTGAAAGCCACCATCACCACCTTCCCCAAGAGCAAGTGGCAGGTTGCCTACGTCACCCTCGGCAAGGGCCACCACAAGCTGGCCGGCGCCATCAAAGGTTCCAGGCGCTCCGTCACAACCATGGGCATCCAGCTCAGGTCCGCCTACACCCTGAAGCCCCTTGAGCTGCAATTGATCCACAAGCTCGCCCGCGGCCAGAACGCCAACAGCTTTGAGCTGCCCTCCCCGGTCTCCCAGACCATCCTGAAAGAGACCACCGAGATCGTCGACAACTTACAGCTTCAGACCGCCCCCAAGGAGCTTTTCTCCGACGTTGAGGACGCCCAGATCCAATTCGACATCTTCGACGTCAACGGCGGCGCTTACACCAACAAGGTCCTAACCGTCAACGAAGTCCCCGTAGGCCTCATTCCTCCCAGCCAGCCTCCCATCAGCACCTGGCAGACCGTCACCCTCCAGATCCCTTCCAAAGCTTTCCCCACCCTCGGCAACGCCAACACCATCGCCATCATCGACGAGACCGGCGACGCCTACAAGATCAGGAACCTCTCCCTTAAGGTAACCAGGAAGGGCGGCGCCGCCGCAACCATGAGCGACACCCACGTTTTCTGCACCTCTCCCACCTGGTCTCTCCACGAGGGCGAAGTAATGAAGACCGACGGCTCGCCCATCGTCCTCCTGGGGCAATAAAGCCCAAACCCAAAACGCCAACGCCAAAACGATATGTTTGAGAACGCAGCGACATCGTTGGCCCTTCTTCTCGCTATCCTTGTTCTGACAGGGGGACTGTTCCTTATATTCTATTTCTCCTCCAAACGCCGTCTTTTCGCGATCATTTCGCTTACAGCCATAATCTTCTACGCTTTCCTGAAAAGAGTTCTCTTCCTGGGCGACAAATGTTTCTGGTGGGACGAATTCCTGACCGAGCAGCGCCTCTGGTACACGGAGAGCGAGATCTTCGAGTATCCCATGACCGCCCGGGCCGTCATCTATTCCTTCATTCTCAAGCTCTACGCCCAGGCCACAGCAGCCTTCACCCACCACAACTACCTCACCGAATTCCAGCTCCGCCTCCCGCACGCCCTAGCCGGCACCGCGGCCATCGCCGTCATCTACCTAATCGGCAAACAAGCCAAGGACAGGATCACAGGACTACTCTTAGCTTTCCTGGCCGCCTTTTCGCCTTTCCTCATCATTTACGCCCGGGAAGCCAGATACTACCCCTTTGTCCTCTTATTCTCCGCCTGCCTCATCCACGCCGTGATCCTGATCACGACCAGGCAATCGGACGACAATAAAAAAGCCCTCCTTTACTACGCTTATTACTCCGTCATAGCCATCTTCGGCATGCACACTCACCAGGGTTTTTGGCTGCTCTTTGCCGCCTCCAACGTCTTCCTAGTCATCTTCGAGATCATCCAAGCCATCAAGCAGAAGAAAGCCGACCCCATCTTCTTCCTCCAGATCTTCTGGCTTCTCACCCTGCCAGTAGTCACAGCCTACTTCTGCATAGACTCCCTCCTCGGCAAAGGCGCGAACTCCGACATCATCAAAGCCGAGAAACTCGTCCCCAGCCTCGACCTCGCTTTCTTCAAGACCGTCCACAAGGAACTCTGGCAGGGGATAAGAGCCGCCCAGGCCCTCCACTTCCTCGCCCTCACATCAGCCATCCTCCTCCTCATCCCCAAGAAGACCAGGACGCTCTCCATTTATCTTCTCACCACCACCGTAATCACCTTCATAGCCCTCCGCAACATGGGCACCTTCAAGGAGCCCTTCCGGGTCAAATACATCACCTTCATCTGGCTCGTCGAGGCCATAGCCATAACGCTCGCCGCGACCACAACAACAAGCTACTTCCTCTCCAAGCTCAAAAACCAGAACGCCGCCGCCCTTCTTTACAGCCTAGTCCTTTCGTTGGCGGCGGTCTCTCTTTTGGCTGATCCCAAAGACACCCTCAGCCTCCCCAAAAGAGAGACCGCCGATGATTCCTACAGGACGATCTTCAAGATACTCAACAGCCAGCTCCAGCCCGACGACGTCGTGGTCGCCTACCAGGAGGGCTTCGAAGCCCTCCAGTATTACAAGCGGATCTATTCCGCCGACTGGAAGGCCATCGCACCCAACCGTCTGGAAAGCCAGTACGACGGCAATTACATCTATTCCGGCCACGCCTACTGTCTCTTCCACAGAGGCACGGCCAAGCCTCAGAACGACGAGATCTTCAAGAAAATTGCGGACGCCAAAGGCTACTCTCTCTACAAAACAAACAAACCCCTCGACCCCTCCCTCCAGAACAACCTCCTCATCGCCCTTGCGGAAGCCTTCCGACCTCCCAATAATCTTCCCATCCGCCAGCGCCCAGAAAAGCGCTACTATTCCGAACCCAATCTTCTGGCCAACGGCGACTTCAACAAGGGCTTCGAGGGCTGGAACTGCAGCGACATCATAGAAGACGCCATGTACGTCGCCGTCATAGCCCACAACGACGACCATTACATGAAGATCACCAACAACTACACCGCGGCCTTCGTCCTCTCACAAGCCTTCGACATCACCACCCCCGGCACCTACGCCCTGACTTTCAAGACCCATGGCTTCTTCAACGGGGGACACTTTACCATCAAATCGGACGAAGTCAAACAGGACATCTACCGCGCCGAGATCACCAATCCTCTCTTCCCCAGATTCCACAACTTCACCTTCACCAAGCCCCAGAAAGTCAAATTCTTCATAACCGTCAAACCCGACGGCACCGCCGACCTCTACGACTTCGGCTTCTACAGGCTGGAAAAACGCTGACACTAACCAAATTTTGATAAAATATCACTATAGAATACACTTAAAATTTAAAGCAAACGATCCCAAACCGAACCCAAACCAACATAAGCAATAAACATAAAAGAGGTACATATGACCATCAAACACCACATCATGCTCTCAGCAGTTATCTCCTTAACCATAATCGCCGTTATCGCCTGCCAGCAGAAGACCCAGGCTCCCAAGGAAGAGCCAAAAGTCGTGACCGAACAGAAGACCAAGGTCGAAGAGGCCGTGAAGAACTTCGAGCAGGAAGCCAAGGCCGAGACTGAAAAACTCGAGGCCAAAGTCAACGAAGCCGCGCAGGAAGTTAAGGAAGAAGTAAAAGAGATCGAATCCAAGGTCGAGGAAGCCGTCGCCGGTCCGAATCTCTTCGCCAACGCCGACTTCAGCCAGGGCCTCAAGGACTGGGAAAAGACCAAAGGCTGCGCCGTTATCAAAGAAGACGGCAAGAACATTGTTGAGCTCACCGGCCAGGCCAACGAACAGGTCCGTCTTTACCAGAAGTTCAACGCCGTAGCCGGCCACGTCTACAGGCTCTCTTTCAATGTCAAATACGAAAACGGAAACGCTTTCGGCATCTTCAGGGACGACGTGACCAGCCAGGAAAAATATCTCCATACCGGCGCCAAAGCCGCCTGGAAGAATTACACGAAAGATTTCAAGGCTGAGAACAATGGCGACGTCAGAGTGTTCCTGTCCTGCCAGGGCGATGGCAAATTCTATTATGCCGATCCCAAGCTCATCGACTTGGGTCCGCAGGAATAAAACTCGCGTTTTTTGATGCGAATACCAAAGTTCCTTATCATTCTTTGCATATGGGCTGTGCCAATAGCGATCCTTTGCTATTGGCACAACATGCCCAAATACGGCTCGGAAGAACTAAAGGACGGCCAGTATTCCATCAAAAACAACTGCCTGGTCTGGGATCTTGAACTCACAAACGGTGTTCTTAAGAGTACCCGGATCAAAAACACCAAAACCAAAGAAGTCCTCGACCTGAGCGGCGAGGACTTTTCCGTCAAATTAGGCCCAACAAAAGACCTGGGCTGGATCATCAAAGACGGCGAGCAGATCTTCGTCAGCAAGACCGGCAAGACCATAACTCCCGAAGAGTGCCAACCGCTGGATATCGTCAGAGAAAAGACCAAGACTAGTCTTCTATTCTATTATGAGCCTTTCCAAATCATCCTTAACTTGGAATTCACTCATGATCCTAAAGAAAACTTTATCCGCCGCTCACTTTCCTTAACCAGCTATTATGACAAAGAGTTAGTCGTTGAAGAGGTAGTCCTGGGCGACTGGAATACCGACTATACAGCCCAGGGCGGAGGAAAGGGGCTGCCTGCCTTTGTCAACAACAAATGGTTCCTTTCAGGCGAAGAGCCTTGGTTTGAGATCAAAGTCTCTCCCAACCACATCCTTCTTGCCCATCATCCGTCCGCTTATCTTAACAAGGGCGAGTCTTGGACCACCGACAGCACGATCATAGGCGGAGGCACAGAAGATGCGAGAGAAATCCTTAAAGACTACGTTAGAAGCGTAATGCTTCCTCCCAAGTTCTTCAGCCTATACAATACCTGGTATGACATAAGGAAAGAGGAGCTTAACGCTGACAACGTAGTTAACAACTTCTTGGAACTGCAAAACAAGCTTATTCCGCACGGCGCCAGCATCGACTACTGCGTCATAGACGACGGCTGGTTCGACAAGGATACACTCTACGAAGCCGACACTAACACATTCCCCAACGGATTGAAATGCGTATCTGAAATCATTACTTCAAACGAATCAAAATTCGGCCTGTGGCTTCCTTATTCCGGCCTCTACCTTGACAACAAGACCTTAAGGGAAAAGTACCCCTTCGAGGAAGCCAGTTCCCAGTTCTTCTGCCTCAGCGGCACGAATTATTTCTCCGCTCTTTCCAAGCGCCTTGAGGAAATTATTAAGGAAGACCGCGTCTCCTTCTTCAAGCATGACTTCAACTATTTCAACTGCACCATGCCGCGCCACGGCCACCTCCGCAACATCTACCAGGGCGCGGAAGCGAACATGCGCCGTACCGCCGAACTGCTCGACCTGGAAAGAAAGACCGATCCCGAAATGATCCAGGCGCTGACCACGGGCATAAACTTAAGCCCCTGGTGGCTCAAATACGCCCACATCCTCTGGATGGGCGGGGGAGACGTGGACTACAGCGCCCACCACCCCGTAACGACGCGCTCAGCCGCGGAAATGACCTACCGGGACGGCTTGCTCTACCACCTTTTGAAGGAAAAGGAGATCTTCTTCCCGCTCTACGCCCTCATGACCCACGGTATCATCGACGGCAAGCTCAACTCCGTCGTCCCCTGGGTCACCAATTCACAGTGGGCCGACTACGTCATGAACTACATGGGCAGGGGAACGGCCATCCGGGAACTCTTCATCTATTATCCCAAGCTGGATGAAAAGAAGAGTGAGATCCTCGCCAAAGCCCTTAACTGGGCCGACGAGCACAACGCCCAGATGCTTAATTCCGAAATGATCCTGGGCAACCCCAACAAAAACGAGCTCTACGGCTTCAGGGGCCATGATGACCAAGGCAACGTCTACGTCTCCATAAGGAACCCCAAGCTCACTGACGAGGAAGTCACCATAACCGAACTCGGCATCGAAACCGAATACTACCGCGTCTCATACCCTTACCACAAGGTCTGCGAGACCAAGACTCTCCCCAAGCTCCAGATCCCTGCGGAATCCGTCCTCATCGTCGAATCAATACAAGCCCTTACCCAGCCCACAATCATCAACGCCAGGGCCGACCAAAACCTGATCACCTTCGACGAACCCAGCTCCGTCCCAGTCTTCCTTTACTCCAAGGACAATCTTGGCCTAACCGCCAAGAAAGTCAACAAAAACCTCTGGCAGTTGGACAACTCCAATCAAATTTCCATTCCCACCACCGTTCAGACCGCTCCAGTACAGTACGCATCCAACGGCTTCTCCTTAAACCTGGACATTCCTGACAACTCCACCGCCGACCTTGTCATCACCATCCCTCGAAAAAAAGCCGCGCTTAAACTCACCGACAACCAAAAAAATCTAGCCGAGACCAGAAAGCCCAAATTCGACACTGCAAACTGGAATACCTACGTCTACACCCTCCAAAGCGGCGAACACACAATCGAAGGTATTGACACTGAAAATACATACACAGATTTCAAACTCGACATCCATTTAAGAATTAATCTGCCTCTTACCCAAATGGCAGTAAAAGCAGACGCCACCCAAACAAACAAAAAAGATCCCTGCGCTGTCTCTCAGAACACACTCCAAAAGACCTATACCATCGAATAGCGATAAACGAATATGAACTTCGGCAAGATATACGACTTCTTCTATGAAAAGCGAAAAGCGCTAGCCCTCATCCTCCTGGCTGCTATAGTCATTTTCGCTTTCTGGCTTAGATATCGTCTCCTTGGCGTAAAAGATTTTTGGATCGACGAGTATTTCACCGAAGACGGCGCGTTTTACACCCTGAAAGGTCTATGGTTGAAAGGTCATACGAGGACGACGCTTTTCTTCAGCTTTATAATGAAATGCTACGCCTCGACCATTTCTTTTTTCACACATAAGAATTATTTGACTCCCTTTGAGCTCAGGCTTCCTAATGTTGTTTTTGGCACGCTTTTAGTTGCCTTGGTTTATTTTGCCGTTCGCAAGATCTCAGACATATTCACGGCCCTCTTTACATCGCTTGTCTGTGCCGTTTTTCCTTATCTTGTGTACTATTCCCGCGACGGCAGATATTATCCGCTTTTCCTCGTTTGCGTAGCAATCTGCTTCTGGGCTGCTTTCAGCATTCTATCGACGCCCTTCGATGACAAGAAACAGATTAAATACCATCTTGCGTACATGCTCGGCGGTTTCTGCGGCATGTTCACCCATTATGGCTTCTGGATCTATTTTGCGATCAGCAATATTGCCTTGTGCCTAATCCTGTGTTACCGTTTCTTCCTTGAATCTTCAAATGACAGCTTCATAAAAAAGGCTGGTAAATCCGCTCTTCAGGTTTTGGCTATGGCCATACCGGCTTTGATGGTTCCCATTATTGTATATAACAAGGGGAAAACCAGCATTGATGGTTCTGGTGTTTCTCTAGTTTTCTCAGAAAAACTATATGACAAGACACATTTAATCGATAAGCTTTCATATGATTTTCTCAGTAATTTTTGCCAAGAATTTTACAGTGATTTTAAGTTTTTAGTCGCCTACGGCCTAATCATTATCGCAATTATATCTGTATTGCTTCTTATCCTTCACAATCAGAGAAAATCGATTTTATATTTGGCAATGATAAGGTTCGGAACATTTGCTATTTTACGCTTTGTTCCAAGGAACGTCGTTCATGAAGCATTACGTCCGCGATATATCATTTTTATTTTGCTGATAGACCTTGTCTTGTTTTGCTTGTTTTCATGTGAATTGATCAAATATATTGGTAAAGCTTTATCCTACCTGAATAAAAAGCTTTCAATCGCAATCTATCTTTTACTTGCTCTAGCTTTAACATTTACGGTTTCTTATTATTCATCCAAAAAAGTTTTTGATTCAAAACTCAAAATCTACAAACCCTTCACCATGCCTTCAAAAACTGTGGAGAAGATGAAGGAGTTTTATAGCGACGGCGATGTGATCCTTACCGATGTGATGGATGCCTATTACGCTCTTCCTTACTATAAAAAGATAGACAAGGAACTAGAAAACATTAAATGTTTCTTTATTGGTTGGATCGATCATCCTTCCATTAAAAACGCCAGAGTGTTGCTTCTGACGCAAAGGCAAGGCAATTTTTTGCCGAACGTTCACTTCCTGGGCAGTTTCTATGGCCTTTACTACAATCGATATATAATACCGGACGACATATGCGACAAGGATCTTGCGCTTATAGTATCTAAGATAGTCAATTCCACTGTCAGGCAGGCCAAACCGACCTTGGATTCTTGGGCCAAGATCAAATCGAACGTCATTCAGTACATCTCTACTCCTCACGAAGAAAAGAACCTTATCTTAAATCCAGACTTTAGCAATGGCTTTGACAACTGGCGCGTTAGCAAGAACGGTTATGCTGATATCTCGTTAGTCAGCACCAATGGACGCAATATAGTCAAATTCACTGGAAAAGGTGACTGGAGC
>JAGCGH010000124.1 GCA_017649705.1 bacterium
CGCCGCCCTCAAGGACAAACATCCCGGGCTTCCGGAACCGAAGTTCCTGCACATCGCCGGCACCAACGGCAAAGGCAGCACCTGCGCCTTCCTGGACTCCATTTTGAAAGAAGCCAATATCAAGCACGGCCTTTTCACCTCGCCTCATCTCGTCGAACTCAGGGAACGCATCAGGATCAATGGAGAAATGATAGGGGAGAAGCGTTTTGAGGAACTTGCCCTGGAAGTGAAAGCGGCGGGGGACGAGCTTACCTTTTTCGAGTATTTGACCGTCGTGGCCTGGCTCTATTTTTACCTTGAGGGCTGCGAATACGTTGTCTGGGAGACCGGTCTGGGCGGCCGCTTGGACGCCACCAGCGCCGTGGAGCCATTTGCCACGGCTGTAACGAATATTGGCTTGGAACATACTCAGTATCTGGGAGATACCATTGCCAAGATCGCTGCGGAAAAAGCGGGCATTATCAGGTCGAAAATACCTCTTTTCCATACCTGCGAAGGTGAGGCAAAAGACGTAATGGAAGCCACTTGCTCCAAACTCGGCGCGCCATGCAAAGCAGTCACTTATACCGAAGGCTTTATAGAGCCCCTGAAATACTTTATAAGTATCCCTGAAATAGACCTTTACAATGCGGAATTAGGACTTATCGGCAATTACCAGTACGGAAACGCCTCCATTGCGGCCAATATAGCCAAATATTGCGGAATAGATACCGTAAGCATCCTAAACGGTTTAAAAAGAGCCGTTTGGCCAGGAAGACTGCAGATATTGCGCTATGATCCCATAATTATCCTGGATTGCGCCCACAACGCCCAGGGCTGGGAGGCTCTTGTAAGGAGTTTAGCCGACATATCGGATAGGAAATGGAAGATCTATTTCGGGATGCTCTCGGAAAAGGACCCGAAACTGGCTTTGCAGATATTGGGACCCATAGCAGAAAATATATCCTATATCGAACCTCAAAACGAACGCAGATTGACCTGCGAACAGTGGGCCGAGACCGTCAGAAAAATTTATCCGGGCGATGAAAGATTCAAACGGACTTTTAAAAATTCCGCGGACGCTTTAAAGGAAATTTCCGCGGAGACCGAAGGCAATATTTTGATCTGCGGATCCTGCTATATGGCCGGTGAGATCTTGGCCATATTGGGGGGCAAAATCAGGGACAATTCCAAAGACGACCCGGTGGGGAAGAAATAAAACTTTCCTTTATTGATGCGGATTTTCCTGTATTTATATGTCGCATAATATATCTTATGTTAAGTTGAGCCTATATCAAAACGGACTTTGATACTAAGGTGGCCCGACTACTCAGGATCGGTTATCTTCTCCAGTTTGGACTGGAGCCTGGCCAATTCGTCCTGGACTTTCTGTTTTGCTTCATAAGCCTTGTCGAAATTGTTGCTGAAAGGCGTCCAGGAATTACTGAATACGTTGAAGGCTGAATTGAGATCCTTGATCTGTTTAGATATCTCTTTCAAATTTTCGTTGCGTTTGTATTCCCGCCAGAACGAACTTATGGTTGCCAGTATCGGCTGCAAAGTTCCCGGCGAGCTTAAAATGACGTTGACGCTTCTGGCGTACTCCGCCAATTCGTACATTTCCACGTGGATGTAATAAAATATGCCGTCGTTCGGAATGAACATCACGGCATAAGGCGAAGTTTCCCCCTCAATGATGTATTTGTTTTTGACTGTGGTGATATGCCCCTTGATCGCCGCCCGGAAAGTCGTTTTAAGAGAGTTTTTTCGTTCTTCCGTCACATCTTCCTTGAAAAGATCCTGATACTCCGCGTAAGGAAATTTGGAATCTATGCACAAAAGTTTTTCCGGTTCAGGCAGGAATATGACCGCGTCCGGCCTGACATTTTCTCCTTTGATGGCGTATTGCTCGGCAAAAAGTCCTTTCGTATTACCGAAAGTGTTCTCCAAAAGTAATTTAAGCTGCATTTCGCCATAGCGGCCGCGTGTCTGGTTGCCTTTGAGGACGGTCTTCAGATCGTTTATGGAGGAACCCAGTTCGTTGATATTCCGCTGGGCCTCGTCGATACGGCCCAATCTTTCCGCAAAATCCTGACGCAGCTCCCCTATGTTCTTATTGACGCTTTCCAGGCCTGACTCTAAGAGCTTCTGCTGAAGCTCTTTGTCAGTCTGTTCCTGGAGCTTTTTTTCCAGCCTTTTGCTGGAATAGAACATAAAAAAGACAGCCGTCCCGATGACCAGGACGAAAAATATGAGGGTATAAATATCCATAAATGGCTTAGAACAGGCCTGTTATTACGCCTGTACCGGTCTTTTCGTCGTAGAAGCAGTCGATGTTCATGGCTGCCGGGACCTTAGGCAGGCCTGGCATGGTCATGATGTCCCCTGTCAGGGCTACTATGAAGCCGGCCCCTGCCGAGATCCTCAGGTCTCTGACGTTCAGCTTGAAGCCGGTGGGCTTGCCGAGTTTCGCGGGATCGTCGGAAAGCGAATACTGCGTCTTGGCCACGCAGACCGGAAGATGGCTGAGCTGCATATTGTCGATCTCTTTCAGCATCTTCTGGGCCTTGCCGTCAAAGTTGACGCCGTCGGCGCGGTAGATCTCGCGGGCTATAGTTTCCAGTTTTTCCTTGATGGAAAGGTCGAGGTCGTAAAGGAAGCGGAAATCGGAGCTGCCTTTTTCGACGATCTCCGTCACCTTTTTCGCCAGGTCGAGGCCGCCCTCGCCGCCCTTGGCGAAGACTTCCGTCAGAGAGACAGGGATCTGCAGCCTTTCGCAGCAGTCGCGCAAAGCCGCGATCTCGGCGTCGGTGTCGCTTTCGAAACGGTTGATGGCCGCCACCACCGGAAGCCCGAATTTCTTCAGGTTCTCGACGTGGGTCTCAAGGTTCACAAGCCCTTTCTTCAAGGCTTCCACGTTCTCCCCTTTCAGTTCCGTTTTGGGCACGCCGCCGTTGTATTTGAGGGCGCGGATGGTCGCGACCAGAACTACGCAGCTGGGTTTCAAGCCGGCGTAGCGGCACTTGATGTCGAAGAATTTCTCGGCGCCCAGGTCGCTTCCGAAGCCGGCTTCCGTGACGCAGTAGTCCCCTAGTTTCAGGGCCAGCCTGGTGGCCCTCACGCTGTTGCAGCCGTGGGCGATGTTGGCAAAAGGTCCGCCGTGGATAAGCGCGGGAGTCCCTTCCAGCGTCTGGACGAGATTGGGATCTATGGCGTCTTTCAGCATAGCGGTCAAAGCACCGCCGCAGCCCAGTTCCCTGACGTCCACCGGTTGTCCGGAATATGTGTAGCCGATGAGGATGTTGTTGAGGCGTTCCTTCAGGTCATCGAGATCCTTGGCCAGGCAGAAGACCGCCATGATCTCAGAGGCGACAGAGATCTGGAAGCCGTCTTCCCTGGGCGTGCCGTTGGGTTTTCCGCCCAAGCCGATGACGATCTGACGAAGAGCGCGGTCGTTCATGTCCAGGCAGCGCTTGAAAAGGATCCTTCTGGGATCGATCTGCAGCTGGTTCCCCTGCTGGATATGGTTGTCAATGAGAGCGCAGAGCAGGTTGTTGGTGGCTGTGATGGCGTGGATGTCGCCAGTGAAGTGGAGGTTGATGTCCTCCATAGGGACGACTTGGGAATATCCGCCGCCGGCCGCGCCGCCTTTGACGCCGAAGACCGGACCCAAGGAGGGTTCGCGCAGCGCCAGCATGGTCTTTTTGCCCAGCCTGTTCATGGCCTGGGCCAGGCCTACGGAAACGGTGGTCTTGCCCTCGCCGGCGGGAGTCGGGTTGATGGCGGTGACAAGGATCAGTTTCCCGTCTGGCTTGTCGGCCAGACGCTGGTAGAGCTTTTCGCTTAATTTGGCCTTGTAGTGGCCGTAGGGCTCCAGTTCCTCATCCTTTATCCCCCACTCTTCGGCGAGTTTGGTGATCTCTTTCATTTTACAGCTTTGGGCGATCTCAATATCAGACAGCATATTTCCTCCGGATTTTTAATTTTTTAAAAATTGTAGCAAAATTATCCCCTTTTTCCAACAGCGAATTTGTGATAAGATATTTCCATATGAAAAACGCACTGCTTATTAGGAACGTCCTCCTGAAGGGCGAAAATGTCGATGTCAGGATCACGGACGGGAAATTCTCCTGCATCTCCTCCGCTCCCCTCTCTCCCCTGCCGGATGAGACTTTATTGGACGGCTCAGGCTTCGCCCTGACGCCGGCCTTCTACAATCTGCACGGGCACGCGGCCATGAGCCTCATGCGCGGCTACGCCGACGACATGGAGCTCTTCAAGTGGCTCAACGAATACGTCTGGCCCTTCGAAGCCAAAATGACCGGAGAGGACATCTACAACGGAACGCGCCTGGCGATCCTTGAGATGATCAAAAGCGGCACCGTCCACTTCGAGGACATGTACTGGTTCCCCTTCGACGCCGCCAGGGCCGCCAAGGAAATGGGAATTAGGGCGCGCATCGGCCTC
>JAGCGH010000125.1 GCA_017649705.1 bacterium
GAAGAGCCTGTGGTGCGACCTCGCGGTGTCCCTTACCTTGTCCACGGCCTCGACGATCGTGTCCAGGGCCGTGTTGAAGCCTATCGTATAGTCGGTGCCGTACATGTCGTTGTCTATCGTGCAGGGAAGCCCGGCGAAATGGATCCCCTGCTCCTGGCACAGGGCGGAGCCTCCCCTGAAGGAGCCGTCGCCGCCCATGATGACGAGCGCCTCCACGCCGCGCCTCCTTACGTTCTCGGCCGCCTTGGCCCTTCCCTCAGGCGTCATAAATTCCATGCTTCTGGCCGTGCCCAGGACCGTTCCGCCCAGGGAGGAAAGCCCGGAGGCAAATGTGCTTTCCAGTTTCACGAAGCGGTCGTCTATGAGCCCCTGGAGGCCGTCATGGACGCCGTAGATCTCAAGTCCCCTGGCCGCGGCCGTCCTTACGG
Organism: bacterium; assembly: GCA_017649705.1. Classification (GTDB taxonomy): domain Bacteria; phylum Auribacterota; class UBA3054; order UBA3054; family UBA3054; genus UBA3054. The sequence continues at coordinate 429 of JAGCGH010000125.1, forward strand.
CGGCTCTGATGCAGGGGTTCATGCCGGGGCAGTCGCCCCCGGAAGTCAGAATGGCTATTTTTTTAACTGCGTTTTCCATAAAGTCACACCCAGTTTTCCATTACGGAATTAACGGCGATCTTAATAACCGCCTTGACTATCGGCAGCGTTTCGCCCTCGAAGACCCACATCTGGGAAGCGTGGGCTTCATAGGGCGGGATGACGGCGATGTGCCCCGGGTCCAGTATCCCCGATTGGCAGGCGACCGCCCCGGCCTTGTAGAAGCCCAGATCCTTCGCCTCGTCGTAGGGCGTATCCACAGCAAGGTCTTTGGGCAAATAGCAGCGCACCAGCTCCATATTCTGCAGAACGGTCTGCACGTCGATGAAGCGATGGTGCACCTCCGGGCGCAGAAGCGCCGGATCCTTGCTGGAATATTCCTCTTTGTTGACGTACATGACGCCCGGAATAATATCCGTCCTGCCCAGGGGAAGAGTGGGAAGAAGCTCCAAAACTTCCCCGGTCTTCTCCCAGATCTTCCTTTCCCCCGGAAGGGAGGAAAGAATGGAATAATTGCCGAAATACATATTTTTCAAATTTTAAGTGAGTAATAGTTTATTATACCAAAAAGAGGAACGCCCCTCACTTCCTCCCCACTTGACTTTCAGGCACGGTTGTAGTACACTTTTCGCTACTTAATTGAATCAAAGCGCCATTAGCTCAGCTGGTAGAGCAATTGACTCTTAATCAATGGGTCCTAGGTTCGAATCCTAGATGGCGCACCAGTAATTAAAAAAGCCGCGGTCACCCGCGGCTTTTCCTTTTTTCAGGCCCTCTGCGCTTATTTGAAAAGCGGCGTGGGATACTTGCCGGCATCCACCAAGGCCTGGATGTTCTTTTGAACGATGGGCTTGTCCTCGGGATAAGTGACGCCGAACCAGTTTCCGTTGGTGGCCAGACACTTCAGGTGTCCCTTGCCGGCGCCTATGAGATCGTTGACGGAAGTCGGGATGAGGTACTCGGATTTCATGGCCGTGCCTTCCTTTTCCAGGAACGTCACGAAGCCTTCTTCCAGAAGCTTGAAGATGCCCGGCGTGAAGCCGAAGAAGTTCATGCTGGTGAGGTCCTCGAGGCCTATTTCGCGCCATTCCTCGGCCTTGTTGCAGCCTTTGCAGTGGTCGCCGTCCTTTTGGATCTTGAACATTTCCTCGATGCGCGTAAGGAAGCCATTCTCGTCTGTGCGGCAGATGGCTCTCGTCACGCCGCCGTATTCAGAGAGAACATTGCAGAGCTTATAGCCGGACATGCACCATTCGTTGGTGTTGGGATCGACTTTGGAAAGGTAATCCCCTACGATCTCGTAGGATTCCGCGCCGTAGAAGTCGTCGGCGTTCACCATGGCAAAGGGCTCTTTGATGACGTCGCGGGCGGACAGGATCGCGTGGCTGGTGCCCCAGGGTTTCTCGCGGCCTTCGGGAACCTTAAATCCCGCCGGGATGTCGTTGAGATCCTGGAAGGCGTATTCCACCGGCAGAATATGCGCGTATTTGTTGCCGACTTTGACGCGGAATTCTTCCTCGAAGTCATGTCTGATCACGAAGACGATCTTGCCGAAATTGGCTCTGACGGCGTCGAAAATGGAATAGTCCATGATGACTTCGCCGGAGGGGCCCATAGAATCGATCTGCTTGAGACCGCCGTAACGGCTGCCCATGCCGGCCGCCAAAATAAGAAGAGTAGGTTTCATGCTTTCTCCTGATAAATTAAAAAAATATGTCCAATCCCCTAAATGATAACCAATTTCCCCCTAAGGAGCAAGTGCCGAACATATTGCGCCGAAAACCTCCTTCTGCTATAATTACCCCATCAATTAACCCAAAAGAAAGAAAACTTATGTACGAAGCCAGCGATCTTAAAAAAGGCATCAAAATCGAACTCGAGGGCGAACCCTACATCATCACCGACTTTGAGTTCAGCAAACCCGGCAAAGGCCAGGCCATCTACCGCGTCCGCATGAAAAACCTGCTGACGGGCTACTCCATCGACAAATCTTACCGCAGTAACGATAAGTTCCAGCCCGCCAACGTCAGCAACCTGAAGCTCCAGTACTCCTACTTCGACGGCACCAACTACGTCTTCATGGATCCCGAGACTTTTGAGAGCTACAACGTGAACGCCGAACTGATGGAAGACAAGAAAGACTACCTCATGGAGAACATGGAAGTGGACGGCACCCTCTACAACGAGATGGTGATCGACGTCACTCTCCCCTCCTTCGTCGAGATGAAAGTCACGCGTTCCGATCCGGGCGTCAAGGGCGACACCGCCACCAACGCCACGAAGCCCGCCACCATGGAGACCGGCCTCGAGATCAAGGTCCCGCTCTTCGTGAACGAAGGCGACGTGATCAGGATCGACACCAGGACTGGCGAGTATCTGGCCCGCGTTTCCACCAAGTAATGCGAAACAGTCATCCAACCATCGCGCGCCGCTCCGAGATCATCCGGGCGGCGCGCGCTTTTTTTCATCTGGAAGGCTTCCTGGAAGTCGAGACTCCCATCATAACCCCCGAGCCTCTCCCGGAAGCCAACATCGAGGCCATCAAGACCGAATCAGGCTTCCTCATCACTAGTCCGGAAGTCTACATGAAGCCTCTTCTGGCCCAGGGCGCCCAGAAGATCTTCCAGATCACCAAATGCTTCCGCAAAAACGAGCACGGCTCCCGCCACCGGGAAGAATTCACCATGCTGGAATGGTACCGCGCCCATTCTGACTACACGCAGCTCAAAGAAGACGCAATAAAACTCATCCGCTTCATCGCGGAAGTCCTGAAC
>JAGCGH010000126.1 GCA_017649705.1 bacterium
CCAGACGACCAGGCCTCGTCACAGAAGGCCGTCACGCAGAAAAGCATGACAGCACTAATAAGAATGGCATTTTTCATTTTATTCCTCCCTCAAAAAGCAATGATTATTTTAAGTTTTATTTACCCTTGATTCGCGGATAAATACTACGCAAGCCACGGTAATGTCTAGGGTTGTGCCTAAAATTTTGCCAAAAAAAGGCAAAAAGAACAATAGTTTGGCGAAATACTAGTGTTTATGCGGGGTTCAAAAAAAGGCCCGCTGACTTCCGCGGGCCTTTTTGTTTGGCAATTTTTGGTTTTTGCTTGGCTTTTTACTTGATTTCCTGAGCGCCTTTGCCGGGGATGGCGCCGAAGAGCTTCAGGGCGTCGTCCAGGGGGTAGCGGTTGCCGAACATGTCGACCTTGGAGACGATCGTGCCCTGCTGCGGGAGGCCGAGAACGGAACGGAGAGCGTTCAGTTTGTCGGTGTCAAGAGTCGCGGTCTCGGAATACTTCATGGAAAGGAAGGCGTTGAGGTAAGGGGCGTTCAGGCGGCCCTTGAAGACGTTGGGATCTTCCAGGGTGGTGTTTTCCTGAGCGGATTCGATGCCGAAGTTGCCTTCCATGTCATCCTCGAAATCCTCGACCTTGACTTTGATGACGGAGGGGGATTTCGTGACCTGGGCGTCGGACTGGCGGTTCAGGAAGAAGACGTTGCCGTCAAGCTTGGTCTTCTTGGTGCTGTCGAGGCCCTTGGTGTTGTCGAAGCCCGTGAGAACGCTGAGGCCGATGACGTTGTCCTTGATCTCGGAATTCATGTTGGCGTTGACGCGGACGCCGAAGCCCATGTCAGAGAGCTCGCTGGTGCGGCTCCAGGTGAAGAGCACGGTGTTGTTCTTGAAGATCCATTCCACCGCGCCCTTTTCGGGATTGGAGGAGATGACGTTGGCGCCGATCATCAGGTTGTTGCAGAAAACGTTGTTTTCCATGATGACTTTGCCCTTGTACCAGTTGAGGTTCACGGCGATGTTGCCGGCGTTGACGAAGGCGCAGTTCTTGAAGGTAATGTCGCCTTCGGCTCTGTTGGCGGTGGCGGCGTAAACGAGATAGCGCTTGGAAGAAGCAAAGGGCGTGTCGCCCTTGGCGGGAGGCTCAAGCCACATGCCGGTGTCGACGCCTTCCGGTTTGCCCTTGGTGGCGTGGTAGCTCTGGGCCATGCCGTCGTCGAAGATCAGACCGTCGAAGACCATGTTGACGCCCTTGGGAGCCGGTTTGGTCTTGTCGAATTCGATCGTGAAGATGCCGAGTCCGGTGCCCTTCTTGTCGTTGTTCTCATTGAGGGGCTGGAACATGGTCTTGTACTTCAGAGGATCTCTTTCGGAGAAATCGGCCTTGTAGCCGCCGATGATGGATATGGGCTTGTCGATAAGGAACCAGTTGCATTTCAGGTTGCCGGGATAGATGCCTTCGGCCAGGTGGATGGTGTCGCCGTCAGAGGCTTTTTCCAGGGCTTTCCAAAGACTCTTCAGAGGTTCTTCCTTGGTGCCTTCCTTGCTGTTTTTGCCGGTGGAGAGAGAAACGTAGATGTCGCCGGCCATAAGGGAACCGGAAACGGCAAGCAAAGCCAGAAGCATAAAGATTTTTTTCATGTGATTCTCCTTATTTTTATTATGAGGTAACTTCAGGTTAATTTTAGCATAAAAAAGGGAGCGGTCACTCGACTTTGGTGAGCTTCAGGACCGCGGAATCGTATTCCGGACGCACGGAGAAACCGACGCCCACTTCCATCAGGGCCTCGCCGGTAAGGATTTCCCCGTTGACCACGGTGTGGAATTTGGGGTTGCCTTTTTTGTCGAGGACGTAGTTGACTTCCTCGATTTTGTACCTGGCCTTGGGATCGAGACCCTGGAGCTTCACGGGCGGCGGATAGTCGCCGCAATAGACCATGTTGAGGCCGTAGAAGAACACTACGGCTTTCTTCTTGTTTTGGGAAACGTACATTATGGAAGCGTAGGTATTGTCGTAGGGGGATATGAGGCGGTAGAGGTCGCCCTGCTGGACAATAGGCCTCAGCTCCTTTTTGTAAAGGTCGATGGCTTTGGTGGAGAATTCCAGCTCCTCCTCGGTCATGTTCTTGGGATGTAATTCCAAGCCCAGGCGGCCGGACATGGCCACGTCGAAGCGGTACTTGATGGGGGTGACTCTGCCGGTCTGGTGGCTAGGCACAGCCGTGACGTGGCAGGCCATGGCGTTGGCGGGATAGAACTGCGTTTCGCCCCACTGGATGAAGATCCTCTGCCTGGCGTCGGTGTCGTCGGAGCCCCAGAATTCCTCGGCGTGGGAAAGGAAGCCGTATTCCGCGTGGGCGCCGCCGGAGGAGCAGGCCTGGAAGATGATCTTGGGATATTTTTTCCTCAGTTTGGCGATGAGCTCGTAGACGCCCATGGTGTAGTCGAACCAGAGGTTGGCGCATCTCTCCCCTTTCAGGAAAGCGGAGCCGTAGTTCATGAAGTCCGCGTTGGCGTCCCATTTGATGTAGGAGAGGCCGGGGGCGGATTTCAAGACCGCGTCGATCTGGTTCATGATGTTTTCCCTGACCTCGGGGTTGGACATGTCAAGGACGACCTGGGTGGCGCCGCGGCCGCAGCGCAGAGCCCTGTTTTCGCCCCTTATGATCCACTCCGGGTGGTCGTGGGCGATCTGGCTTCTGGTGTTGGCCATTTCCGGCTCGAACCAGAGGCCCAGCTTAAGGCCGCGCTTCTTGGCCTGCTTCACCAGGTAGTTGAGTCCCTTGGGAAGCTTGTCCCGGTTCCAGGTCCAGTCTCCCAAGCCTGTGCAGCCGTTGTTGCGGACGAATTCCCCCTGGGCGAACCAGCCGTCGTCGATGACGAACATTTCGCCGCCTATTCTCTTGACGCCGTCCATCATGTCGAGGAGGACCTGGTCGGTCAAATTGAAGTAGGCGCCCTCCCAGCTGTTCAAAAGCACGCTTCTCAGCTCATGGCCCCTGGGGATGCAGTAGTCGCGGGCCCAGGTGTGGAAATTGCGGGAGACCTGGCCTTTTCCTTTGTCGGAATAGGTGAGGAGGAATTTCGGAAGCGTAAGCGTTTTGCCAGGATCCAGAATGTATGGTCCGGAGAGGTTGGCGGCGCCGGCGTAGATGTGCAAATCGTCGTTGGCATCGTGCAGAATGTCGATGTGCCAGGAGCCCGACCAGGCCAGGGCGCCGGCTATGACGCTGCCCTCCGTTTCGCTGGCTTTTCGGCCCACGGAGAGCATGAAGGAGGGATTGTTGCCCCAGGCGTCACGGACGCCGGAGCGGGCGTCCAGTTCCAGATGGCCGCCGCGGGGGATCTCGCTTTCCGCCGCGAAGGCTTCCGAAGCCCAGGTGCCGTAGAGATTCTGGAGGAAGTAACGGTTGGAAAGACCGCGGAACTTAAGGCCGCAGGAATCCATCCTGGGAAGCCTGACGGGAGTTTTCTCCTCGTGGCTGATCTCCACCCAGGTCTCTATGATGTCGGTCTCGTGCGCCGCGCGGTAGTGCTGCCTGACCTTGAAGGGATAAGCCCTGTCCTTGTAGCTGAAGACATAGTGCTTGAAGCCCTGCTTGTCCTTTATTTCCTCAATCCCCTCGCTTTTCAGCTCCGTGGTGGGGTCGCCGTTGGCGTGGATGGCCTGAAGCGCGCCGTGCACGTTCATGGACTGGCGGTCCGCCTGCGTCTCAAGGTCTCCGCCGAAAGCCGGGTACGTTTCCTGAACGTTGCCGCCCAAGGTGTAGAACCAGCGCTCCGTCTGGCCCCAGAGCTTCACCGCGTCCGCGGCGCTGGAGAGACGTTTGCCGTAGTAAATGAGCGTCCAGGTGTCCTTCCTTGGAACGAAGATCATCATGGTGTTTTTCGTTTTGATCTGAAAGATCTTTCCAACGGGGGCTTTTTTCATTCTCTTTTTTGTTGGTTTAAGGTTAACCGAAAGTTGTAAGAAATATTTTATCACAATCCGCCTTTCGGCAAAGTTGTTTCAAACAGGCGGTTTCCGAGCCGGCCCGCGGGGCGGCCGGAAAGAGGGCGCGCAACTTTTTTTGATTTTTGTCCGTTAGTTAAAAAAAGGAGCCAACATTATGAAAAAAATCTATCTTGCCGCCGCGGCCCTCGCCTTGTTCACTTTCTGCGCCTTCGCCACGCCTCCCGGAGGGGGAAGCGGCAGCGGAGGAGGAACGGTCCTATCCGTGGGCGAAATATTCTGCGGAGGGGCGCAGACCAGCGTTTTGAAAAACGGGCGGCCCGTTTCCGGATCCGCGTCCTTCGAGACCTACAGCCGCGTCTTCCTCCTGCCGGAACCGGGAGGAGCCGCCCTGCTGTGCCTAGCTGTTTTCCTTATCCATAAAACCAAACGGAGTTGAAATGAAAAAAACACTTGTTTTAGTTTGCCTTTTGGCTTTCGGATCAGTTTTTCTGAAAGCCCAGGACCCCCTGCTGCCCGTAAGATTGGAGCTTGATTCCGCCTTCGCGCCAGCCAATTCCACAGTCTATTTAAAATTTGCCATCCACACGGGGGACCCCGCTTCCGTCCTCTGGTCCAACAGCGTGCTGACGCCGGACCTCGATCCCCTGTACGGCGTGGCCTGCCAGCTCAAGGGCAGCACGGCTTACATCCTGCTGGGCGACACCGGCATCCCCAACATGGAAGCGCTGCCCAAGGATCTTTTCGCCGGGGGAAACGTGAGGAAAATAAGAGTCTGGTACGCCTCCAGCGCCAACGGGAGCTATAGGCAGATGACTCCCGACCTCGATCTGGTGGCCGCCCCCTACTCCCTCTATTCCGAGGAAAGCAAGGATGTGGATCCCGCCGTCATCGCCGGTCACACCACCTCCCTTGCGGCCCTGAACAATTCCATGCGGAACGCCAACGCCAAAATAGCCGGCCTGCAGACCGTCTCCGCCGCGCTGACCAACGGGACCATCTCCATTCCCTCGACGGAAAATTTCTTCAGCCGCCTGGTCACAGACGCCTCGGGAGCTCTGATCTACAAGACCTCCTCGGCCGTGAAGGGGCCGCCCGCCCCCGCCGCCCTGCCGACGCTTTTCCACATAAGCTACGCCACGCACTACGCCAGCTCCATCAGGGTGACGGAAGCCGCTTACCCGGAAAGCGTGACGCTGTATTTTAAAAACCCCTCGGAGATAGCGCCGCCCCAGGCGGTCTGCATCTTCATGCCCCGGTCCGATATCTCGGTTTTGTGCAGCGCCTCCTCGGTTTCCACCGCCGCTTTCCCCCGCTGCGTTTACAGCTTTCCCCAGAGCGGGTACCGGCTGATCCCGGGAGAATACTACATCGGCTTGCGGACCACTTCCTACAACAGTTCTATTTTCCCCTACGTCTGTCCGGCATACCGCTCCGGCTCCTCGCGCTATTATTACGAAGAGCCGGAGATCGAGCCTGGCATCATGGCGACGGTCATCCCCGTGGGACCATACTGGAAATATACGGACACATCGGAACTGTGGTTCGAGATCTCCTTCAGGGAGGATTCCGGCGTGGTCTTCTCCTCCTCCGGGATGACGGTCAAAGGCTCTCTCAGCGTGGGCTCAAACCAGGTGGTCACCGAGGAAGCGCTGCCCGCGAAAGTCTCCTCCCTTCTGGGGACGAGCGTTTTCGTCGGGGAAGAGGACCTCTCAAGTGAACTTAGAGCGGGATTGATAACCTCCGCCGGCGGCTCCGTGACAGGCACCCTTTACATCAGCGACCTAAGGATCACCGATCCCCTCACAGGCGATCTCAGGGACCGGTTCGTCACCTCCGCCGGCGGCTCCGTGACAGGCGCCCTTTACGTCAGCGACCTTAGGCTTCCCAACGACGGCAACTGGCGGATAGGGACCGCCGCATCCCGCTGCGATCTGGTCATAGCGAACAGCAACGCCTGCCTGAGGGCGGAAGCGGGAGATCTTATGCTCGCGGCCTCCGGCAGCATCAAGCCTCTTAGCTTCGTGGATTTCTCCCCCGCCCAGGGCGGACGCGCGGACATGCCCAAGGGCAAAAAGGAAACGCTGCTTTTTTCAAGCGGCATCTCCGAAAACTCCGTCATCTGCGTCACGCCCGCCCAGCGGATCGACGTCCCCTACTGGGTGGAGACCGACCAAATCGGGAGAGCCAAGCTCTGCCTGGGGGAGACCTTGGACCACACCGTAAGCTTTCACTACGTCCTTATCAGAAAATAAGCGTTTAAAAAAAGGCCAAAGGACGCAGTCCCCCTTCGAAGCCGGCGGCCTCTTTTTTTACGCCAGGGAGGAGAGCGATCTCCTCCCGCCACCCAATCATACGCGCCATGAAAAAACACATTTTAACGCTGCTTCTGACGTTGGCCTTCGCGGTTTTTGCCGAAAGCGGACTCGACAACGATTTCATCCTGCGCTTCAACCGAAACATCCTCACCAACAGCTTCTCGGTGAGGAACAATCTTTTGAACTATGCGGGAGTGGATGTCGCCAGCGCCTGGCTGACCTTTGAAACAATAGACAACGGCGGGACCATAAGATTCATCGCGAGACCGACCGGGGAATACCTCGACCGCCGGGAGGAGCTGGCGGTCGCGGCTTATCTGGGCAGCAACGTCTTCGACCAGGTCATATCCGAAGATCGGACTTTCCGTTTCCTCTGCCAATGGGACGACTGCGGACCCTTAAGCGAGGACGAAGAAGTCCCCGGCTCCATCGCCTCCACTCCCGAAGATTTCCTGGGCTATCCCCAGGACGTGGACAACTGGACCTTCACGCCCGATAAGCAAGCCTACTGCCTGGAGTATTCCGCCAGCAACGATCTTCTGGTGGCGGCCGTCCAGGCTGGCGGAATGACCTGGAGCAACGCCGTGGAGGTAATCGGAAGCAGCGCCAAAAGACTCTATCTCACGAACGTTTCGATGAACAGCCAGATCAACTTCAGACTAAAAAACCCCTCTTCCAACCAGACCCAAAGCGTAAGCTACCGCCTTACTTTAAGGCCCGTAAGGCCGCTTGTGCTGGTCCACGGCATCCGCTCCTCACCCACCATGGCCTCGGATTGCGCCAGCGCCTTCGGGGAGTTCAGGGAAAAAGCCATGAGATACGAGGAATTCCCGCCTTTAATAGTCTTCGATTTCCCCTGGGACTCGAACAAGGGAAGCATCCTCGACTACTGCGGAAAGATCAACGACCGCCGCACGCTCTACGGCTACGCCATGGAAAAATGCGGAAGCTGGAAGCTGAAGCCCGTATTCTTTTCCCACTCCATGGGAGGCCTTCTTATATTGGAGCAGCTGAAGGAGGAAGGCTTCCGCGCCTTCGCCCAGGCGCTGATCTTCGGCGGCTCGCCTTTCTGCGGATCAGATCTCGCCAACTACCTCTGTTTCAAAAAAGCCGGAAAAGCGCTGAAGCTGGCGGGCCAAGCCTTAAACAAAGTAAAGACCACGGACAAAAACCTCCGGCTTCTCACCCGCGGATCCCTGAAGATCTGGGAAAGACTGAAAGATCTCCCCGTTGAACTGAAGGCGCTCTTCATAGCCGGGGACGGGAAAAGCTCCCGCCTCACAGGAACCGGCGACGGCACCGTGAACGTCTCCTCCGCCTCGCTGAAAAACTCCGCGCCCTGGCCGAACAGCGAGATACTGAACGTGGATCTGGACCACGGCGAGATCGTGGAGATCAATTTCCCGCCTCAGACGAAGCATCTCAAAATAATAAAAAAGATCAAAACGATCCTGGAGCACTGATGAAAACAGCACTGATTCTTTTTCTTTTCGCCTCCCTTCTCAAGGCGGGCTACAACACCTCTTTGGAAATAAAGCAAGACCTTCCCGACCTGTCAGTTTTGATAAGCCCCGACGGACAGAATTGGAATTACCTGGAGGAAGGCCGGGGCTTAGACAGCGACTGCGTCTACTCTTCGCTGGATATTCCGGGGGATGCGAAAAGCTATAGCGTTTCCGTCGGAAAGAAAACTCCCTTCAAACGCTCCCGCGCCCTTTTCAACAACATCGTGCCCCTGAGCGAGCCCCTTGCGGTCTCCCTGCGGTCCCGGGCCACGAATTTCCTTTATCTTTTCCTGAGCCGCCAAACCGCCGCGTCCACTTTTATGTCGGACGGGCTGCAAATAAAAAAACTGACCTTCGCCCTGTTGTCCGACGCCGACGGGGACGGCCTTCCCGACGACCGGGAATACCCCCTTTACGGAGCCTGGCCGGGTCTCAGAGACACCGACGGGGACGGCTGGCACGACGGGGAGGAAGCAAGGCTGTGTTCTTCCGCCTTCCTCGCCGACAGCGACGGCGACGGGCTTCCCGACAGCAGCGACCCCCATCCCCTCCTGCCGGAATTTGAGCTCTCCTACGAAGCCTGGTCCTCCCATTGGGCGCAGGTCGTTTCCAGAAAGCCCTCCCTCTATTTCCCCGGCGCCTTGGGGAAAGCGCGCTACGCCGCCAAAGCTTCCCCCCTCCGGGGGACCGGGGCGGGGGAAGCCCTCTTCTCGCCGGCAACCATAACGCTAAGTGAAAACAGCTGCCTCACCAACGAATTCAGCCTGACCTTCTTCTCCGAAGGAGCCGTCACCGGCGCGTTCCTTTTCAGCGAAGAAATGGAGCTGATCCCAGACAGCGTGCAGCTCGTTCCGGAATATATGCTGCCAGCTCTTCCGGACGACTTGGCCGCCCTGCCCTTCTTATGCCGGCACGGCCTGCCGCTCAGGTTCAGGCTCATCCTGCCTGAGATCCCGGAGGAACAGGAAGAGATCCTCCTTTTGACCAAAGAAGGCCTAAGAAGCGAAAAACTCCTCCTGACCAGAAACGGTCCTCCGGAGAGGAAACCGCTTTTGCTTTCCCCGGAGGACGGGAGCGAGATAAATTCCGGCGTAACGCTCCAATGGGAATACGACGGCGGATCAGCCACCAATTATCTATTGACCGTTTCCGGCGAAGAATACTTTGAGCTCTCCCTCCCAGGAACATCCTATTATTACCTCCCCTCCGCATCAGGTCGCTATCATTGGAGCGTGACGGCCCAGGGAGAGGACTTTTCCCGCGAAAGCGAAAGCCGAAGCTTTTTCTATTCCGGCCCGGAAGGAAACTCTGATTCCGACGGGGACGGCTATTCCGACTGGGAAGAGAAGCGGCGTGATTCAGACCCCGCGGATCCCAAGGATATTCCTTTGCAGGCGCCCTCGAACGTATGGCTGAGGGCCAGGCTGGATCTTTTCTTCAGTTATTTTCAGCAAGTCATGGGCGGGCTGAGGCCCCTTTCCTTCCGGGCGGCGTCGGCGCTTCCCCCGGGCTTGAAGCTCAGCCGGGACGGCCGCCTCAGCGGCCTCCCCCTCCGGACGGGAAGATTTCCCCTTAAAACGGAAATAAGCGACAGCGCCGGAAAAAGCCTCGTTATGGAACTGGATCTGGAAGTGGAAGGGAGCGCCACCAACGTGCTGAAACTGGGCTCCTCCGGCGGCTGACGGACAAAGGAAAAAGAAAGCCGCGGGGCGTTTTTGCTAAAATAAATCCAACGTAAAAATCATTCTTACAATTAGGAAAAACGCCGTGAAAAGAGGAAACGAAGTCAAGCCGCTGTGCGACTTTTTCGCAGATGATTTGGAGCGCTTCAATTTTCTGAAGAAAGAGCTGCACATGCACCTGAGGCAAAAAAACATTAAGTACGGAGAGTTTCTGCTGCATGCGGAAATGGCTCCCCTTGTCATCACGAAAGCCGAGCTGAAAGCCTTCCGGGACACCGCGGAACTGGTTTTGAAAGGCTGCGAGATCTTTTCCCGCCTGGCCCTGGAAAATGAAGAATGGCTTCGGGACTGCCTGCCGGGAAAAAGGATGCGGGAACTGGCCAAAATAGATCCCGGCTACGACCTCTTCATCCCCTGCGCCCGCTTCGACTCCTTTCCCAAAAAGTCCGGCCCGGTGCTTATCGAGCTTAATACCGACGGCTGCTCAGCCATGAGCAACATCGAGACCTTCCACAAACTCTATCTTGAATTCATCGCCAAGGAAAAAGGCGCGGGCCTCGCCGCGGCCCGCGCGGTGGAGATAATGCCCAATCTTTTGGATACGCTTCTTTACTGCTACCGCTCCTTCAGGAAGCGCTTCCCCAACGAAGCCGCCCCCTGGCCGGCCAAGCCGACAATAGCCATCCTGGACTGGGAGGACGAGCCCACCAGCTGGGAATTCTACGCCTGCGCGGAATACTTCCGCGCCAGGGGCTTCAAGACCATAGTGGCGGACCCCTCGCAGCTCAAATATTCCGGCGGCGCGCTGAGCGTGGCCGGCGAGAGGATCCATCTTGTTTACCGCCGGCTCCTGGGGGAAGACTGGGAGAAGAAGCCCAAGCCGCTTTTGCCTCTCTCCGAAGCCTACAAGGACCACAAAGTCTGCCTGGTGGGCTCCCCGCGCTCGCAGATAGCCTTCAGCAAAAAACTCTTCGCTTACTTAAGGAAGGAAGAAGTCATAAAACACTTCCCGCGCAAAGTAAGGGAATGCGTCCTGAAGACCGTGCCCTGGACCATACCTTTGAAAAAAAGCCTGCGTTCCGCCCTCTACAAAGGCAGAAAGATAGACCCCCTTCCCTTCGTTTTGGAAAACAAGGATCTCTTCGTCCTGAAGCCCTGCGTCTCGAAATGCGGGCTGGGGATACTTCAGGGCTGTCACACGGAAAAAGCCGTCTGGCAGAAGGCGGTGAAGGAAGCCTTGAAAAAAGACTTCATCATCCAGGAGTTCGTGCCGTTGGAAACGGCGCTTTTCCCGATCCACGGGAAAAGCAGGGAAAACGAGCTCCGCTACCTGCACACGGGGCTCTACGCCTTCGGGGGCAAGTTTTCGGGCTTCTTCGGCCGGACCTGCAAGGATCCGCTTCTGACGCTGCGCCACGGCGAGCGGATGCTCGCCGTGCTCTGCAAGGGGTAAGAGGAGGGGGCGTTAAGCCCCCTTTTTGTTATTCCTCTTCCTTCGCTTCTTCGCCGGGGTAGACGTCCTGGGGCAGAGTGTCGCTGACAACGTAGCAGGGGAAAGCGCCGTGGTAATTCGGATCGTAGGCGACCACGTCGGCGCCCGCCGGATTGACCACCAGAGCCTGCTGGCCGTCCACGGGACGCTGATCCCTGACCACCAGCGTGTCGGCTTTGATCCTGTCCTTCCTGGGATTGCGCAGCAGAAAGTCGCAGTTGCTGCCTGAAAGGCGGACGATCTCCTCCGGGGTCGCGGCGTACCGCAAAAGACCGTAGGGCGTCATGACAATGTGCTCTTTCAGGTGCGCCGCGCGGGTGGAGGAGAGCTCTCCTTCCCTTTTCCTGCTCCTCATTTCCACGGATCTCGCGCCAAGCAGAGATTTGTCACTGGCCAAAAGCGCAAGCGCCGTGGGCAGGTCGAAAGCGTAATACAGGGCGGACATCTTCATGAGGAGCCTCAGGGAAGCAAGGCTGCGGCTGTTTTCTATGTTGGACAGAAAACGGTAATTGATGTTGAGTTTGTCTGACAATTCTTTGATCGTCAGTCCTTCGGAAAGCCTGAAAGCTTTCAAAAAATGGGCGGATTTATTCATATAATCCTCTCTCTTGAAATTATAGTTGATCGAATGACAGAAATAATTTTACTCGCGCAAAAATAAAACGCAAGATTTTTTAAAACAACTATTTATTTCTGTGTAACAAATGCTCCGAAACGCTATGCGTAAGGGAAGCGCCGAAAGGCCGAAAACAGCGCGAAGCCAATCTGGTAAAGAGAATACGACTACCTGGCCTGCTCAACTCTCTCTTTCAGGGCGCTACCAAAAATGCTAGTGCCGGATCTAAAGCCGGACGGTTCGCTTAAAAAATCGGACCGTTTTTACGCCTCCCGTTACTTGGGAACAGGCGGTTTTTCAAGAGGCGGCAGAACCGTGAGAGTGAAAACTTTCTTGCGGGTGGTCTTGTTCTGATCCCGCATGCCGATGGTGAACTTGTACGTTCCTTCCCTTTCCGGAAGGCCGAGCAGCAAGCCGTCCTCCTTGAGGAGGAAGCCCGGGGGATTGCCCGGGGTCAGCATCATGGTCTCGTAGGGCGGCGCGCCGCCGGTGGCTTTGAAATTGAAATAATACTGCTCTTTGATCCTGGCCTCGGGAAGCTTCTCCGGCGTGTTGATCCTGAAAGGCACGCTGGAGGGTTCCGAAGGATCGGAATCGGCCACCACTTCTTCGTTGTCGCAGAAGCCGTCCTCGTCGGCGTCGTGCATGCCGCTCTCGGGAAGGAACCTGAAGTAACGGCTGGCG
The DNA here is from genome assembly GCA_017649705.1 of bacterium. Lineage (GTDB taxonomy): Bacteria > Auribacterota > UBA3054 > UBA3054 > UBA3054 > UBA3054. Next base: position 12,236 of record JAGCGH010000126.1, read on the forward strand.
CCGCAGGCGGCCTTGCCCTTTTTGTCTTCGCAGGCCACCTGCAAGACGTAGGTCCCGGGAATATCCGGCTTGAAGGTGTAGCTGTTCTTTTTCAGGACCACGTCTTCGTAGGGGGCCAATTCTCCCTGAGTCTTGAGATAGATCCTGAGATGATAAGTCATGTCGTCCAGGGAAGACTGCCAGTTGAAAAGGATCTCGTTTTCCGTCAGCACTTCCTCGCCTTCTTCAGGCAAGAGCATTTCGGGAACGGGCGGAGAACAGTCTTTCAGGGGATTTTTGATGGTCAGGACGTTTTTCCAATAGCCGTCCTTGTCCCTGACCCTGATCTTCTCCTCGGCCGGGAAGGACGCGGAGGCGGGAGGGAGTATCACGGTGAAATCCAAAGGAACGGCGTAGCGGGACAAAAAGAGGCAGCCCTGCATGTCGAAGGGCATGAAAAGGCCCTCCGTCAGTTCGCAGCCCTGGGCGCGGGTGGGAAAGATCTTGACGCCCATACCGTTCATGGTGCTCACGCAGAGCATCCCGGTGACGGAGGTGTGGGCGAAGAAAGCCGCGCTGACGGTGGCGGTGAGGGCGCAGCCCTCCTTCAGCGTCAGCTCCCCGGGAGCGAAGAAAGCCAGTTTCTTTTCCGGCTTCATGAAGGGGCAGGTCCCCATCTCGAACTCCTTCTCGTTGGAAAAGGAGTCGCCGTCGTAGTCTTTCCTGCGGGATATTAAGTTTTCCGTCGGGAGCCCCAGAAGCAGGGCCTTCTTCTGCCACCACAGGACCCAGTCTTCGTAGCCCGCCCGCATGAAGGGCGTCACGGGATCCTCGTCCTCCAGATCGGAAAAGCCGTCCCCGTCCGTGTCGTAGAAAAGCGGGTTGGTGTAGGGGACCTTTTGCCCGGCGGAGCCTTTCACGCGGTAGGCCAGAAGCTCCTCCCCGTCCAGAAGGCCGTCCCCGTCCGTGTCGCGCTTCCTGGGGTTCGTGCTGTAGGCGATGACTTCGTTCTCGTTCAGAAGGCCGTCCCCGTCCAGGTCATCTTCGGATGGTTTGCCGGCTTTCCTGTCGTAAATGGAGGAGATGGTCTTTTCTTTTTTGACCTTGGGCGCGGCGTCCTGGATGACGTCGTCTATGAAATCCGCGGCGGCGGCTTTCTTTTCGGCGCAGAAAGCCAGGGACGACGCGGTCAAAAGCAAAAACAATATCGCGAAACGGCTCATAAACATTTCCTTTCAAACATTCCCTTATATTATAACGAAAATCTGCTCCCAATGGGAAATCCGGCCTCCCGGAGGCTTGGTCCGGCGGACATGTGATTATGATAAAATAATAATATGCGTAATTATTGTAAATATTTTTGCCTCGCGGCCCTGCTTTTCTGCGCCTTATCGGCACACTCCGGAAATCGGGACGCTCTGACAAAAAAGCACATATCCTACGGCAACGCCGCCCTGGAAGAGGCGGATTACAAGACCGCGGTGGAGCATTACGAGCAGGCGCTCACGGAAGATCCCGATTCCAAAAGCGTCATGTATTCCCTGGGCGTTCTCTACATCCAGACCGGGGACACCAAAAAGGCCTCCGAGCTTTTCATGAACTATCTGGAGCGCTATCCCCTGGACGTGGACGGCCTTTTCGGACTCTCCAACGTCTATATCCTGGAGGGCGAATACGAGAAAGCCTGCCGCCTTCTGACCCAGGCCGCCTCCCAGGACAAGAAGAACGAGGCCCTGAGAAGGAATCTGGGCTACGCCCAGCTGCAGTGCGGCTACATCCAGGCCGCCAAGAAAACGCTCCTGGACCTGACGGCGGACTTTCCTTCCAACCGCCTGACCCGCTTCGACCTCGCCCTGACCTTCGCCGCGGAAAAGGACTACCCCAACGCCCTGAAGCAGGTAAAAGCCGGGCTTCTGATGTCTCCGGACGCGGAGGGAAAACTCATTTACAGCGACCTTCTCGACCTGGCCGGAGGAGAGCTGCTTGACGAGGCCGTGGAGGATTTCAGGAAAAACGAGATGGACAAGGCCATCGCCATATTAGAGCCTTTGTGCAGCCAGTATCCCGACTACGCCAAAGCCCAGGCCTACCTCGGCCACGCCTGCAACTTGAAGTTCCCGCCTGATCGGGAAAAGGCCGAGAAGGCCTACCGCGCCGCCCTGCAGGCCTCCCGCTTCGTGCCTGTTTCCCGCCAGGACTTCGCCGTCATCTACGACAATCTGGGCTCCATCGTTTTGAGAAAAGGGAACCCGGATGAGGCCGAGGGCTATTACCGCCTGGGCATCGCCCAGGAGAGCGACTACGCCCCGGTCTATTTCAATTTCGGACTTCTCAGGGCCCACAAGGGCGCTTTCACGGAAGCTTCCGTCGCCCTGATGGACGCCGTGAGAAGAGACCCCCATATGGAAAGCTACATCGCCGGTCATCCGAAACTGGCCGCTTTCCGTTCCAGCGTCGATTACACAAACTTGGTAAACACGATAAAAAAGGAGAATGCCAAAGATGAGCAAAGCAAAGATTAAATTCGGTACTTCCGGCTGGCGCGCCATTTTAGCCGAGGATTTCACCTTCGAGAACGCCGCCCGGGTCATAGACGCCATAATCCTCTACCTCCGCTCCACCGGAAAAGAGAATCTTTCCGTGGTGGTCGGCTCCGACGCCCGCTTCTTAGGGAAGGAGTTCAGGGAAAGGACCGCCAGGCAGTTCGCCAAGGCGGGCATCGACGTTTACTGCACCGAAAGGGACTGCCCCACGCCCGTGCTTTCTTTCTGCGTGCGCTCCATGGGCCTTGACGGTGCGGTCAACTACACCGCCTCCCACAATCCCGCCGAATACCAGGGGCTCAAGTTCTCAGTGGACCACGGCGAAGGCGCCGGCACGGAAGTGACGAAATTCATCGAGAGCCACATCGACCAGCCCGTCCCCCCCTCCTCCAAGGAAGGGAAGATCGTCATGCTGGATCCCAGGGAACCCTATTTCGCCGAGCTCTCGAAGCTCGTCGATCTTTCCGCCATCAAAGCGGCCAAGCTTAAAGTGGCCTGCGACGTGCTGTACGGGACCGGAAGAGAGTATCTCGACGAGATGCTGAAAAGAGCCGGCGCCGAAGTCACCGTCCTCCACAACTGGGTCAACCCCTCCTTCGGCGGACGCCGGCCCGAGCCCGCGGCGGAAAACATGCCGGAGCTCATCAAGATGGTGAAAGAAGGCCCCTACGCCCTGGGACTGGGCACCGACGGCGACGCCGACCGCTTCGGCATCGTGGACGGCGACGGAACTTTTTACAACGCCAACCAGGTCTTGTGCCTGGCGGCCTGGCATCTGGCCAAGAACCGCGGCCTCAAGGGCGCCATCGTGCGCAGCGTGGCCACCACCGGCTACCTTGACCGCCTGGCGAAATATTTGGGCGCGGAGCTTATTGAAGTTCCCGTGGGCTTCAAATACATCGCCCCTTACGTCCTGGAAGGCAAAGTCCTTTTGGGCGGCGAGGAGAGCGGCGGCCTGACCATCGGCGCCCACATCCCCGAAAAGGACGGCATCCTGGCCTGCCTTTTGGTGACGGAACTTGTGGCGGTCTCCGGAAAATCCCTCGGCGAGACCATGAAGGAGATACAAGCCGCCATCGGCACGGTCTGGACCGGCAGGACGGACCTTTTCCTCACTCCGGAAAACAAGCAGAAGATCCTGGAAGCCGTATCAAAAGAGGAAGGCGGCAGTTTCCTGGGCCGCAGGGTCGTTTCCACCAACCGCATGGACGGCCACAAGTTCTGCTTTGAAAACAACGAGTGGGTCCTCGTTAGGCCCTCCGGCACGGAGCCCATCATCAGGTGCTACGTGGAGAGCAACACCAAGGAGGAAGGCGAAAAGCTGACCGCCGATCTGAAACGCTACACGGATCAGTTCACGAAATAAAGAAATGGCATCCCTTGCGATCTTAGGTTCCACCGGCAGCATCGGGCGCTCCGCCCTGGACGTCGTCAGGCTGCACAGAGAGCGCTTTCAAATAAAGGCGCTGGCCGCCGGTCATTTTTCCGACCTGCTCTGCAGCCAGATCCGGGAGTTCTCTCCCGCGGCGGCGGCGGTCAGGGACATTGACGGCGCGCGGGAACTTAAAAAGCTCTTCCCTGCTCTCGACGTTAGATCCGGAGACGAAGGCGTCGCCTCGCTGGGAGGCTTCTGCGACATCACGCTGCTTGCCGTGGTGGGCGTCGCCGGGCTCATGCCCGCCCTCAACGCCGTCAGAAGCGGGAAGCGCCTTGCCATCGCCACCAAGGAAGCCCTGGTGGCGGGCGGCCAGATCATCATGGCGGAAGCCCAAAAAAACGGGGCGGAAGTCCTGCCGGTGGACAGCGAGCACAGCGCCATTTTCCAATGCCTCGCGGCCAACGGCAGAAAGTCTCCCGAAGAAGTGGCCAGCCTTATCATCACGGCTTCCGGCGGACCCTTCCGGGGAAGGAAGCTGGAGGAACTGGAAAAGATCACGCCCTCGGAAGCCCTGGAGCATCCGGTCTGGAAAATGGGGAAAAAGATCTCCATAGACTCCGCCACCATGATGAACAAAGGGCTGGAGGTCATCGAGGCCTCCAGGCTTTACTCCATCCCCGGGGAAAAGATCAAAGTCCTCATCCATCCCCAGTCTCTTGTCCACTCCCTGGTGGAGTTCAGGGACGGCTCGCAGCTGGCCCAGCTCTCCCTGCCGGACATGCGGCTGGCCATCCAGTACGCCCTGACTTTCCCCGAGAGATGGAATTCCCCCCTGGAGCGTTTGGACCTGGCGGAAGTTGGGAAGCTGGAATTCTTCCCGCCGGATCCGGTGAACTTCCCCTCCCTGGCGCTGGCTTACCGCGCCCTCAGCGAGGGCGGCGTCGCCCCGGCGGTTTTGAGCGGCGCCAACGAAACGGCGGTGGAGCAGTTCCTCAAGGGACGCATCTCCTTTAACCAAATACCCCGCTTTGTGGAGAAGAAGCTGGACGCGGCGCCCAGGATACCGTCCCCGACGCTCGACGACATCATAATGGCCGACCGCTTCTCCAGAGAGCCCGCTTAACAAAAAAACAACAGTCAAATCATGCTGACTTTCGTATATTTCTGCATAGTGTTGGGCCTTTTGGTCTGCGTCCATGAATTCGGGCATTTCGCCGCCGCCAAATTATGCGGCGTCTATGTCCACCGCTTTTCCATCGGCTTCGGCCCAGCCCTTCTGAAATGGCAGGGCAAGGAGACCGCCTACACCATCTCCTGCATTCCCCTGGGCGGCTTCGTCCAGATGGCCGGGCAGAGCGACATGCCGGACGAGGAGGATGATGAGCTGAACAAGGACGTTCCCAAGGAGCGCTTTTACACTTCCAAAAAAGTCTGGCAGCGCCTTATCATAATCCTGGCCGGACCGGGCATGAATCTGATCTTCGCGCTGCCCCTGGCCGTGGCCATCCTCTGCTACGGGCAGAGCACCGCCATCACGCCCAACGGCATCGTGGTCTCCGAAGTGCTGGCTGAATCTCCCGCGGAGAAAGCCGGGCTTCTGCCCGGTGACAAGATCCTCTCCGTCGACGGGGAAAGCGTCTCCACCTGGAGCAGCTTCGTGGAGACCATCAGGTCGAAGATCTACTCCGACATAACCCTCAAGGTGGAAAGAGACGGCTCCGAGCTGGAATTGAACGCCTATCCGGAAGTGAACGAGGAGAAAGGCTTCCTGGGACTGGGGTTCACGATGCTGCCGCCGGCCCAGGTCGAGAGACTGGAAAACAGCGCCTCTCCCCTGCAAAAAGGAGACGTGGTGCTCAAAATAGACGGCCGCCCCCTTTCCGACTGCTCCGTGGACGGGATCGTAGGGCTCATACTTAATTCCCCCAACACCAACATCACGGCGACGGTGGCCAACTACAAGGCCCGCCGCCGGGCCGACGACGATTCCGTCCCCGAGGAAAGGATCGTGTCCTTCCCGGTGGGCGAAAAGAAAAAATGCGAGCACTTCGACATAATGAACATCGACGGCCGGGCGCGCCTCGTTCCCAAAAGCAGCGCGCCTCCCGAGTTCTGGGAATTCGCGGGCGCCAAGGTCCTGGCTTTGAACGCCAAGCCCCTTGAGCTTTCCCAGGAAGATTATTTCGCCGACATCCCCGTGGGGGCTGTCACGGCCTGCGTGGCGGTGGCCGCCCAGAGCGGCCGCTACAAAAGGGAGACCGTCATAACCAACGTGGTGTCCACCGTCGCCTATTTCGGACACGCGGGCATAGGCTTCAAGTCGGCGGGCGAGATGGTCTGCGAGCCCCTTTCGGAAGCGTTTGCCCACGCGCCCATGAAAGCCTGGAGCAAAGTCACGGAGACCTTCAGGACTTTGAAGCTTCTCTTCACCGGCTCCCTCAAGGTCAACAATCTCTCCGGCCCCGTGGGCATCGCCCGCATGACCGGAGTCGCCGCGGCCCTGGGCTTCGACGTGCTCTTGAATTTCGTGCTTCTCATCACCGTCAACCTGGGCGTTTTGAACCTTCTGCCGCTGCCCGTTCTGGACGGCGGGCATGTGGTGCTTCTCATCGCGGAAGGGCTCAGGGGAAAACCCTTGCCGGAAAAATTCCTGATTTGGTACCAGAGGATCGGGCTTGTATTTATACTCGCCCTCTTCGCCCTGGTCATGATGAACGACATAGGGCGCTGGATCAGGGAGAGCGAATTCTTGGGAACGCTCTTAGGGAAATTTTTCCATTAACGTAAAAAATTTTTTGACCTATGTCTGAGAAAAAAGAAGCCAAAGAACCGAAGCTGTCCTTCGAGGAAGCCTTGGAAAAACTCCAGGAGATCGTCTCCAAGATAGAGGAAGGCGAGCTTTCCCTCAACGAATGCCTTGCGGAATACGAGAACGGCATAAAATTGGCCGCTTTCTGCGCCAGGGAGCTGAAGTCGGCGAAAGCCAGAGTCGAGAAGCTCCAAAAAGAAAACGACGGCGCCGTGGAAGCGCTGGAAAGCGAGATCTCCGACGCCAGGAGCGAGGAATAAAATGACCATTGACAAGACCGACACGCCCATACTGGACCGCGTGAAAACGCCGGAGGATCTGAGAAAGCTCTCCCTTGACGAGCTTCCTCTTCTCTGCGCGGAAATAAGACGCGAGATAGTCCAAACTGTCTCCCGGACGGGAGGACATTTGGCCTCCAGCCTCGGCGCCGTCGAGATCGCGGTGGCTCTGCATTACGTCTACGACACCCCGAAGGACAAGCTGGTCTGGGACACCGGGCACCAGGCCTACGCCCACAAGCTGCTGACGGGCCGCCGGGAACTTTTCCATACCCTGCGCCAGAAAGGCGGAATCAGCGGATACCCGACGCCGGAGGAGAGCCCCTATGACTGCTATCCCGTGGGCCACGCCGGCACCTCCGTTTCCGTGGCTTTGGGCCTGGCGGCGGCCAGGGATCTCAAGGGCGAGGATTTCCAGGTGGTCTCCATCATAGGCGACGGCGCCATGACCAGCGGACTGGCCCTGGAAGCCCTCAACAACAACGCCGCCAGGGGCAGGTTCACGGTGGTCTTGAACGACAACGCGATGTCCATTTCCCCCACGAAGGGCGCCATCGCCACGCATTTCGCGAGGCTGGTCTCCAACGTGCACTACCGCCAGTTCAAGAGGAACTGCAAAAACATCCTCAGCAGCATCCCCGTGGTGGGCGTCCATCTGATGAATTTCAGCATGCGCCTCCTGGGCGCTTTCAAGCTCCTTTTCATCGTTGACAACATCTTCGAGAAAATGGGCTTCCACTACATCGGTCCCGTGGACGGCAACGACGTGAAAGAATTGGTCAGGATCCTGAAAGCCCGCTCCACGGAGCAGGTCATGCCCGTGGTGCTGCACTGCCGCACCAAGAAAGGCAAGGGATACGCCCCCGCGGAAAAGAATCCCGAACGCTTTCACGGCGTGGGCAAATTCGACCCCGTGAGCGGAGAGCCGGCCAAAGCGGAGAAAAAGCAGACCACTTACACCGACGCCGTCTCCAGGACCGTTCTGGACCTGGCGGAAAAAGACGGGCGCGTGGTGGTGGTCTCGGCCGCCATGTGCGGCGGCACCGGCATGACGAAATTCGCCAATCATTTCCCCGAGCGCTTCTTCGACGTGGGAATAGCCGAGCAGCACGCCGTCACCTTCGCGGGAGGCTTGGCCAGCAGCGGGCTCCGTCCCGTGGTGGGCATCTATTCCACCTTCATGCAGAGAGCCTACGACCAGATCTCCCACGACGTCTGCCTGCCCAACGCCAACGTTATTCTTGCGCTCGACCGGGCCGGGCTCGTGGGCGCCGACGGCAAGACCCACCACGGCGCTTTCGACCTTTCCTACCTCAGGCATCTGCCTAATCTGAAGATCTTCTCCCCCAGGGACGAGGCGGCCGTGCGCGCCGTCTTCGAATACGCCCTGCTTCACGAAGGACCCGTGGCCGTCCGCTATCCCAGAAGGGCCATTCCTTACGATCTGGCCCCGGAAGGACTGCCCGCCTTCACCGGCGATGTCACCAAATGGCAGACCGTAAGGGAAGGCGGCCTTTGCGCCATCATAGCCTCGGGGCACATGGTCTTCCACGCCCTGAAAGCGGCCGAAATAGTTAAGGAAAAATACGGACGCGACGTGCGCGTCATCGACGCCTGCGCCATCAAGCCCCTTGATGAGGAAACGCTCTCCGCCCTAGCGGACATTCCCGTCGTCACCATGGAAGACAACGCGCTGATAGGCGGGCTCGGGGAGACCGTCGCCTTCCAGCTTAAGAAACCCATTCTGTCCTTCGGGCTCCCGGACGACTTCGTGCCCCACGGCACCCTTGACGAACTCTACACCGACCTGGGCTGGCAGCCGGAGCAGGTCGCCTTGAAGATCGCGGAGCGCTTCAAATTATGACCGAACTCGACAACAACACCCTTTCCTCCTTTTTGAACGCCCTGCCCGACGGCGTGCTGGCCGTCTCACCGCAGAGGACGGTCATCTACGCCAACGCCGGGATCTACGACACCCTGGGCCTGACGCCGGAGGAAGCCATTGACCAGCCGCTTTGGAACATCCTGAGGGACCAGTCTCTCAGGATGCTTCTGGACAAGACCGGCAACGAGTCTTTCCTGACCATGGAGACCAGCGTCGGCTATCCCAGGAAGCTCACGCTGAGGGTGAAGATCGTTCCCCTCCCGGAAAAAGAAGATGCCGCCGGAAGCCCTTCGGCCCTCATCATCTTCTCCGACGTCTCGAGGGAACAAAGCAGCGCCCAGGACCGGGAGCGCTCCTCCAAGCTGGAGACCATGCGTCTCCTGACCGCCGGCGTGGCCCACGAGCTGGGCAATCCCCTGAACTCCATCATCATGAAGGCCGACCTTACCAGCCGCCTGGTGGAGAAGCTGCCGCAATCCGACCTCAAGGGAAAGATCGCCCGGGACCTGGATGTCATCCTGAGCGAAAGCGAAAGGCTGAAAAGGATCGTGGAGGATTTCCTCCTGGCCGCCCGTCCCCTGACTTTCCGGCCGGCGGAAACGGATCTGAAAAAGCTTGTCCAGGATTGCCTGGAAGTGCTGGAGCCGGAATTGCACAAACAGAACATCGTAGTGCAGAAGCGCCTCTCCTCCGTTCCCCCCGCGCTTCTTGACAGCGACCTCTGGCGGGGCGCCGTCATCAACGTCTTAAGGAACGCCATGGAAGCCATGCCGGAGGGCGGCATCATCTTCCTGACGCTGGACACCAAGGACAACGAGCTGATCCTCTCCGTCAGGGACAACGGATCCGGCATGCCCGAGGACGTGGCCGTAAAGATCTTCGATCCTTTTTTCACCACCAAGCAGACCGGCACCGGGCTGGGCATGCTGCAGATAAAGCGCGCCATGGAAGCCCACGGCGGTTCGGTGGAAATAAATAGCCGCCTTGGCAAAGGCACGCTGGTAACTTTGAAAGCCCCCTTGAAAAAAAGCGCCACCCACGCTCTGAATCCCCCCAAGTAAGATCATGAAAAAAGAAATACTGGTAGTCGATGACGAAAAGAACGCCCGGGACAATCTCAGGGAGATCATAGAGGACATCATGGGCCTTTCCATGACGGAGGCGGACTGCGCCAAGACCGCCGTGGAACTGATCCGCAACAAAAGCTTCGACCTCATCCTGACCGACCTCAGGATGCCGGGGGAATCCGGCATGAAGGTCCTGGAGACCGCCAAGGAAGTCTGCCCCGAGACTCCGGTCATAATCATGACCGCCTTCGGCTCCGCCGACGAAGCCGGCGAAGCGCTCAAAAAGGGCGCCTACGACTTCCTTTCCAAGCCGCTGCGGGCCGCCACGGTGGAGGAAAAGATCACGGAAGTCCTGAAGCTGGAGAAGGAGCAGGATACGGAAGACGCCTTCAGCCGCATAATCGGAACGTCCGAAGCCCTGAAAGAAACGCTTAAGACCGCCCGCCAGGCCGCCCCCACGGACGCCACCATCCTGATAGAGGGCGAAAGCGGGACCGGCAAAGGCCTTTTGGCCGAATGCATCCACGAAGCCAGCCCCCGCAGGAACGGCAAATTCGTGGTGGTCCACTGCGCCAACACGCCCCAGGACGTCCTTTACAGCGAACTCTTCGGCCATGAGAAAGGCTCCTTTACCGGCGCCCTTTCCCGCCACATCGGCAAATTCGAGGAAGCTGCCAACGGCACCGTCTTCATAGACGAAGTGGGCACGCTGCCCCTTAAGATCCAGACGAGCCTGCTCAGGGTGCTGCAGGACAAAAAATTCGAGCGCCTGGGCGGCAACGAGACCATCGAGTGCAAAGCCCGCGTCATCGCCGCCACCAACGAATCGCTGCAGGAGCTTGTGAAAGCCGGCCGCTTCCGGGAAGATCTGCTTTACCGTCTGAAAGTGGTGACGCTGACCATGCCGCCCCTCAGGGTGAGGAAAGGCGACCTGCAGCCCCTCATAGACCACTTCCTGAAAATAGCCAACCAGGAGACCAGCAAGAACGTCACCATCTCCAAGATCGCCAGGGAAATGATGGAGAAATACTCCTGGAGCGGCAACATCAGGGAGGTGCACAACTGCGTGGAATCGCTGGTCATCAAAAACTCCAGCGGCGAAGTGACCCCCAGGGACCTCCCCAAGGAGATCCTCCAGGAAAACGGCGCTCCCAAAGAGGACAAGTCCTCCGCCGCGGCCCTCTGGGAAAAACTGGACAAGATGACTCTGGAAGAGATCAAAAAAATGCTGATAGAGAGGAAACTGAAAGCCGGCAAACCCAAAACGCAAATAGCCGACGAACTGGGCATCAGCCGCCGCAGCCTCTACAGACTGCCGGAAAGCTACGGCATCAAGAAGAAGAAGGAGGACGGAGAAGCATGACCGGCCTTCCCAAAATATCCGTCCTGATGCCCGCCTACAACGAAGGCGAACAGATAAGGGCCAACGTCGAGAAAGTAAAGGCCACCCTGGAGGACATGCTCTCCTCCTCCTGCAAAGATTACGCCGGGGGCTATGAGATCATCCTCATCAACGACGGCAGCACCGACAACACGCAAAGGGAAATAGAAACGGCCGCCTCCCGCAGCGGAAACGTAAAGTGCGTGAACCACCGGGAGAACCGCGGCAAATGCGCCGCCCTGAGGACGGGCTTCCAGCACTCGGAGGGCGAATACGTCTTCTTTTTGGACAGCGATCTGGAAATAGACCCGGCCTTCATGGAGCCGCTCTTTCTGAAAATGCAGAAAGAGAACTGCGACGCCGTCTTCGGCTCCAAGCAGCAGGGCTCGAAGAAGCACTATCCCCTTTTGCGCCGCCTGGCCAGCAAATGCTTCTCCGCCTTCGTTTCCTTCCTTCTGCCGATTCCCGTGAAAGACACCCAGACCGGACTGAAGCTTTTCCGCCGCCAGCTGCTGGAGCGCCTCTTCGACTGCATGCTGGTCAGGCGCTACGCCTTCGACGCGGAGCTGGCGGTGCTGGCGGTGCACAACGGCTTCAGCGTTACGGAAGAGCCCGTCTCCGTCAATTTCCTGGGCCGCCGCGGCTCCCTCTCGCTCTCGAACGTCTTCAACATGGCCATCGACGTCCTGGCCATTTTTTACCGCCTGAAGATCCTGGGCTACTACGATTCCTGGGTCCCCAAGCGCAACAAGGAAAAGCCCTTCATCTCCGTCGTCATCGCCGTGAAAGCGGACAACGACTACTTGAGGCAGTCAATTGGCCGCTCCCTCGCCCAGGATTATCCCAAGGACCGCTATGAGATCATCGTCCTGCCGGACGAAGCCTTCGAGAGCCCGGATCCCCTTGTCAGGGTGATCCCCTCCGGGCCGGAACTCCCGGCCATCAAAAGGAACATGGGCGCCAAGGCCGCCAGGGGCGAGATCATCGCCTTCCTGGACGACGACGCCTATCCCGCGGAGAACTGGCTCACTGAAATGGCCGGCAATTTCCACGAGGAAAGGCTGGCGGGCGTGGGCGGCCCAGGCACCACTCCGAAGGACGATTCCTTCTGGCAGAAGGTGGGCGGCTCCGTTTACGAATCCAAGATGATGAGCGGCGGATATTCCTACCGCTATCTCGTCGACCGCCGGCGCATGGTGGACGATTACCCCACCTGCAACCTGGCGCTCAGAAAAGACGTCTTCCTGGAGGCCGGCGGCTTCCAGACCAACTTCTGGCCCGGAGAGGACACGGAGCTCTGCCTGACGGTCACCAAGAAGCTCGGCTACAACATCGTCTACGACCCCATGGTGGAAGTCTGCCACCACCGCCGCCATCTTTTCAAAGGCCATTTCCGCCAACTGACCCAGTACGCCCTGCACAGAGGCTACTTCGTGAAGAAGTTCCCGGAGACTTCCCGCAAGCTCTCCTATTTCCTGCCCAGCGTTTTCCTCTTCGGCGTACTTTTAGGCCCCTTGACTTTCTTCATAAAGCCCCTCGCTCCCCTCGCGGTGGTCTACCTTTCGGCGCTGGCGCTTTATTTTGTCCTGTCTTTTTTCTGCGCGGTGATAAACCATCCGAAACTAACCATCTTTACGGTCTTCGGCGTTTTCCTCTCCCACCTTGCCTACGGCTGGTATTTCCTTATCGGACTTTTCTCGTCCAAGCTTAGCAAGGAGGAAGAGTATCACGCCTCCTTAAGGAGAAAACATGAAGCGTAACATTTTGCTCGCACTGGCTCTCTTTTTACCCGCCGCCCTTCAGGCGGCTCCCCGTCTTTCCTTCCCCATTCCCTCCGGGCAGATCACCGAGCCTTCCCTGGCGGCGGGGGAAAGGCAGGCTGTGATGCAGATCGCCAACACAGGGGACGAACCTCTCGAAATTAGCAAACTGCGCCCCTCCTGCTCCTGCGTAAAGGTGACACCCAAGGCTCCCCTGACGATCCAGCCGGGAGAGACCAACACCTTCCAATGCACCCTTGATCTGGGCGGAGAGTTGAAAAAAGGCCCGAAAAACTACACCGTCTACGTTGAGAGCAACGACGCCGCTCTGCCCGTGGGCAGCTGGTTCGTGACCGTTCCCATCATCCCCTGCGTGGAACTGATACCCAAATACATAAGCTTCAAAGAAGGCGACGCCTCCACCCAGACCGTCACGGTCATCCAGCAGTTCCGCTCCCCCGCCTCGCCCTTGAAGATCTATTTCCTGGACGATCTTTTCGGCGCGGCCCCGGACGAGAGCAAAAAGCCGGAGAAATTCCTGGGCTTCCGCCTGGAGGGGCCGCCCTGCGCCCTCACTAACACTCTCAGCGTCTTCCGGCTCAAGGAAAAAACTTACTCCCGCTACGGCACCGTCAGGCTGTCCTTGGACGCCGGGCAGAAATTCAACGTGCTGCAGATAGAGACGGAAAAATTCCCTGAGGAGAAAAAAGAGGCCGAATGAGCTTGGGGATAAAGTTATCCGTCTTAAGGCCCGTCGGGGCCTTCCTGGCCCTCACAGCGCTTCTTTGGGCCGTTCCCGCCCCGCTGCCGGCCGCCGAAATAAACCTCAGCTTCTTCCATTCCGAGTGCCGGGAGTGCGAAGAGACCTCCTTTTTTCTCCAACAGCTGCAGGGGGCCTTCCCCGAGCTTAAAATAAACGAATACCCCCTGGAGGAGGAGGAGAATTACCTCCTGCTTCTGAAAATAGAAAAACATCTGGGCGCGGATAATTCCAAAAACGCCCCGGTCTCGCTCTTCGTTTTCACCAACGCCTATTACGGCTTTACCGAAATAACCAACTGCCTGCCGGCGAAGGTGGCCGCCCTGGAGAAATTAGGCGCGCCGCTCATAGACCCGGATGACCACGAGAGCGCGGAGGCTCTGGTCAGCGAGCGGATGAAAAACTTCACCCTGACCAGCGTTTTGGTGAACGGGCTTCTGGACGGCATCAACCCCTGCGCCTTCGCCACGCTGATCCTTTTCATCTCCCTGCTTTCCGTCTACGGCACCTCGAAGAAGGAGATAGTGGCAACGGGCCTCACCTTCACCCTGGCGGTCTTTCTGACCTACCTGGCCTTGGGATTGGGCTTCCTCAACGTCATAAAAGCCATGACGATCTTCCCCAAGATAAAATTCTGCTTCGACGTAGCCCTCGTGATCTTCTGCCTCGTTTGCGCCGCGCTCTCCATAAAAGACGCGATAACCGTGAAAAGAAGCGGCACCGGCGCCAAAGAGAGCGAGGATCTGACCATGAAGCTGCCCCCCAGGCTGAGGTCCATGATCACGAAGATCCTCTCCTCCTACGCCGGCAAGAAGCGCTGGCTTCTGGGCGTCTTCCTGGCGGGCTTTCTGGTCTCGCTTCTGGAGTCCGTCTGCACCGGACAAGTCTATATCCCCACCATCAACCTCATCATCAAAAATAATCCGGCCCAGGTGACGGCCTGGCTGTGGCTCATTTTCTACAATTCCCTTTTCGCGCTGCCTCTCGTCGTCCTGACTTTCCTGGCGGCCTTCGGGCTCAGGTCGCAGTTCATGCTGAAGGTCCAAAGGAAGGGGGCTTTCCCCATACGCGTCGGCATGGCGCTTTTGTTCCTCTTTATGGCCGCGCTTTTAATAGCGCAGCTTGCCTGAGCTTGCTTTTTGAGCAGGCGCTTCCCCGGGGCGCGCGGCGTTCCGCCTGATTTTTCAGCGTCTGCGCAAGCGGAGCGCGGAGAAGGCTAGGAGCAAAACGAAAACGGCCGGCTCCGGCACCGCGCGCCAGCCGACGTTCTCGTAGATCGAATTCACCGGCGTAAGCATGTAGCCGTCCACTTCCTGGAAGTCGGGGTCCTCGGTGCCCGCCGCGTAATACACGCAGTTGGTCTCGCTGACGTCGGCGTTTTCGCTAAAGTCGCTTTCCGCGGCGCAGCCGTAATAAATGGAGTCCGCGATCAGGGCCTCGTTCTCCGCTTCCACCGTAAAGGGCATGTAGGCGTCCGCGATCAAAACGCCGCTGAAACTCAAACCTTCGCTGGCACCATAGGGCCAGCTGCCCATGTAAACGGCCGGATAGTTTTCCCGGCCGGCGCAGACGACGGTCATATAATCGATCGCGCAGCCGCTGACCTTGTTGAGGAAAACAGGGCTGGCGCAGTTTGGCGCCAGGACGCAGACGTTGCGAACAGAAAAGTCCGTGACGCTGTAAATTGAGAAAGGCCTGGTATAGGGTTCGTCCGTGCCCTGCAGGCTGTAGATGGCGACGTTTCGAACGCTCATGCCAGATTTGTTGCAGGCGCAGAGAGCGCCCTGCATATGCCAGTTGTAGCGGTAATTGGGAAGCGGCCTTCCGCCCTGCATGATCATAAGGTCTTCCAGGGCCGCGCCGTCCCTTTCCATTCTTATGCCGACATACCCTTCGGGAATTATTATGGTCGTCTTGTCCGGGCCCGCGCCCCTTAGGGTGACGTTGTCAACCATGAAGCAGAGCGCCGTCATGCCATCTCCCCAGATGTCGTACTGATTGTGGTATCGGGCCAGGGAATAGTCCCCCGGCGCCAGATGAACTGTCTGGCCGGAGACGACTTCCTCCAGGGCTTTTATTAGGTCCCCGCTGGGATCGTCGGCGCTCCTGCCGCTTCCGGAGGCTCCCGGGGCGATGAACCAATCGCCGGAGTGTCTTTTTTTTATGCGCATGGTGAAAATTCCCTGGGAGTCCTCGCGGCTGTCCCAGCAGATGTAGTAGACAATTCCGGCCTGGGCGTTCAGGTCGTAGGATTCATCCCGGGAGCTGTCCAGGCTTTCCACCACCGTCCTCAGGGTCGAAAAAGAAACGACCTTTCCTTCCAAGGCGTAAACGGAGAACACGGCGTCGAAGCCGGAAGCTTCAAAGGACCCCAGATCGTCGATCCTGTAGATCCCGTCTTCCGTTGGAGCGAACCTGTACCAGACGGAAGCTCTGTGCGCTTTGTTTTCGCCGCGCTCCACCGTGGCGCCGGTGTTGTCGCCCAATTTGTCGCCCAATTCGACCGTGACGGCGTTCAAAAGGTCGTCGTTTTCCAAGCTCGCCATGGTGTGCCAGCCGATGTTGGCGTAGTAGATCTTCGTGGCGCTGAGGATGTGTCCGCCGACCTCCTTGAAGTTGGGATCGTTGACGCCTTCCTCAAGGGAAACGCATTTTTCCTCATCAAGCCTCGCTCCGCTTCCCACGAAACTTTCTTTCGAGGAGGCGTAGTAGACGCAGTTGCTGGCGGAAACTTCCGCGTTGTCCTCCAGGAAGAAAGGCCTGGCCGACTTGTAGAAGAGGCAGTTCCTGTAACTGATGCCCTTTGAGGCTCCATACCGCTGCTTGCTCTGGTAAACGGCGCACTGGGCGCCTTCCTTTCCGCAGATCGTCAGGTTTTCGAGAACGTTGTTCTGGCAGCCCAGCATGACGGTTGGCGCGGAATGGTTCGGGGCGGAAACGGCCAGGCGGCAGATCGTGGAATCTTTGACGTTGTACAGCGTAAAAGGCCGGATCCCGTTTATCGTCTGCTCGCTTATCACGGCCACGTTGGTAATGAAAACGCCCTCGGCGTCGCAGACGCAGAGCGCTCCCTGGAGGAGGTCGCGGTATCCGGCGGCGGGGTTATGGGAAGTTCCGACGGATTTGATCGTCAGATCCGCCAGAGTGCAGCTGCTTTTTTCCAGACGGAAGCCGGTGTAGCCTTCCGGCGCCAGGATGGTGGTATTGCCCGGGCCGGCG
>JAGCGH010000017.1 GCA_017649705.1 bacterium
CAACGAAGGCGCCCGCGTCATGAACAACAGCTGGGGCAGCAACAGCGACGGCTATTACGGTTCCGGCGCGCGCCTCTACGACCAGATCATCTGGAACAACAAGGACTACACCATCTGCTTTTCTTCCGGCAACGGCAACAAAAAGATCGACCTGCCCACGCAGAGCGCCATCATGTACGATTCCGCCGCCAAGAACATCATCACGGTGGGCGGTTCCGAAAACTGGCGTCCCAAGCTGGCCACCGAGTGCGAGCCTTACGACGGCGTGCACCAGGGCATCGCGGATTTCAGCGCCAGGGGACCCTGCGAGGACGGCCGCATCAAGCCGGATATCATCGCCCCGGCGACCGGCGTTTATTCCACCTTGGCGAGCGCTGACAAGACTTCCACCAGAGCGCAATACTACACCTACATGGGCGGAACAAGCATGGCTTCTCCCATCGCCGCCGGCTGTGCGGCGGTCGTCAGGGATTATCTGACCAACAACAGGGGAGTGGAGTCTCCTTCCGCCGCGCTGGTCAAATGCGTCATGTGCGTCGGCGCCAAGACGCTCTTCCCCGGCCAGTACTACCATTTCATGGAGATCCCCAACGAAAGGCCGAACAACGTGGAAGGGCACGGTCACGTGAACGTGAAGGAGAGCCTGGAGCCCACGGACGGCAAGATGTCCTTTGTCGAAATGAGTTTTTCCGCCACCGGCAAGGCAACAACGAACTACTTCGACAAGCCGGCCGGCTGCGAACTCATAGTCGGCCTTTGCTGGACCGACTATCCCGGCACCTGGGGCGCTGAAAAGGCCCTGGTCAACGACCTCGATCTTACCGTCTTGGATCCCGACGGAATAGTGTATAACTTGAACGATCACGTGAACAACATTGAAGTCTTAAGGCTCGGCAGTTCTTCAGCCGGCCGCTACAGCGTGATCGTCAAAGCGGCTAACATTATGGAAGGCGTCCAGCCCTGCGCCGTGGTCTTCTCTTACGGCAAAGGCTGGAAGGTCGGTTCTCTCGCTTTCACGGACGAGCCTTATTTCCCGCTGAAAGAAACGACCTGCGCGCTTAGCCTGACGAATACCGTGCTGAACAGCTACATCGGCTACAGGGCCGAGATCATCGACGATCCGGAGAACATCTTCACGCTTTCCAAAGCGGAAGGAAAATTCTATGGCTCCGAAACGCTAACTCTGACCGCCGACCTTTCCAAGTCCAATTCGACGCGGCCTTACTGCATCGTCAAAATTAACGCCCAGGCCGCCGGCTGCCTGGTGAGGAAGATCTCCCTGGCCAACGGCTCCGACGAGGAAGGCTACACGCTCTATAAGGAAGACTTCACGCAAGGGACCATAAAAGACGTTCTGGAACAGGACGCGGCGCTCTCCGCCACACCAGAAGTGTCCTTCAAACTGAAGACCGTTTCCCCGGATTATTTCGACCTTGTGAAGAGCGAGGATTTCGAAAGCTACGATTTGAACGAATCCATAATCGGCAAAGGCGGCTGGACCGTCGGCTACGGCCCCTCCACCAACGGCAGCTCCATCGTGCGAGCCGAAATAAAGGATGGTTTGACCAACAAGTATCTTGAGGTCAAGTACCTCACCGGCAATTACGCTCCGCATCTGAAGATCCAGGGCATCAAGAGCAAATGGACGGCCGATCACGCCCACGGCTATTTCTTCGTCACGGCCAGGGTGAAACTGACCGGCAAGGGAGACAAGACCTTCTCCTTCTTCACGCCGGATATCGCGGAAGGCGTTTTCAAACGCAAGGGCACAGGGTTCATTTTCGATTCCGACGGCAAGGACGAGGAAGGCAACAAGTTCAGGTCCAGGGGCTATCTCCCGGACGGTGAATGGACGGATCTGGAGATGCTCATCGAAGCGGACGCCGTGAAAGTCAACGGCGCGAACCGCCACGTCCTGAGAAGACTTAAATACGGCGGCGTCGAGGAGGACTGCTACGGCGTGTTCAGCAAGGGCAGCGTCGACGACTACTTCTCGGTGCTGCGCTTCTTCCAGTGGGGCGAAGGCGAATTCTGCGTGGACGACATAAAAGTCGAGCGCTACGTCACGGAAAACCCCATCGAAAAACTGGCATCGCTTTCGAAC
>JAGCGH010000127.1 GCA_017649705.1 bacterium
GCCATGATCTCCAGAGTTTACATCTCCGGGAAGTTGAAAAGCGAAAAAACAGCGGCCGGATTTGCCTTGACCTGCAACAATTCCTGCCTGGAGGAATGCGAAACCGATATCGATTTCAAAAACCGCGAATGCAGCGCCTTCGGCTGCTTCTCTTCCTCCCAGAACACAGTCCTGAAAAATTACCTTTCAATCGGAAGTTTCCAATACAGCATGGACGATCCCTCGGATTTGAGGACCGACACTGGCTACAGCGCCCGCACTATTAGGAAAACCGGAAAAGCGAGAGACGCCTATTATTCCATTTTTATCGTAGGCGGAGGGAATTTTTATCTTTACAACTGTCTTGTTTTAAACTCAATTTCAACCGATAGGAAAAAAGGAAATATCCTTGCTTTCCCCCTTTCGGCAAGCGTAAAAAATTCCTATTACAGCGCTGAAAACCTTAAAAAGACGTTGAACGATAACGATAAGGTCGGCATCTCCAACGAAAAGCTGAGGAAAAAAGAGACCTACAAGGACTGGGACTTTGACACAGTCTGGGAAATAGAAGACGGAAAAAGCTTCCCGAAACTTCGTAAGCTTGAAAAAATGCTGAAGCGCTTATGAAAAAAATTCTCGTTTTATTGCTCCTATTGTCCCCCTGTCTGTCGCTTGCCGAAAACTCTCCCGTAAAACCGAAAGGCAGCGGCAGCGCGGAGGATCCCTATCTTATCGATAGGATCGAGAATCTCGTCTGGTTTAGGGAAAACTCCTCTGAGTGCGCTGACAAGCATTTCAAAATGACAGCCGACATCGACGCATCAGAGACCAGAGGATGGAACGGCGCCCGCGGTTTCCTGCCGCTTGGCCATTTCAACGGCACTTTCGACGGCGGCGGCCATTACATCTCGAACCTCTACATCGCCACATCATCCGAACCGGCCGCTCTTTTCACTTTTTTGGGGAAAAAGACGCCGTTCCCCTTCCCTTTCACAACCAACTCTTATGAGGAGACGCTCGAATCGGTAAAGATCGACACCTGTGTCAAAGATCTCGCCATTTTGAACTGCATGTTTTCTAGCGACAAGACCGCCTGCGGGCTGGCCAAAACGATCAGTCTCTCTAAGATCACGGACGTTCTCATTACAGGAACGCTTCAAAGCAAATTAAAAGAAGGCGGATTAGCGCTGAACTGCTCGAACTCTTTCATAGAAGGCTGCGCCTTTGACATCACGCACCGAAACAACTACTGCATAGCCGGAGGGATCTTTTTAAAAGCCGACAACGTTTATATCAAGAACTGCCTGCTGCTGGGAGATTTCGAGTTCGTCGGTGAGAGCCCTGAAATCGAAAGATCTAAACCTAACCAGCACGCCCTTGTCAAATCATTTGGCGGCAAGCCGAAACCCAAGAAGCCGGCAAAAGATTACGATATCGTATGCGTTTCAAAAGGCGAGTTTCGTTTGGAAAACTGCCTTATGCTTACGAAACTCTTCTCAAGCAAAAAAGATAGGAACGTACATTATTTTCCCAACGAAAAATCTATCAATTCCTTTTACAGCACCGACAATGTCAAGAAGAACTGGCACAGCGGTGAAAAGACCGGCCTCTACAACGAAAGGCTCCTTAAAAAGGAGACCTACAAGAGCTGGGATTTTGATTCCGTCTGGGAAATAGAAGACGGAAAAAGTTTCCCGAAACTCAGGAAGCTTGAAAAGATGATGAAAAGGGAATAAAAAAAGAAGGCGGCAGATGCCGCCTTCTTTTTTATTCTGCTTATTTCTTTTCTGTGGGCCTTACGGGCACGCCTTTGCTCGCGAGGTATTCTTTCACCTGCGGGACCGTTAACGTGCCGAAATGGAAGAGCGAGGCCGCCAGAAGGGCATCCGCTTCCCCTTCCACGGCGCCTTTGTAGAAGTCCTCTAAACAGCCGGCGCCGCCGGAGGCGATAAGGGGAACGTTGACGGCGTCGTGCACGGCCTTGTTCATGGCGTTGTCGTAGCCGTCCTTGGTGCCGTCCTTGTCCATGGAGGTGAGAAGGATCTCGCCGGCGCCCAGGGAAACGGCGTATTTGCACCACTTGATAAGGTCGATGCCGGTGGCGGTGCGGCCGCCGTGGACGTAGACTTCCCAAATAGTGTTCTCGTCCACGGCCACGGGAGAGATGTCCCATCCCCATTCGATCTTGTGGGCTTCCTCAACGTTCACCTTCGTGTTGAGGCGGCGGTCCCTGGCGTCGGCGGCCAGGCAGATGCACTGCGTGCCGAACATTTTGGCGCCTTCCTTTAGGATCTCGGGGCGCATGACGGCCGCGGTGTTGACGCCGACCTTGTCCGCGCCGGCCCTCAGGATGCGCTGCATGTCGTCGGTGGATTTGATGCCGCCGCCCACGGTCAGGGGCATGAAGATGACTTCGGAGGTCCTGGAGACCAGGTCCACGATGGTGTCCCTTCCCTCGTGGGAAGCCGTGATGTCCAAAAAGACCAGTTCGTCCGCGCCCTGTTCGTTGTATTTGCGGGCGTATTCAACGGGATCGCCAACGTCGGCGAGGCCCAGGAAATTAACGCCTTTCACTAATCTGCCGCCCTTCGTGTCCAGGCAGGGGATGATTCTTTTGGGGGTAGTCACAGAGGTCTTCCTATTTTTTATTGTGGTGACAATGTTCGCAGCCGCAGCCCGCGCCATGTTCGTGCTCGATCTGGTGGCAGGATTCGCTGGCTTTGCATTTGTAGTCGGTCTCGTAGAAGCCGCTGCCTTTGAAGATTATTCCCGCTCCCCCGCTTATAAGTCTCTCGACCTGTCCCCCGCACTCGGGGCACTTCTTCAAGGGTTTCGCGGTGATCTGCTGGAATTTCTCAAATTCATATCCGCATTTCTTGCAGCGGTATTCGTAGGTGGGCATGGTAATTTTACCTTCGTGTTAACGGCGCTTCAACTGCAGCGCCTTGCCGCTTTGGGCATCGTAAAATTTATAATCCTCCAGGTCCATCTTGGGATTGGAGGTTATGGTCAGATTGGCGTTGTAAGTGGTCTCCAGCTTCTTCAGGATGTCCATGTTTTCCCTGAGGCTCGCCGCCACGGAGGGATTGACGTCCACCCTCACGTCCTTTTCATGCTGCATGGAAAGGAGGGACTGCAGGGCGCGCTGGAGTTCCAGGCATATGGAGAGGAGGGATTTCACCAGCCCTCTGCCGTGGCAGTAGGGGCACTCGTCGTAAACGGACTGCCTGATGGATTCGGTGACGCGCTGGCGCGTCATTTCCAAAAGTCCGAATTCGGAAAGGGGCAGGATGCTGCTCTTGGCTTTGTCGCGCTTCAGGGCGCTCTGCAGCCTGCTCACGACCTCCTTCTGGTTCTGCTTGGAATGCATGTCGATGAAGTCCACCACCACCAATCCGCCGATGTTCCTTAATTTCAGCTGGCGGGCGATCTCGTCCGCGGCCTCGAGGTTGGTCTTCGTCACGGTCTCCTCCTGGTTGTCGGAGGAGGTGTGGCGGCCGGAGTTCACGTCGATGGCGATCATGGCCTCGGTCTGGTCGATGACGATATATCCGCCGCTCTTAAGCCAGACGTTGCGCCTGAAGGCGCGGTCGATATCTTTCTGGATGTTCCACTTTTCGAAAATAGGCACGTCGCCCTCGTAGAGCCTGACGTTGCTTTTGGCTTCCGGGACGAAACTCTTGACGAATTCCATCACCCTGTCGTAATCGGGCTTGGTGTTGACCACGATCCTGGAGACGTCCTCGCCGTAGCTGTCGCGGATCGTTCTCAAGACCAGATCAAGCTCCGGATGCAGCAGCGCCGGGGCGGAAGTGGAGCGGTGCTTTTCCTCGATCTCTTTCCAGGTGTTAACAAGATAGGCCACGTCGTTCTCGAAGGCTTTCTTCGTGCAGCCCTCGGCGGCGGTCCTAATAATGAGTCCGCAGCCCTCGGGGAGCTGGACTTCCTTGGCCATCTGGCGGAGGCGCTTGCGCTCCTGCACGTTGCTGATGCGGCGGGAGACGGCGATCTGCTTCTCGAAGGGCATCAGGACCAGGAAGCGGCCAGGCAGGCTGATGTCGGTGGTGAGGCGGCAGCCCTTGGTGCTGATGGGCTCCTTGACGACCTGGACGATGATCTCCTGCTTTTCTTTCAGGATATCGGAGATCTTCATGTCCTTGCGGTTCTTCGGGCGGTTGTTCTTGGGAGGAGCTTTCTTTTCCTTCTCATCGCCTTCCTCGTCCTCGTCGTCCAGCTCCATGGCGTCCAGGTTGGAGGTGAAGACGTCGTCGATGTGGATGAAGCCGTTCTTCTCAAGCCCGATGTCCACGAAGGCGGCGTTGATGGCGGGGATGATGTTCTCCACCCTGCCCTTGTAGACGCTGCCCATGTGGCGGTGCTGCTCGTCGCGCTCAATGTAATATTCTTCCAACACCTTGTCCTCGATGACCGCCACGCGGCGCTCCTGGGACTGCTCGGTGTCGATGATTATTTCTCTTTCTATTTTGGGATTTTTCATTTTGTTAATTAAAAAAACTTTTGGTTTCAGGGCAAGGCTATCTTCTCCAGGCAGTTTTGGAAGACCGCGCTCAGGCAGTGGTTGTAGATGGCCTCGTCGCCCGCGCTCTCCAGCCCCTCCACGGGGACTGTGACAGCGTACGATTGCTTCAATTCTTTAGAATATACCGTCGATCCGTTGTCGGATCTCGATATGGATACGCGCATAATGACGTGGGAGGCGAATTTGTGGGCTCCCAGGTATTCGTTGAACTTCTCAACGTAGATCTTAGTGACGTCGCAGAGAATGCGGTAGTCGCTTCTGGCCGGGTCTGTAACGAAGGTCTGGCCGTGGCGCTGCAGAAACGTTTCCCACTCCTTGTCAGCCCAAAGGGAAAGGTCGCTCTTGGTGGTCACCCAGTTCCACTGGCCGTCGGCCACGGCCCGGATCTTGCCGATCCTGCCGTTCACCAAAAGGGGCGTGGCGACTTTGTCCAGGAAGAAGACCGCCGGAGCGCCAAGAGAGGCGCTTTCGTTCACTTTGACGGGAGCGTTGCGCAGAGCGATGCTGGTGGAGCAGCCTGTCAGGAAGGCCGAGGCCAGCAAGCAGAAAAGGAGCGTTCTCAGACTAAACTGTGCCATTGACACCCCGCTCCGAAGTCAAGGATCTTTCTCAGGAAAGCCTCGTCGATAACGGGAGCCTCAAAGTATTTGTCCTTCAAAGCGGCGCGTATTTTGGAAACGTCGAATTTTGGTTCGCCGAACAGGTAGCGCAGATATTCGCTGATCTCCAGGCAGAAACTGATGTTGATGCCCAGAGCGCCGAATTTAACGATCTCGTCCTTCAGGACCTGTTCCGACTGTTCGAAGGTGCAGTCGACAAACTCCACCCCGTCCATCTCTATCCATTTGCAGCCTTTCACCAGAAGCTCCCTGATCTTGGGAGGATTGGGATGAGTGAGATGATAGACTTCACCAACGGATTCCGGACGTTCGCAAAGGTTCATGATGTTGCTGACAACGCAGTCGATGGGGATCAAATTGACCGTCGTGTCTGAGGGACAGGGGAAGCGGAACGGGAAATGAATGTAATTTCCCGAGGAATAAAGATCGTGCTGCCTGTAATATTCGGTGTCCACGTTGAGTCGACGCATGGCGAGGCGTTTGATCAAGGCGAAAACCTTGGCAATGTTATAAAAGCCGGTGAACGAGAGACATTTGCCGTTCACGGTGTCCCCTATTATGACCGCCGGGCGGTAGATGGTCGTGGCCACCCCGGATTCGTCGGCGAATTTTTTGACAGCCTGTTCGCCCTCGTATTTGGTCTCTTCATAGGGGTTGCGGAACTCCCAGTCGCATTTCGTGACTTCCTCCTTGACGACGCGGTCGCACAGCCCGCTCACGTACGCCGTGCTGATGTGCTGGAGGCGCTTTATGCCGTAGCGCTTCACGAAATCAAGGACGTTAAGGGTCCCTTGGTGGTTTATTTTTTCCGTAACTTCGCGCTGCTCTTCGCTGAAGTACAGAACAGCCGCCGAATGCCAAAATTCGTCGACAGTTTTAAGCTTCTCGCCCCA
>JAGCGH010000018.1 GCA_017649705.1 bacterium
CCTGGATCTCCTGATACCTTGTGAGAGTGCCGGTAGCGGGCGTGGCTTTGAAGTTGGAGCCGTCCTTGAAGGAGACCGAGAACTCGCCGGTAGTGCCATTGAGCTCGTTGGTGAGGCAGATGACGCCCGTCGGCTCAGCCAGCGTGATCGGGCTGTAGTCGAAAGCCACGATGGGCTGGGAAGCGGTGCGCGGGGTAAGCTTGGCGTCCACCGCTCCGACGCGGGCCGTGCCGGAACTGATGGAGAACTTGATCTTGTCGATGGCCGTGGTGGCGTCCGCTCCGGTAATCGGCAGGTTCTCCTTGTGGTAATCGCCGTCCCAAAGGAGGCGCCTCAGGTTCTTCTCGGTGGTGGAGATGTCGTAGCCGTAAACGAACCATTCGCCGGCGTTGGCCGTGAAGGAATCTTTCACGCCTTTGACGTTGGGATAGTTGAGGCTGACTTTGCCGGATTTGAGCTTGAATTCCGTGGCGAACTGCTTGTGGAAGTCGTCCTGGCCGAAGGTCAGCGTTCCGCCGAAATCGGCGGGAAGCATCATCTCGGCGGCGATGGTGATGTCATACTTGCTGGCCATCTCTTCCGTGAAGCCCAGTTTGACTTCCACGTCCTGCCTGCTGTTGAAATAGAGATCCATGGGATCTTCGTCCGGGAAATCGAGGATATCGTAATCAGTTTCGCTGACGATGGTCTCGACTTTCAGATTGTCCAGGCAGAAGGTGCCGCTTCCCCAGAGGAAGAAACGCAGGGTGTTGAAAGCGTCGTTGTTGCTGTCCTGATCGCAGAAGGCCCTGCAGTTTTCGGTCTTGCCATCCACCTTGTACTGGCGCAGGATGTGGCGGTAGCGGTCGGAAGAGTCCAAAACGGGCACCGCCTCAATGATCATGCTGATCCTCGTCCAGGTGGCCTGGGGGATGTAGTTCTGGGAGACGAACTCCGTGTGGTTGGCGTCGCTGGCATTGCTGCGGAAGCGGTAGCCGCTGCCGTTCACGTACTCGAAGTTGCCCTCCACCATCTGGGGATCCCAAAGGCCGAAGAACTTGCTGGAGGTGCCGGTCAGCATAGCGTCGAAGCTGATGCGGAAATAACCCTTGGTGTGGCCTTCCCACCAATGGGGCTTCATCTGCTTCTCCAGTTTCTTATGGGCGCCGAAGAGGTTGTTGACGTAAGCGACTTCGCAGTATCTGTTGCCGAATCTTTCCCTCGCGTAGATGGAGCCGTCGCGGTCGATGGTGCCGTATCCGCTTGACCAGCCGCCGATGCCGCCCATGTTGGTGTTGCCGGGATAATCTTCGAAGTCTTCGTCCAGGAGAACTTCCGTCACATAGTGGTCGAAAGCGTAGTCTAATGTTCCGCTGTTTTCCCAGCAGGAATCGTAATCGCTGGGGCTGCCTTTCGGGAAGGTCGAGAGATCGGCGGAGTAGAGGCCGTAGCCGTCAGTTTCGTTGCCGCAGGGAGCGCCCAAACGGATCCTCTTTTTTCCGGCGTTGCCAGCGTCGACTTCCACCACGCATTCCAGGAACTGGGGAGTGGTGGGAAGGTCGTGAGCTTCGACCCTGATCTCGGCTTCGTCCTTGAAGAGGCCCTCGACAGGAGAGATGGTGAAGTTATCCCCGCCCACCACAACTTTGGCTTTGTATTTTATGGTGGTGTTTTCGTTGAGGTTGGACAGCTTAATGGTGGTCATATTGGAGCCGATGGCCATGGGTTCGGCGGAGAGCGCGAGATCGCCGATGCCGCTGTCAACGTGGACGTCGTCGAAGTCCGCGCCG
>JAGCGH010000128.1 GCA_017649705.1 bacterium
CGTCATTATCTTCCAAGTACGCTTTAATGTACATAAGGTCCTCAAACCCCTCGTAAGTCAGGTCCGACGCCTTAGCGAACCCGACGAACAGAAGCAAAAAGAAAAGCAGGGCTTTTTTCATAATCACTGGGCCTCCCGGATCATTACCAAATTTTATTACCTATGAAAATTATACTAAAACATTGGCTGCCCTAATATATAAATTCTTGGGATATATCCCAAAAAATTATATATCAGCATTTCTCTCATCTCAGCTCTTTCATGAGCTTGTCGTAATCCGCCAGGGCATCTTCCGTTTGCGCAATCATTTCTTTTGTTTTCGCGGAGGAGACATTGTATCTTTGTGCTTCTTTTATCAGATCGTCGTCCGTGATATCCCTGCCCTTGCCGTTGACCAAGGCGGTTTGTTCGCCGTTTATGCCGTTGGACCTCGTCAGATCGTATGCCGGCGCCAGACGCCACTCTCCCAACTTGTCCAGAAGGAACGTGAAATTTTTGCTATGGTCGTCCTTGTTGCCGGCTTTGACATTGAAGATCATCAGCCTGACCATCTGCTCGACATCCCGCTGATTTTTCGTAAGAAGCTGCGTCAGCTTCAGAAGATCAGCGTAGTTAAGACAGGGAATCCTGAAATCCGCGTGCAACAATCCGCAGGCTGTGTGAGTGTGGATCTTTTTTCCGCCCTCTCGGTCGAAGCGCTTTATCCCGAAATGCCCGCTGGTGGTCTTAGAGGGAAACAGATGCGTCTCCGGCATGTTTATTCCCGCCTTTTTCGCGATGAGGGAATAAACATATTCGTGAAGACCCAAGTCATGCCTGTCCGTCTTATTGGAAAACTTTATCAGCCAGAAAGAAAAGCCTTCCGGCGTCTCTTTGCCGCCTTGGATGATCTTTTTCTTGTCATCCGACACGAGCGCTGTTATTTTCGGTCTGGCGCCGCCGGAAGAACCGTTCAGCCTTATCAGTTCGTCCAGCATTTCTTCTGAGCTTCCCTTAAGGATCTTGTCGGCCTCCCGCGCCAGAGCGTCCAGAAGTATCGCGCTTTCGCAAGGCTCGCTCTCTTCGGCCGGCTCGTATTCCAGCGCGCCGAACGGGTCTTTGCCTACCAAAAACAGCCTATCCAAAGGCCCTATTTCATCGTAAGACCGTTTTTGCCGCTGGAGTTTTCTGTCAAGCAGAAGACAGCCCCAGCCGTCCGGAAGACTGTCGTTGAAAAGGCCGAACAAGCCGCCGGCAAACAAAGGATCTCCCTCGAAGACGCCGGGGCGAAGCGGCAATTTGAAGGGGGACGTTTCCAATCCGGTTTTTATAAAATCCGAAGCGTACTCGAAGAATACGCGCTCTTCTCTTTGGGACAAGAGCCCCATAAGCTGGCGTTCCCCGTAAGCGTTGTAAAAAACCTTCAGATTCATTTTATTTTTCCCCTCTGCCTTCTTTTTCTCGCCGGCTCTTCCTTAAACAAACTGGCCGGCTTCTCGTTTTCCTTGAACAGGGAGTAACACTCGTCCAGGCAGTCCAAAACCAAAGCAATGTTCAAAAGGGAAGCGAAGGATATTTGCCCCGTTTTCTCAAAGCGCTTAAGAGATCCGACGCTCATGCCGGCTCTCTCGGCCAGCCCCTGCTGTGTAAGGTTTCGCGCCAATCGCTTGGCTTTCAACCGGCCGGCGATCCCCATGGAAACTTCCCAAGGTGTTTTTAATGATAAAGACATTATATTATCCTTTAGATGATTTAAAACCACATAAAGTATAACATAATATCCCTTAAAAATCAACCGCAAAGAAACGGAACAGGCATAAAAAAGTGCGCCCGGCCTCGCGGCCGGGCGCTGATTCGTGCTTTTTATATTTTTATGGAGGAAAGAAGTACTAGAAAGACGCTTTGTTCAGGATCACTCTGTCAACGAATTTATTGATGGCGTTTTCATCGTCCTCGCCGTTCTTGATGTCGTCGACGAGATGATGTTCCCTGGCGTTCTCTTTGCCGACTTCGCAGGGGGTCAGGAGGATCAGGATCTCGCTGCTCTTCTTGACGTCGATCTCATGACGGAAGAGGTAGCCCACGAAGGGAATGTAGCCCAGGATGGGGACGCGCTCGTCGGCTTTGGTGACGTAGTCGCGACGGAGGCCGGAGATGGTGATGGTCTCGTTGGGACGGGCGTTGACGCTGGCGGAGGTGTTCCTGTGGTTGATGATGGGCAGTCCGCCGGTGGTCCAGCCGACGAGGGAGTGAACGGAGGCTTCCACTTCCAGGTTCATGGAATTGGCGGCCAGATTCGGCAGGATCGTCATGATGACGCCGGTCTCAGCCTGCTTGTCCATGGTGTTTTCCGGATCGCTGTTGTAGCCCTTGTAGTTGACGTTGTCAACGGATTCCACGGTGGCCAGCTTTCCGTTGTTGACGATGAGCGTCGGACGGGAAAGGACCTTGGCGTCGCCTCTACGGACCAAATAGTTGATGAAGTTGGCCACGGCCTTGGGGCGCATGCCGGAAAGCTGGACGTTCTGGGCGATGGTCCTGGCCCAGCCGTCAGGCGAGCCGTTGTTGCCCTGGCGCTCCTTGTTCCAGTCGATGGTCATGTCGACGCTTTCGGGCAGGGCTTCCTTCCAGGCTTCCAAGGCCAGGCCGAAGTTGAAGTCGTCGCTGTTCTCCAGTTCAACGATCTCGCACTCGATCCTGACCTGGCGGGTCGGGGTGTCGAATTTCGGCAGCTGCTCCTGCACGCAGGCAAGGCTGGTGGGGGTGTCGTTGATGATGACCTGGTTGAGATCCTCGTCCACCATTATGTCGCCGTAGCCGGAGAGCATCGTGCCTTCGATCATATCGGCAAGATCTTTGCCCTGGCGGTTCTTGAAGGTGTAGACCAACGTCTCGGTGCCGTCGTTGTCGAAGCTGACGCCTTTCTTGTCGAGTCTTTCGATGGCGTTCTCAATGTAGGGCATCTGGAAATCAGGGGCGGTGACGATCAAAGTCGCCTCTTCCGTCTCGTCGTTGATGGAGGCTCTGATGTCGCCTCTTTCGGCGTCGATGGCGGCTTTCAGGATGCCGACGATCTCGA
>JAGCGH010000129.1 GCA_017649705.1 bacterium
CATGAAGAAGATCGTAAAGGTCTCCTTCCCGATGCTCATAACCAACGCCTCTTTCGCGGTCCTTTTGTTCTGCGACCGCATGATGCTGGCCCATTACGACCTGGACGCCGCCGGCGCCTCCATGGGCGCGGGCACCTTGTCTTTCACGGTGCAGTGCTTCTTCGCCGGCGTGGCCGTTTACACCACCACCATGGTGGCCCAGTACTTCGGCGCCAAAGACAAGAAGATGGTATCCGTTTCCGTTTGGCAGAGCCTTTACTTCGTTTGGCTGGTGGGCAGCACGGTGCCTTTTGCGTCCAGGCCGCTGGGCCTTTTCGTGCTTGAGCGCGCGGCGCATTCGGCGAACATTCTTGCCATGGAGAAAGCTTATTTCTCTTATATGGCTTTTTATATGATCATTCCCTTGACCAACATCGTTCTGTCGAGCTTTTTCAACGGCCGCAGCATGGTCTGGGTCTCGACGATCGCCAACGTTTTCGGCTGCGCGGTCAACGTTTTTTTGAATTACGTATTTATTTTCGGCAAATTTGGAGCTCCTTCAATGGGCGTTGAGGGAGCGGCTATCGCCACCATCATAGCAGGCCTTTTCACGACCGGGGCTTTGATCGCTTTCATAGTCTTCATGCCCTCGACAAAGGAATACGCTTTCTTTTCCGCCTGGCGTTTCAGGAAATCCTCCTTCCTCAATCTTCTCAGGTTCGGACTGCCGACCGGCTTGATGTTCGGGCTTGACAACGCGGCTTTCGCCGCCCAGATCCTTTTCACAGGGCGAATCAGCGACGACGCCCTGAACGCCACCACCGTGATCTTCAGCATCCAGAACCTCATCTTTCTGCCCATCCTTTCCGTGGCGCACGGCGCGGCCATAATCATGGCGCAGTTCATAGGTATGGACAGGAAGGACCTTGGGAAAAAGGCCGTTTACCAGGGGCTTCTCCTGGGGGAGATACTTGTCGTCGTCATAGCGATCTTCATCATCGCTTTCACAAGAGAGATCTTCGACACATTCTGCGGCGGGAAACATACGGAAGAGGTCTATGTCATGACGAGGAATCTCTTATACACCATGATGATCTTCAACTTCGCGGACGTCTTCAACGTCGGGCTGAACAACGCCCTGCGCTCGGCCGGCGACACGCTTTTCCCGATGATCACGTCGGTGTCTTTGAGCTGGCTCTTCTTCGTGCCGGCGCTTTATATTGCGACGGAAGTCATGCACTTCGGAATTTATTCCGTCTGGTCCATTACGGGCGTGCTGTTTTTGGTCTCGGCCATCATCTACTGGACCCGCTTTAGAAGCGGCAAGTGGCAGAAATTCCAGGTAATGGAAAAGCAATAAAATATATGGTTGGAAAAACACCCTTGTTTTGATATAATAATAAAACAATTAAATATTTAAAGGAGAAACATATGGCACTGACCGTCAATGATCTGAAAGGCAAAAAACTGGGCGTCTGCGTGTCCGGCGGACTGGACAGCAAAACCATTTCCGTGCGTTTAAGGGAAGCCGGGGCGAAGGTCCTCTGCTTCACGGCTGACCTGGGCCAGCCGGACGAAAAGGACATCCGCGACGTGGCGAAAAAGATGGCGCCCTGCGGCGTCAAGACCGTCATAGTGGACGTCAAGAAAGAGATGGCGGAAGCCTGCTTCAAGACGATCATGGCGGAAGCCACCTACGACGGCGGCTACTGGAACTCCACCGGCATCGGCCGCGCTGTGACTGTCAAGAAGCTCGTGCAGGAAATGAAGAAGCGCGGCATCGACATACTGGTGCACGGCGCCACCGGAAGAGGCAACGACCAGATGCGTTTCGAGAGATACACCAACCAGTTCGCGCCGAAGATGACCGTCTACGCTCCCTGGCGCGACGCGCTGCTTCTGAAAGAATTCCCGGGCCGCACGCAAATGTGCGAATATCTTGCCAAGCACGGCATCATTGCTTTCCCGGGCGGCAAGAAGCGCTACTCCACCGACTGCAACGTGGCCGGCCTCTCCCACGAGGCGGAAGATCTTGAGAGCATGGAGACCGCCATGACGATCGTCGAGCCCACCATGGGCGTCTGGCCCATGCAGGCCCCCAACAAGATAGAGAGCGTCGAAATAGAATTCAAGGAAGGACGACCCGTGGCCATCAACGGCGAGAAGCTGAAACCCTTCGACCTTCTGGTCAAAGCCAACGAAGTGGGCGGAAGAAACGGCGTCGGCATGAGCCACGCGCTTGAGAACCGCATCATCGGCACAAAGAGCCGCGGCGTCTACGAAGCCCCGGGCATGGAGCTCTTGGGAAGATCCCTGCGCTACGTCTACCACGCCATCCTTGACAAGCGCGCCACCACCATGTTCGATCGTCTTTCCCGCTTCATCGCGGTGCAGATCTACGACGGCCGCTACTATGACCTGGCCACGAAGGCGGCTTTTGCAGCCGTTGACACCTTCGCCGCCAAAGCCACCGGCAAAGTCAAAGTCGGCCTTTACAAAGGCAACATCTTCTTCCAGTCCCTGACCGGTGTCAAGGCCAGCCTCTACTTCGAGGCCGACGCCTCCATGGAAGCCAGCAAGGGCTTAAATCCCGTGAGCTCCCAGGGCTTCGCCGAGATACAGAGCGTGGAAGCGCGCTCCATGGCGAAGGCTGGGCAGGTAACCGAATATTGAGGAGGTCTATGATCAGGAAAACGTTTGTTATCGCGCTCCTTTTTGCGCTCAGTTTCGCGCTTCCGGTCTGCGCCGATTACGAGACGCTCTGGTCGGATTCGTTCTCCTTCGACACCCGCGAGTCTTCGATCGTCAACCTGAAAGCTGAGGATCCTATCATCTTCAGCACCGCCTGGGCCCACGATACCGAAAGGGAAACTGTGGTGACGGCGGAGGGCGTGACGAGCGGAGAAACTTACACTGTCGCAGAATTGACCGACGATGACAAAACGGTCAGCAACGCCTGGGATTATTTTGTTTTCAACGTCGATCTGAACGAGGACTTCATCTTAACGCATACCACGTCCAGCGAAGGCCAGGTCTTGGAAGAGGATTCCGTCAGAGTTCATTTGATCTCCTCCTTGGAGGACGAGGCGGGCTGGTCGGACGATTTTTCCCTCGACACCGTGGGGACCGCTCCCGGATACAGGCTGACGCTTTTGACCGCCGACGACATCGTTTACGACTCCCATTGGGCCGAAGGCAGCGACAGGGTGATCAAAGTCCGGGCGATCTCTCACGAGGCCTTCCCGTCGTCCTATGATCTTTACGAAAGCTCCGTGGACGGACACGGGACCTTCAATTGGGATTATCTGAGCGCGGAAGTGCCGGCCGATGTCACCTACACGCTGGCCTACGAGATCCAAAACGCGGCCGGAACTGAGACCTACGCGGCGATATGCGCGCAGCCCGTCATCAAGATCCTGCCGGAGCCGTTCACATCAAGCGCGCTTCTCGCTTTGGCGGCTCTTTTCGCCTTAAGGAATAAACATTAATCACAACATATGACGAAAACGAAAAACATAGCGGCGATCCTTTGCTTTTCGCTCGTGATCGTCTCAGCTGCCAGGGGAGATTTTGTCTCCAATATCAGCTGCACCCAGCGCTGGCCCTGGAACGGCAAGGTGGACATCGACTATACTCTTTCCAATGAGGAGCATTACGATGTCCCGGTCTTCAAACTTGGCTTCTACGGGAAGATCGGGAACGGCCCGTCTTTCCCGCTTAGGTCGCTTTCCGGCGACGTCGAGGACCATACGGTTAGGGCCGAGGGGACGCACAGAGTGACCTGGGACGCAGCCCAGGACCTTGGCACGAACGTTGACGCGAGCAACGTCAAAATCGCGATCGTGGCGAGGGAGACGACCATACCACCACCGTATATGTACCTCGACCTGACTACCTATGATCTGAAAGGAAGTTTCAGAGTGCCATTGGCGAGCGATACGGCGACCAAGCGGACGCAGGTCTGGTTCAGGAGAGTGGAGGCGGGCACCTTCACAATGGGCGCTTCGGCGGAAGACCGCGCTTATTTCAACGCCAATGTCAACAACGAGTCCGTACACCAAGTCACCATCACCAAACCCTTCTACATCGCGATCTACGAGACCACCGAGGCGCAGTATAAAAAGATCAACAGCGAAACGCAGTGGGAGTCCATGAAGCCTATGACAGGTCTTGATTACACCGACCTGAGGGGCAGCAACGTCGGCACGAACTGGCCCGCGCGCGGCTATCAAGTGGACAGCGAGAGCTTCTTCGGAAGATTGCGCTCCAAGGTCGGCCATGACGTAATTTTCGACCTGCCCACCGACGCGCAGTGGGAAATGGCCTGCCGCAGCAAAGGCGACGGGACCTTCCACGGCGATCTTACCTGGAACGACGGAAGCCACTATGCCAAAATAAACAACAATCAGGATACCAACCTCAACCTTCTGGCCTGGTATAAGACTTCCATTCATGACGTCGGCACGAAAGAGCCCTCTAGCCTCGGACTCTACGACATGCACGGCAACGTCTGGGAATGGTGCCTCGACTGGACGCAGGACGATCTCGGGACCCATCACGTCACCGATCCTGTCGGCCCGCGCCATCAGATCTCTTATCTCAGGATCCGCCGCGGCGGAGCGAGCGGCAACGCCCCCGCTGATTGCCGCACAGCCCGCAGGAATCCGGCCGGAGCCGGCTCTACACATTCCGATTACGGTTTCCGCATGGTTTTAATGATGGAGTGAAAATGAAAATTCAAAAAATGATACTTTTGGCGGTCTTCGCCCTCTCTTCACTCTGCTTCGGCACTTCCGCCGTAAGCGTGACCTGTCACCAGCGCTGGCCCTGGAACGGCAAAGTCGACATCGATTATGTTCTGCAAAGCGAACGGGAAGAACCGATTTTTAACATAGTCCTCTACGGCAAGATCGGCGAAGGCGAGACCTTCCGCCTGAGATACCTGGAGGGCGACGGAGCCGGCGGCATCGCCATCGGCGCCGGCCACAAGAAAGTTGTCTGGGACGCCTACGAGCAGTTTGCCAACACCAACATATGCAACATGAGGATCGCTTTGACGGTGGAGGAAGTGTTTGACGACCCGGAATATCTGGTCCTTGACCTTGACCACTGGATCTACTCCTACGCCGACAGCACCAACGACACGACCATCGCGGTTGGCGCTGACAGCAAGATAAACCATATGTGGTTCAGAAAGATCATGCCCGGGACCTTTCTGATGGGCTCCACCAATGAATACGGAACGGCCTACCGTACCAGCGAACCGCTTCACTCGGTCCAGGAAACCAAGATCTTTTACATCTCCATCTTCACGACGACGGAGGCTCAATACAGCAGGATAATCGGCGACACCCCCAGCTCCTCCTGCCTTCCCAAGACCGGCCTGGGCTATGACGCTCTCAGGGGAACCAACCAGGGCGCCACCTGGCCTTCGGACACCGATCACATTGTGGATCATGACAGCGTGATAGGCCACTTCCGCGGAAGGTTTGACAACGTCCTTCACATAGACCTTCCCACCGAGGCGCAGTGGGAGATGGCCTGCCGCGCCAAGGGCGACGGGACGTTTCTCGAATCCGGCTTCTGGAACGACGGCAGCGCTTACTCTCCTTACAGCGGCAACACGAAGGACCACAATCTCGACCTGCTGGGCTGGTATGCCGCGAACGCCAACGGCACGATGCATGAAGTGGGCCTGCTTAAGCCCAGCCTCATGGGGCTCTATGACATGCACGGCCACGTTTGGGAATGGACCTTGGACAATTTCAACAACAACTACGGGCTTACGAAAGCACAGCTGAATACGACGACTGTGGATCCCGTCGGCTCGAGAAACGGCAACAACGGCCGCACCAGGAGAGCCGGCGCCTATGGCAGCAACGCCGTGGACTGCCGCACGGCTTCGCGCCGCGCGCCAATGAGCGGCAGCACCTACAGCGACTACGGCTTCCGCTTCGTCATAAACATGTTCTGATATTTTTTCAATCGCCCGCTTTCAGCGAGCGGCCAGCAAAAAGCCGGACATCGAATGTCCGGCTTTTTTTACAAAGACAATTATGTGCAAATTTTGCACATAATTATTTCACCATGTTGTTAGGTCGTTCGGTACAGAGCTTTAGGTTTGATGGACGTTAATCACACATAAAATTCAATTTTGATAAAATATTATTGAAATATTTTAATGGTATTGAGGTTTTTAATGGATCGTAAAATTCAAAAAATACTGGACGAGTATGTTTCTGTGGTAAAAAGCATTTATAAGGAACATATTCAAAAGATCATCCTGTACGGATCCTACGCGAGGGGGGACTACAGGGAGGATTCCGACATTGACATAATGATCCTTCTTGATATTCCTGACACGAAGATAAAAGAATATCGCCATACGCTTTCCAATCATACCTACGACTTCAACATGGATAATGACGTAGACATCAAGCCTATAGTTAAAAACGAAGAACACTTCAACAAGTGGTCCGTCAATTATCCTTTCTACAGCAACGTCAAAAACGAAGGAGTAAGCCTGTATGGAACAATTCAATGACAGCGGCTCCAAGAAAGATTTGATGTTGTACAGAATGAATACCGCTAAAGAAAATCTGGCGGAAGCGAAGATCTTGTTATCAGAAAAACTTTATAAGGGCGCTAATAACAGGGCGTATTATGCAATTTTTCATACTATTAACGCTATTTTCGCATTAGACGGAAAAAGTTACAGACGTCATAAGGAAGTTTTAGGAAATTTTAACAAGGAATATGTTAAAACCGACATATTTCCAAAATCGCTTGGCAGCAAGATCGTGGAAGCCGAAGAAATCAGACATACCAGCGATTATGATGACTTTTACATCGCGACTAAAAAAGAAGCCGAGGAATTAATAGACACAGCGGAAACATTTATTTCTCTTGCTGAGAAATATTGTGCCTCTCGCTTATAACGCGACAACATTTCTGTATTTTAATTTTTGCCTAAGCTGCTATCTACGCCAAGAAATTTTAATCGGGGGAATAACATATCATGAAAAAATTTCTGCTATTTGTAATTTTGGGTTTTGCGTTGACTAGTAATGTCACAGCCGGGCTGTCCGACGTCAGCACCTTCGTTACCGATGACGGCAAGATCGCGATCGTCTATACCTTGACCGCCGACGATCCGGATAACACCATGCCGGTCTTCGCTGTAAACTTCAGCGCCGAAATAGCCGGCAAGAAGCCCTTCGCTATGAAAACCATGGAAGGCCCGGGAAAAACAGGCATCGTCATAGGAGAAGGGACCTACACTTCAGTTTGGAACGCGGCCAAAGACCGCAAGAAAGAAGATCCCAACGCTATCACTGTCAGCGCGGAAGGGAAAGACGTGACTGACGAAGCGACTTATCTCTGCCTTGATCTCAAGAAATATAAAATGCGCTATCAGAACGATCCGCCTGATGTCAAAAAAAGCACTTGCAAAACTAAGGAATTATGGCTCAGAAGAATTGAGCCGGGAACGTTCACAATGGGATCTCCGGAAGACGAACGCGGAAGAAATGACAACGAGACTCAGCACGAAGTGACATTAACGAAAGCCTTTTACATCGGCATTTTTGAAACGACGCAGAAACAGTTCAAGACAATAACCGGATATAATGTTTCACAATTCAAAGGCTCTACAAGACCGGTGGAATGTGTTTCATACAACATGCTGAGGGGGGCTGAAAACGGATCGCTGTGGCCTCTTAAAAACGAGGTGGATGAAAGATGTTCTTGGTCTTTTGAAATAGATAAAGGATATATAATGAAAGACATGGTAGGCTATGTAATTTTAAAGTCTGTCACTGGAGAAGGGCCAACCTTTTTCTCTGCTTTGCGCAGCAAAGCCGGAGAAGGGCTTCTTTTTGATCTGCCTACGGAAGGTCAGTGGGAATACTCCTGTAGAGCTGGAACAACGACCGCACTTAACAGCGGGAAAGATTTATCGTCCATAAATGAATGTCCAGAAATGGATGAAGTGGGTCGCTATTGGTACAACGGCGGGGGTACTTTTAAACATTCTAAAAAAAAAATGTGGGATTTATACCATGGTCATGCCAAAGCCGGCTCGTATTTGCCCAACGCCTGGGGCCTCTACGACATGCACGGCAATGTGTTTGAATGGTGTTTGGATTGGTATCAGAAAGATCTGGGCACAGATCATGTGACGGATCCTGCCGGAGTAAACCTAGGCAGCTCCCGTGTGCTCCGGGGCGGGAGCTGGAGCAGCGTCGCCTACTACTGCCGCTCTGCCTACCGTGACAGCTACTTCACCGACTTCGCCGGCTGCGCCTTCAACGGCTACGGCGGCTTTCGTGTAGTTCTAGTTCAAAATGTGTTTTCTGGACCGGACAATCAAATTCAAAAGGATTTTGAATTTGACAT
Organism: bacterium; assembly: GCA_017649705.1. Lineage (GTDB taxonomy): Bacteria > Auribacterota > UBA3054 > UBA3054 > UBA3054 > UBA3054. The sequence continues at coordinate 8,377 of JAGCGH010000129.1, forward strand.
TCCGTCCGGGACAGAAAACACCCTCCCGGTTTTTAAAGTTAAACTATACGGAAAAGCGAAGGACGGAAAGGAATATGTGCTTGAGGATATAGGCAAACTGGAGTATGACGGTGCATCCGGTATAGTGCTGGGAAAGGGTCCTCACAAGCTCACCTGGATCCCGGATATCGCTTACACAAATATAGTGGACGAGATCGAATTGCGAATGGATTATGAAGATGTGACTTCGCAGGCCAAGTATCTGGTACTTGATCTGCCGTCCAACAAGATGCGGACATCTTCTAGCGGTCCAGACATCGAAGACGACAAATGCCGCACCGAGGAACTCTGGATGAGAAGAATAGAGCCAGGTAGCTTCACGATGGGGTCTCCCGAGGACGAACTGGTAATTGACGAGACTCAGCATAACGTAACGTTTACCAAAGCTTATTACATCGGCATCTTCGAAATGACTCAGCAACAGTGCGCGTTTTTGGCCGATTGCAATCCCGCTGATTACCCCGGGGAGACACGGCCTGTGGAGTGCGTTTCCTACAACATGATAAGAGGCGTCAATAAGGGAGCCCAATGGCCGCTTAATTACGAGGTGGACGAAAACTGCGTTTTGGGTCGTATAAGAAAAAAAGCCGGCAACATCTTTGATCTTCCCACTGAAGCGCAGTGGGAGTACGCCTGCAGGGCAGGCACAACCACGGATTTGAACAGCGGCAAGAATTTGACCGACACAGAACAGTGTCCCAATATGGATGAGGTTGGGCGTTATTCAAAAAATCAAAACGATGGCAAAGGCGGATATTCTCAGCATACCAAGGTTGGCTCCTATCTGCCCAACTCCTGGGGTTTGTACGATATGCACGGTAACGTGGCGGAGTGGTGTCTGGATTGGTACGGAGAATACGCCGGCGAGGAAATTGACCCCGCGGGTGCGAGCACAGGCAGATACCGTGTGCTCCGGGGCGGGGAATGGTACTACACCGCCTACGGCTGCCGCTCTGCCTGCCGCAGCGACGGCAGCCCCGGCGGCGCCAGCACCGGCAGCGGCTTTCGTGTGGTCCTAGTTCAACCTTAAGTTTTTTCAGCCGCGGCGCGGTGTGGGCGTTATCCCGACGCGCAGGCTGAAACGAGCCGCGTTGAAATCCTCGGCCTGTTGACAAAGCCGGACACCAAGTGTCCGGCTTTTTTTACGTTCGCCGTCAGGACTAATAGAAATATTACAAAAGCTTGCTTTCTCGCGTTTGGTTCCATATCATGTGGATGGACTTTAAGATTCACCACAGACCCAAGCGATATGGAAAACGAGATAATCATCTACCAACCCGACGAAACGATAAAGCTTGACGTTCGCCTGGAAAACGAGACAGTCTGGCTTACGCAGGAACAAATAGCACAGTTATTCGGAACTAAGAGGCCTGCTATAACAAAGCATTTAACAAATATTTATAAGAGCGGTGAATTGAAAAGGGAGAGCACATGTTCCATTTTGGAACATATGGGTAATTTGGGTAAGCAATCTTACAATGTTATCTATTACAATCTCGATGTTATTCTTGCTGTCGGATATCGTGTTAATAGTTATAACGCAACTTTGTTTCGTTGTTGGGCAACAAAAGTTCTTAAAGAATATCTTCTTAGAGGTTATGCTTTAAACCATAGATTTGATCTGCTAGAAAATAGAATTGAAAAGAAATTTACAGAACAGGATGTCAGATTGGAAAAATTAGAGCAAAGCGTCGATTTCTTTGTTAAGACTTCGCTGCCGCCAAGGCAGGGCGTTTTCTACGAAGGCCAGGTCTTCGACGCGGACGTCTTTGTGACAAAATACATTTTGTCAGCAAAGGATTCAATCGTTTTGATCGACAATTATGTCGACATTACGACTTTGGAAATGCTGGCGAAAAAAGGAAAGGCAGTCCGATTAAAGATCGTCATTTCCAAGAAGGGAAACGGTCTTGCTCAAAGCGATATCAAGCGCTTTCAAGAGCAGTACGGGAAACTGGAAATATCCGAAAGCGCGTCATTCCACGACCGCTTTCTCATAATAGACGACAAGGAGCTATACATTTCAGGCGCGTCCTTGAAGGATCTAGGCAAAAAATGCTTCGCCTTCTTCAAACTTGATCCCCGGGAGATTCCAAAACTGAAAGAAAGGTTTTAAAGAAAGGCGAAATAGAGCAAAATTCAGTTTATGCAAATTTTGCATATACTGCCCTGGACGGAAAAATCTGTCAGTCAGTTATCGCAAAATTTGCGACAACTTAAATTTCTTTTGAGGCGCAGCGGGCGGCGTGGCAGTTGAGGGAAACGGCCACGGGGAGGCTGGCGATGTGGCAGGGGGCAGATTCGATGAAAATGTCGAGTACGGTGGGGGAGCCGCCCAGGCCTAAGGGGCCTTGTCCTGTCTCGTTCAATTCGGCCTTCAGCTCCTCTTCAAAGGCGGCGTAGAAGGGATCGGGGTTCCTATGCCCGATCTCTCTTAAAAGGGCCTTTTTGGAGAGCGTAGGGGCCTTGGAGCCGTCTCCGCCGATGCCGACGCCGACA
>JAGCGH010000130.1 GCA_017649705.1 bacterium
CATCACCGTCAAATTCGCTGACAAGGTGATCCAGAACGAGGTGGCTTACGCCGTGGTTGGCGACAAGCGCCTGAAGTCTGAAGTTATCAGGATCCGCGGCGAATACGCCGACCTGCAGGTCTACGAGGACACCCGCGGACTTAAGCAGGGCGACGCTGTCGAATTCACGGGCGAACTTTTGAGCGCCGAACTGGGCCCGGGCCTTTTGAGCCGGACCTACGACGGTCTTCAGAACCCCTTGAACGATCTGGCCGCCGAGTGCGGAAACTTTCTGCAGCGCGGAAAATATCTGCCCGCCCTCGATATGCAGAAGGCCTGGGAGTTCACCCCCACCGCCAAAGTCGGCGACGAAGTGGAGGCCGGATATTGGCTGGGCTTCGTTCCGGAAGGCATCTTCAAGCACCAGATCATGGTCCCCCTTAAACTGAGGGGGACTTGGAAGGTGAAGTCCATCGCTCCCAAAGGAAATTACACAGTGACGGAAAAGATCGCGGAAGTGGAATCCCTCGAGGACGGCACGGTGGAAACTGTCGCCATGCGCCAGGAATGGCCGGTGAAGCTCGCCATCAACGCTTACGCCGAGAGACTGCGCCCCCTGGAACCGATGGTCACCCAGACAAGGATCATCGACACTTTCTTCCCGATCAGCAGAGGCGGCACTTACTGCATCCCCGGCCCCTTCGGCGCCGGAAAAACAGTCTTGCAGCAGGTCACCAGCCGCAACGCCGACGTTGACATCGTGATACTGGCGGCCTGCGGCGAACGCGCCGGCGAAGTGGTGGAAACGCTCCGCGAGTTCCCGGAACTCATCGACCCGAGAACAGGACGCTCTTTGATGGAACGAACCATCATCATCTGCAACACCAGTTCAATGCCGGTGGCCGCCCGCGAAGCTTCCGTTTACACGGCGGTGACGCTGGCCGAGTACTACCGCCAGATGGGACTGCACGTCCTTTTGCTGGCCGACTCCACCTCCCGCTGGGCCCAGGCCCTGCGCGAAGTCAGCGGCCGTCTGGAAGAGATCCCCGGCGAAGAGGCTTTCCCGGCTTACCTGGAATCCCTTATAGCGAACTTCTATGAGCGCGCGGGCTTCGTGAAACTCTACAACGGCGAGAAAGGCTCCGTCACCATCGGCGGGACCGTCAGCCCCGCCGGCGGCAACTTCGAAGAGCCGGTGACTCAGGGCACATTGAAAGTCGTGGGCGCTTTCCACGGCCTGTCCAGGGAGCGTTCCGACGCCCGCAGGTACCCCGCCATCAACCCGCTTGACAGTTGGAGCAAATACCCCAACCCGGTCAGCGAGAAAGTTCCCGAAGCCAGGGCGCTTTTGAGACGCGGCAACGAAGTGAACCAGATGATGAAAGTGGTGGGCGAGGAAGGCACAAGCATGGACGACTTCGTGCTCTTTTTGAAGTCCGAATTCTTAGACAACGCTTTCCTCCAGCAGGACTCCTTCGACGAAGTGGACGCGGCCTGCTCCCTGGAGCGCCAGCGCTACGTTTTCGAGAAGATGCTCTCCATAATCAAAACGAAGTTCACCTTCGACAGCAAGGACCAGGCCCGCACCTTCTTCCTGGAACTGACCAGGGAATTCAAGAACTGGAACGTTTCCCCCTGGGGAAGCGAGAAGTGCAAAGAGGCCGAAGACCTTCTTGACAAACATGTATCTGAGCGCAGAGCGTAAGGAGAATAGATATGCAGACCATACACACTAGAGTTTTACAGATAGCAGGCAGCGTTATTACGGTCTCCGCCACGGGCGTAGGCTACAACGAGCTCGCGGAAGTGACGAGCAGGAGAGGCACCTCCCTTGCCCAGGTCATCAAGATCGCGGGGGATCTCGTATCCTTGCAGGTCTTCGCGGGCGCCCGCGGCATCGCCACCAACGACGAAGTGCGCTTTTTGGGCCGCAACATGCAGGTCTCCTTCAGCGACGATCTCTTGGGCCGCGTCTTCAACGGCAGCGGCCAGCCCCGCGACAGAGGCCCAGCCCTCCAGGGCAAAGCGGTCGACATCGGCGGCCCTTCCGTCAACCCCGCCAGGCGCATTATTCCGCGCCACATGGTCCGAACCGGCATTCCGATGATCGACGTCTTCAACACCCTGGTGGAATCCCAGAAGCTGCCGATCTTCTCCATCGCCGGCGAACCTTACAACGAGCTCCTTGCCCGCATCGCCATGCAGGCGGAAGTCGACATCATCGTCTTCGGCGGCATGGGCCTTAAGCACGACGACTACCTTTTCTTCCGCGACACTTTCGAGGAACACGGCGCTTTGGTCAGGACGGTCATGTTCGTCCATACCGCCGCCGACCCCATCGTGGAATGCCAGATGGTGCCGGACATGTGCCTGGCCACCGCCGAGCAGTTCGCCGTAGCCGGCAAGCGCGTCCTGGTGCTTCTGACCGACATGACGAACTTCGCGGACGCCATGAAAGAGATTGCCATCACCATGGAACAGGTCCCGGCCAACCGCGGTTACCCGGGCGACCTTTACAGCCAGCTGGCCAGCCGTTATGAAAAGGCCGTGGACTTCGAGGACGCCGGCTCCATCACCATTCTGGCCGTCACCACCATGCCGGGCGACGACGTTACGCACCCCGTCCCGGACAACACCGGATACATCACGGAAGGGCAGTTCTATCTGAAGAACGGCCGCATCGAGCCCTTCGGCTCCCTCTCCCGTCTGAAACAGCAGGTCAACAACAAGACCAGGGACGACCACCGCGCCATCATGAACACCATGATCCAGCTCTACGCCCAGTGCCGCGAGACTCAGGAAAAACAGTCCATGGGCTTTTTGATGAGCGCCTGGGACATGAAGCTTCTGAAGTACGGAAAGCTTTTCGAGGAAAAGCTCATGGATCTATCCGTGAACATCCCCCTGGAAGGCGCCCTGGACCTCTGCTGGCAGATCCTGGGAGAATGTTTTGAGAAGACTGAGATCAGTTTGAAACCGGAACTCATAGCCAAATACTGGCCCGCCAAATAAATTATGGCCAAACTTAAATTTTCCAAATCAGCCCTGAAAAGCGAACGCGACGCGCTAAGCCGCTACCGCCGCTTCCTGCCTACGCTCGAACTGAAAAAAGAGCAGCTGGTGGCGGAGGTGAGGCGCATCGAGAAAGAGCAGGCTGATATAATAAAACGCGAATCGGACCTGAAACGGGATCTTGGCAAGTGGACCGTGCTCTTCAGCGAGCCGGTCGACCTTGAGAAGCTCGTTTCCGTCAAGGCCGTGAAGACAAAGGACGGCAACATCGCCGGCGTTCCCATCCCCATCTACGAGGAGACGGAATTCGCTTTGGGCGAATACGACCTTACCACGACTCCCGCCTGGGTGGACTACGGCATCGCGGCCGTAAAGGAACTCAGTTCCCTGCAGAATCAGCGCGCTGTCTTAAGCGAGCAGCAGCGCCTTATCAACGCCGAGATGCGCGTGACCGTTCAAAGGATCAACCTTTTCGACAAGGTCAAGATCCCCGAGTGCAGATCGAACATCAGGAAGATCCAGATCTTCATCGGCGACCAGCAGGCCAGCGCCGTGGTGAGAGGTAAAATCGCCAAGCGCAAAAGCACAGAGAAAGGAGGGCTGACCGCATGATAGTCGATATGCAAAAAGTCGCCGTTCTTTCCGTCGCTTCCGGCGAAGCTGGGCTCCTGAGAAAGCTGAGGGAGCTGGGCGTCCTGCACATCACGCAGAAAGAAAAGCCCGAGCGCCGCTCCAAGGATTCCGTCTCCGACAGGATCAAGGTCGCGCAAGGCGTCGTTAACACGCTTCTGAACTGCCCGAAGAGCAGCCGCGTCCCCGACCTTTCTCCCGAAGAGACCATAAAGAAAGTCCAGGAGCTCACCGCCTCCATTTCCGCCGATACGGAAAACGCGCAGAAACTCACTAACCAGCTGGAGCTTCTCTCCGCCTGGGGCGATTTCGATCCCAACGTCATCCGTGAGCTCAAAAAGAGCGGTGTAATTGTGAAACTCTATTCCTGCCAGGAAGAGCAGGAGCCCGAAGCGCCCTTGGGCGTAATAAAACAGGTGATCGCCAGATCGAAAGGCCAAGTTTACTTCGCCCTTTGCGGAAGGGAAGATTTCAATCTGGAACTCCAGGAAGTCTCCCTGCCCGAGAAATCGATCAAAGAGCTGAAGCTGGAACGCGAAGGACTTTTGAGAAAGGTCAGCGAAAGCACCAAGGAGCTGAACGGCCTGAGAGGCGCCGTGCCCGCCCTGGAAGAATACTTAAAGAGGCTGGAAAGGGAATACGCCTACGCCAGCGCCTTCGATTCCGTGACGGTGGAAGGCAAGATCGTCTACCTGGAAGGCTACGTGCCCGAACCCGAGATGGGAAAACTCATCGAGACCGCCAAGGCGGAGGGCTGGGGCCTCTGGTACGAGAAAGCCGACCGCAACGACCCCGCTGTGCCGACGCTCCTTGACCTGCCCGGCTGGCTGAAGCCGGTGAAAGTCGTCTTCGACTTCATCGACGCCATGCCCGGCTACAACGAGTGCGACGTCAGTCTCCCCGTCATGATCTACTTCACGCTCTTCTTCTCTATCATCGTCGGCGACGCGGGCTACGGCCTCATCTATCTCATCGCCTCGATAATCCTGAAGCTGAAAGTGAAGGCCAAGGCGGCCCAGCCGGCCATCATCTTCCTTATCATCCTCTCCTGCGGCACCGTGATCTGGGGCCTTCTGAACGGCGCTTTCTTCGGCATCGCCAAAGACTCCCTGCCGCCCTTCCTGCAGGGGCTCCCCTGCCTGAGAGGGGAGAAGTCGATGGCCTGCGTCCAGTGGTTCTGCTTCGCTATCGCGCTGACGCATTTGGCGGGCGCCAGGATCTGGCGCGCCATCATCGCGGGATCCCTTAGGGAAGCTCTCGGCAACTTAGGCTGGATGTTCTTCATCACCTGCAACTTCTTCGCCATCGTGACTATGATCGTAGGGGACACCTTCCCCTTCGTCGAGCACACTAGTGTGCAGTCCTTCCCGGTCTGGTGCTACGCCGGCGGCATAATCGGCGCTGTTCTGATCCTTTTATTTAGCGTCAACTGGGGTTCCATCGGCGACGTCTTGTACACGCCCTTCAACTTCATCAACAGTTTCGTGGACGTCCTTTCTTACATCCGTCTTTTCGCGGTGGGACTCTCGGGAACTTACATCGCCACCTGCTTCAACTCTATGGGCGCGATGCTCTACGAAGGACAGACGGGCTGGAAACTCATAGTCTTCGGGATCTGCGGGGGACTGGTCATAGTTATAGGCCACGTCCTCAACATCGCCCTCGGCATGATGAGCGTTCTGGTGCACGGACTGAGGCTCAACACATTGGAATTTTCCAACCATATGCAGATAAACTGGGAGGGCAAGGCCTACAAGCCCTTCAGTGGATCAATAGAAAACAATTAATCAAAGGAGAATAAATATGAACGAATTTCTGCAAACCGCTCTGATGTACGCTGGCGCTCTCTGCGCCGTTGGCTTCGCCGGAATGGGATCCGCCCTTGGCACCGGCTGCGCCGGACAAGGCGCCGTTGGCGCTTGGAAG
>JAGCGH010000019.1 GCA_017649705.1 bacterium
AAACAACCCGGGGAAAACAACCCGGGGAAAACAACCCGGGGAAAACAACCCGGGGAAAACAACCCGGGGAAAACAACCCGGGGAAAACAACCCGGGGAAAACAACCCGGGGAAAACAACCCGGGGAAAACAAACAAAGGGGAAAAGCATTTCCGCGGGAATGTCTGAGGAAACATAACCGCGGCAGGCCCGAAAAAAATTAAACGTCGCCGCGACGATGCCAAAAACGCGGTATAATTAAACTGAAGGATAAAAATAACAATCGCGCAAATAATAACTGAGGTAATCATCGTGAAGAGAAAAACTGTACTATTGCTTTTATTGACCATGGCTTTTGTCGTCCCGGCTTTCGCTGACGACCCGCTCACGACCAACGTGGTGTCCAACATCACCGCGGCCCAGCGCTGGCCTTGGAACGGCAAAGTCGACATCAACTACACTCTGACGTCCGACGAGACCAACCCGGTCTTCCGCGTGGCCTTCTTCGGACAGGTTGGCAGCGGCGAACCCTTCGCCCTGGACGCGCTGGAAGGCGAGGGCTCCTGCGGCGTCACCTTCGGCGCCGGCACCAAACGCGTGACCTGGGACTCCTCCGTCGACTATCCCAATTTGGACGCCAGCAACGTGAAGTTCGGCGTCATCGCCCTGGACGTCACCGACGCGGCCGACTATCTTGTCCTCGACCTCAACAACTACACCATGAGCTACAACATGGCCGGCCCGGACCTCGAGCAGGACACGCAGGGGTCCAGCAAAACCTACAAGATCTGGTTCAAAAGGATCAAGGCCGGGACCTTCTACATGGGCTCCGCCTCCGACGAACCTGGCAGACAGCCGACCGGCGTTTATGAGGACAAGCACCAGGTGACGATCACCAAGCCCTTTTACATCGGCGTTTTCGAGTGCACCGACGCCCAGTATCAGATAATCAACTCCGGCTCCACCGGCTCCAGCAAGCTTCCCAGGATCCAGGTGAACAGGCAGGATCTGCGCGGCAACAATTACGGCAAGACCTGGCCCGCCTACACCGACCACAGGGTCGACGCCAACAGCTTCTTCGGCAGAATGCGCGAAAAGACCGGCTACGGCCTGAAATTCGACCTGCCGACGGAAGCGCAGTGGGAGATGGCCGCCAGGGACAAGGGCGACGGCACTTACCACGGCGACTACGTCTGGAACGACGGCTCCTCTTTCGTTAAAACCAGGATAATCGACGACTCGGATCCCGAAAATCCGGTGTACGAGACCTACGTCGACTGGAGCGACCTGGACCGCCTCGGCTGGTACCAGGATCCCGACAGCCAGGTCCACGAAGTCGGCACCAAGGAACCGGGCGTCAACGGGCTCTATGACATCCACGGCAACGTCTGGGAATACTGCCTCGACCGCTCGCTTGCCCATCTCGGCACCAATCCCGTCGTCGATCCAGTCGGCAACACGTCGGGAAACAACTATATCACCAAGGGCGGCAGCATCTACAAGACCGACCTTGAGAGTCAGTGCCGCATGGCCATGAGGCTGAACAAGGACGCCAGGAACAACAACTGCGGCTTCCGCATCGCGATCGTTTTCTAATTAAGCAACGAATACCAAACATCAAAATGAAAGATATTATTCTGAAAAGCACGCTTCTGACCATTCTGACGGTCTTTCTTGCCGTCCCCGCGGCGGCCGATTGGATGACCGATCCCGCCGTTGAGACGATGTGGTCTTCAGGCATCACGCTTAACAACGTCGATCTCGGGACCAGCTTTCTGACTTCCGTTCTGGACCCCATCCCCTTCGGCTCGAACTGGGCCCACGGCTACGACCGCGTGTCGACGGTTAAGGCCGTCGCCTCCATGATCAGGCCGTATTACATCTACCACAACGTGTACGACGATTATTCCGGCGTCTGCTTCTGGAACTTCGTCGACGAGGACTTCGTCATGCTGCCGAGAGGATTGCAGTACACCCTGGTGCACGAAGTGATAGACGGCAAAGGCAACGTCCTCTGCCACGACGAGGCGCCCGTCACCATCGGCGAGGGCGACCCCCTGCCGCCGGTCTGGTCCGGCAATTTCGACGTCGACAACGTCAGCGTCGCCAGCGGCCAGAACATTTTGCTGAAACCTACGGACCCCATTACTTACAGCGTCAAATGGGCCTACAACGCCCAGGACTTCAGCAGAAAGATAGATTTGACCGCCATTTCCCAGGGCGAGATCATCGGATCCGGCGTCTTCTCCATCAGGATCTCCTCCGCCGGCGACACCTTCCCCATCTACAACAGCGGAACCGAAGAGGAAGGCACCTGCCAGTGGGACTACGAGTCCAAGGATCCCAGCGTTCTGCCCAGGGGCGACACCTACACTCTCAATTACTCGATCTACGACAGCGACAGTCCCAGCACGATCTTCCAGAGCGAAAACGGCGTCACGACCTTCACGATCACCCCGGAGCCTTCCCTCGCCTTCCTGGCGCTCATGGCGATCGGTCTTTCCTTTAGAAAATTAATTTGAGGTATATAAAGTGAACATCAGACACATATTTTTGCTTTCGCTGTCTTTAGCCGCCGCGTCAGTTTTCGCGAACAGCCTGACCTCCGTCAGCGCCGCCCAGCGCTGGCCCTTCAACGGCAAGGTCGACATTGACTATACCCTCGAATCCAACACGGCGAATCCCGTTTTCCGCGTGGCTTTCTTCGGCCAAATAGAAGACGGCGCTGTTTTCTCGCTTGACACCCTGGAAGGCGAAGGCGCCTGCGGCGTGACCTTCGGATCCGGCGTCAAAAGGATCACCTGGGACTCGTCGGTCGACAAGCCGGGATCTGACACCGAGGACGCCAAATTCGGCGTGGTCGTCCTTGACGTCACTTCCCAGGCGAAATATCTCAAGCTGGACCTCAGCGATTACAAAATGAGCCACAGCGCCACCGGCCCCGACGTTTCGCAGGACGCCTGCAAGACCACCGAGATCTGGTTCAAAAAGATCAACGCCGGGACCTACTACATGGGTTCCGCCGCGGACGAGCCTGGCAGGATGAGCGGCAACCAGCCCGAGGACAAGCACCAGGTGACGATCACCAAGCCTCTCTACGTCGGCGTTCTGGAATGCACCGAAGCCCATTATAAGAGAGTCACCGAAGACACCTTCTCCACCAACAAGCTTCCCAAGACGCAGGTGAACATGGACGACATCCGCGGCTCCTCCTACGGAAAGACCTGGCCCTCCAAGACCGACTACAGGGTCGACAACGACAGCTTCTTCGGCAAACTGCGCCAGAAGACCGGCCACGGGCTCATATTCGACCTTCCGACGGAAGGGCAGTGGGAAATGGCCGCCAGGGACAAGGGCGACGGCACTTACCACGGCGACTACGTCTGGAACGACGGCGTCCCCTTCTCTTACGAGCAGGGCGGCACGAACGTGGTCGACTGGTCCCACCTTGACGTCCTCGCCTGGAACCGCGACCAGACCCTCCCCAACGGCGTCGTCCACGAAGTCGGCACCAAGCTTCCCGGCACCAACGGGCTCTACGACATTCACGGCAACGTCTGGGAATACTGCCTTGACCACTTTTTGAAGAATCTCGGCTATGACCCCGTGACCGATCCCACAGGGAACCGCCTCACGTCGGCCAACTTCGTCGTCAAGGGCGGCAGCATCTACAGGACGGACCCGCCCGCGAACTGCCGCATGGCCACGAGGATCTCCAAAGACGTCAGGAACGGCAACTGCGGCTTCCGCCTCGTGATCCAGTTCTAAGCGGGCCGCCTTGACTTTTAAACCTCCCATTTGGTATGATTTTAGCCCACGTATAATTATGCCTGAAAAGCAGTAGGGCAATGCGTGGAAATTAACCCAAACTTTGGAATCATAACATGAATTACAAAGGACCTAAGGTACGTCTCTCCCGCCGCCTTGGCATCGCCATCACTCCGAAGGCAAGTAAGGTCATGGAACGCCGTCCCAATCCCCCGGGACAGCACGGCGGCAACACCAGACGCTCCAAACTGTCGGAATACAAGCGCCAGCTCATTGAAAAGCAGCGCCTGCGTTGCCAGTACAACGTGCATGAACGACAGATGGTAAACTACTACCGCAAGGCGGCCGCCAAGGCCACCAACACCGGTGAGACCATGGTCCAGCTTCTGGAGACCAGATTGGACGCGGTCGTTTTGAGAGCCGGCTTCGCGCCGACCATCTACGCCGCCCGCCAGTTCGTCTCCCATGCGCATGTCGAAGTGAATGGCAAAAAAGTCAACATTCCTTCCTACTGCGTGAAGCCGGGCGATGTGGTCAGCGTTTGCGAAAAAGCCAAACAGTTCCAGATCGTTAAGGACTCCATGGAACGCCGTCAACCGGCGCCCGCCTATCTTTCCGTTGACGAGAAAGAATTGAAGGCCACTCTGGTCGCTCTGCCTTCCCGCGACGAAGTTCCCGTCATCTGCGACGTGTCGCTGGTGGTGGAATTCTACGCCAGACAGTAGTAGTCAGGAATCTGATGACACCCATAAAAAAACGGCCGCGCCCGCGGCCGTTTTTTTGTATAGGTCAGATTTTTTTATTGATATGCCATATAAAGTAATAGCAACATATCATTACTATTTTTTAAAAACGTTTTTTTATATAATGTATCCAGAAATCTACTAAGAATAAAAATATGCCTAAAATCTTTGAGTATTTTGGATTCATTTTTTACTTTTATTCCAATGAACATGAACCAATTCATGTTCATGTTATCCACGGAAGTAAAGAAAGCATATTTGACCTAATTCTAATGAACGGAGAATTGGTTGAGATTCGAGTAAGAAAAAAGAAAGGGGCAGACACTTTATCAGAAAGGGAAAGGCGAACAGCGGAAGAATTCATACGTAAATATCAAAGAAATATTATTGAAAAATGGGTTAAGTTCTTTGTTTTAAAGCAAAGCATACGCAGCACCAATATCAAGAAAAAAATTAAATAAACATTATGAAAAAACTTTCAATTATAAAAGCGGAAGATCTCGGGAACCTGACCGTATGTCTTACCTTCAGCGACAATACCGTGCAAACGGTAAACGTTGGCGATTTTATCCGCAGGCATCCTCATCCCCAATACAACAAATATCTTGATCAGAAAAAATTCAGCCGTTTCGCTTTGGAAAACGGCAATATCGTATGGGGCAAAAACTGGGATCTTATTTTCCCAATAGAAGAATTGCACGCCGGAGCAATAAAGTAAAAGCAAGCAAAAAACGGCCGCTCACGCGGCCGTTTTTTTGTTGCCTTCTTTTTCCAAAGCGCGTCGTATTTTGGGATCGATCCCGGTTTTTGATACGCCTTCATCCGACGTTACAGTTTCTCTATGCTGGCGGGATCAAGCAGAAACTCGCTTGTGCCGATGTTTCATTTTGTGGTATTAATACCAATTTTTGAAACAAGAGCGGTTTAACAAAAGGCGGGCTGAAAAACAACCGGCAGCATAAAAAAAGAAGCCCTTTCGGGCTTCTTTTCATGAGCTGTTCCGTTACACGCGGCGATGTCCGCCAAAGGTCATTCCTTCACGTCGGCGGCCACCTGCATTTTCACGATCTTGTCCGGATCGGAGACCGCGCCGTTCGCTCTCGGGTCGCCCTTTTTGATATTGTCAACGAATTCCATGCCCTGGACCACTTTTCCCCAGACGGTGTACTGCTGATCCAGAAAACGCGCGTCTTCGAAGCAAATGAAGAACTGGCTGTCGGCGCTGTCCGGGTCCATGGCGCGCGCCATGGAGACCGTGCCGCGGACGTGCGGCTCGTCGTTGAATTCGGCTTTTATTTTCCGGCCGCTGCCGCCCGTGCCGTTGCCCCAGGGGTCGCCCGTCTGAGCCATGAAGCCCTCAATCACGCGATGAAAAACTATGCCGTCGTAAAAGCCTTCGCGAACCAACTCTTTGATTCTGGCGACATGTTTGGGGGCCTTGTCGGGGAAAAGCTCGATCACAACGCGTCCGTCTTTCAGATCCAAATATAAAGTGTTTTCCTTATCCATAAAGAGTCTCCTTTTGTTAAAGGTATAAAGAGTTGCTGATTTGGCGCTGCCGCCGAATTGTCATTTGGCGACAGTTTATCACAAAATGTAATTTATCTTCAGATCCCGACCGCGGCGCCCAGGGTCTCGCCGATGGGCTCCCTTATGATGAGGTCGGCGTTGCGGTCGTAGGGCGTGGCGCTCTTGTTGATCAATACGATGGTGTCCCCGCGGAAGTAGTTGAGGAGGCCGGCGGCGGGATAGACGTTAAGGGATGTGCCGCCCACGATCAAAGTTTTGGCGCGCACAATGTCCGCGACCGCGCCCTTGACGGTCTCGTTGTCAAGCGATTCCTCATAGAGGACGACGTCTGGCTTGATGTAGCCGCCGCAGGAGCAAAGGGGGATGCCGTCGCTGTTCTTGATGTAGTCGAGGTCGAAGCTTTTCCCGCAGTTCAGGCAGTAGTTGCGGGCCACCGAGCCGTGCAGCTCCCAGACGCGCTTGCTGCCCGCTTTGGTGTGCAATGCGTCGATGTTCTGGGTCACGACGGAGATGAGTTTCCCTTCCTGTTCAAGTTTGGCCAGAGCCAAATGCGCCTTGTTGGGCTTTACGCCCTCTATTAAGATCTTGTCGCGGTAAAAACGGAAAAACTCCTTCGTGTGCTCGAAGAAGAAGGAATGGGAGAGGATCGTTTCCGGAGGATAGGCGTATTTTTGATTGTAAAGGCCGTCCACGCTCCGGAAATCCGGGATGCCTGATTCCGTGGAAACTCCGGCGCCGCCGAAAAAGACGATGCCGTCCCCTTTCAGGATCTCAGCAAGCTCTTTCATTTTTTAACCGAAGGGATCGTAGGTCTCGCGATAACGAACGTTTTCCTTTTCGCCGGAAATGTACGGCAAAAAGCGACAGGCGCTCAGAGTCAGAAGCGCCGTTATGATAATCGCAAAATAAAGTATTTTCATAGAACTCTCCTTATTGGCCGCAGCAATTCTTGTATTTCTTTCCGCTTCCGCAGGGGCAGGGATCGTTCCTGCCGACCTTGGGCTGGGTCCTGACGACGGTCTTCTGCTTCAGGGCTCCGCCGGCGCCGCTGTAGGCCACGTCCGACATGTGCATACTGTCTTCGGAGAACTGAATATTCGGCGCGGAGGAGGCATTGCTGCTGACGTCGCTGTAGCTGTAGGTGGCGTTATCCATGTCCATCGTGGTGTTCCGGATCTCTTTGGGATCTTTCCAGCCGAATAAGAGGGCTTTGGCAACTTCCCCAGCCAGGCTCTCCATCATGGTGGTGAAGATGTGGTGGGCCTCCTTCTTGTATTCCAGGAGCGGGTCTTTCTGGCCGTAGGACCTTAGATAAACGGATTCGCGCAGGCCGTCCATTTCGTAGAGGTGGTCCTTCCAGAACCTGTCGATGGTCACCAAAAAGATGATGTGCTCAAGCCAGGAGGCGTACTCTTCTCCTTCGGCCTGGACTTTCCTTCTGTAGGTCGCCCAAACGGCGTCCCTGAGATAATGCTGAAGTTCGACGGGATTCTTCATAAGCTTCTCCACGTCTTTCCTTTGGATATCGACGGGGAAAAGCTTACAGACTTTGTCAAAGAACTGGTTGACCATGGAAGCGGTCACTTCCTTGAATTCGCCCTGGATCACCATGAAATCGTCCACAAAGTTGCCGACGGCGTCGTCCAGGAACTGCAGGGCGTCGTCCCTGATGTCGTCGGTCATCAGAAGGTGGGTGCGGAATTCATAGATGACCGCGCGCTGCTTGTTCATGACGTCGTCGAATTCCAGGGTGTGCTTTCTTATGCCGAAGTTTCTTTGCTCAACTCTCTTCTGGGCCGTCTCGATGGAGCGGTTCAAAAGCGGGTGCTGCAGCTCTTCGTTCTCCTGCATGCCCATTTTTTCCATGAGCGTCGCTATCTTGTCGGAGCCGAAGAGCCTCATCAGATCGTCTTCCAGCGAGACGTAGAACCTCGAAGAACCGGGGTCGCCCTGACGGCCGGAACGGCCTCTCAGCTGGCGGTCGATGCGGCGGGATTCATGGCGCTCCGTGCCGATGATGTGCAATCCGCCGAGTTCCGCGACGCCGGGTCCCAATTTAATGTCGGTGCCGCGGCCCGCCATGTTGGTGGCGATGGTCACGCTGCCTTTTTGCCCGGCCTGGGCCACGATCTCGGCCTCCCTCTCGTGATATTTGGCGTTCAGCACGCTGTGAGGTATTTTGAGACGCTGGAGCATCCTGGAAAGGACTTCCGACTGGTCCACCGTAACGGTGCCCACCAGCACCGGCTGGCCCTTTTCGTAGCAGCGGCTGATGTCCCTGATGACAGCGTTGTATTTTTCCCTTCTGGTCTTGTAGACCACGTCGTTGAGATCTTTCCTCTGAACCGGCTTGTTGGTCGGGATGGAAACCACGTCCAGATGATAGATCTGCTGGAATTCCTCGGCTTCCGTTTCCGCCGTGCCGGTCATGCCGGCCAGCTTTTCGTAAAGGCGGAAGTAATTCTGGATGGTGATGGTGGCGTATGTCTGGGACTCGCCTTCTATCTTCACGTTCTCCTTGGCTTCCAGGGCGCTGTGCAGCCCGTCGCTGTAACGGCGGCCTGGCATGATGCGGCCGGTGAATTCATCCACAATAAGGACTTTGCCTTCCTGCACCACGTAGTTCACGTCCTTTTCAAAGAGCACGTAGGCCCTCATGAGCTGGGAGAGGTTGTGCAGCCTTTCCGAGGTGTCGTGGTAGATCCTCTGGAAATTTTCCTTTTTGATGATCTTTTCCTCCGCGGTCAGGCTTTCGTCCTCGTCGATCTTCATGGTCTCTTCCACGGGGTCCTGCAGGATGAACTTCGACTGGTCCTCCGGGGAGAGCGTCGCCAGGCCTTTGTCCGTCAGGAACACTTCGTTGCTCTTCTCGTCCATGGCGAAATAGAGATCTTCCGTGATCTTGTGCATCTCTTTCCGCTTCATGTCGGCGATAAGGTCGGCGTGGATCCTTTCCAGAAGCTTGTGATTATCCGGATCCTCCATCATCTTTGTCAGAAGATGGTTCTTGGGATTGCCCTTCCTGACGATGTACATCAGGCGGCCGGCCTTGTAGCGGTCGTTCTCGTCGCCGGTCTTGAGGAGCTCCTTGGCCTCGTGCAGCATGTCGTTGCACATGACGAGCTGCTTGTTGACCAGATTCTGGACCATTCCTTTGATCTCCTGGTAGTTGTTCTCCTTGGAGACGCCCACCGGGCCGGAAATAATGAGAGGCGTCCTGGCTTCGTCGATCAAAATGGAGTCCACTTCGTCTATGATGGCGTAGTAATGCCCGCGCTGCACCATTTCTTCCTTGCGCATGGCCATGCCGTTGTCCCTGAGGTAGTCGAAGCCGAATTCGCTGTTAGTCCCGTAGGTGACGTCGCAGCCGTACTGGATCCTTCTTTCCGCGGGATCCATCTGGTTCTGGATGCAGCCGATGGTGATCCCCAGGAAATCGAAGACGCCCTTGTTCCACTGGGAGTCGCGGCGGGCCAGGTAGTCGTTCACCGTCACGACATGCACTCCCCTGCCCGTCAGGGCGTTGAGATAAATGGGGAAGATGGAGACCAAAGTCTTGCCTTCGCCGGTGGCCATCTCGGCGATGGCGCCGCGGTGCAGGACTATTCCGCCCAGGATCTGGACGTCGTAAGGGATCATGTTCCAAACATAGGGGGTGCCGCAGACTTCCCAGCTCTGGCCGCAGAGCCTCCGGCAGACGTTCTTGATGACCGCGAAGGCTTCGATCATGAGATCGTCGAGGGTCTCGCCTTGGGCTAACCTTTCCTTGAATTCCGCGGTCTTAGCCTTTATCTCGTCATCGGACAATTTCTGATACTGTTCTTCCAGGGCGTTGACCTTCGCGACCAGGGGCCTGAGCCGCCTGACCACCCGCTTGTTGCGGTTGCCCATGATAAGTTTCAATAGCCAATTAGCCATAAATACATTGCTCCTAAACAATACTCCTAAATTTATTTTGTTATTTTATCATAAATCCGGGATCCTTCGGGAAAACAAGCCGAAAATTACAGCGTGGGGCCGGGCGGCCCCGCGCGATCCGCGCGTTTTTACTAAAATCATCCCTGAATTTAACCGCGGAAAGCGCTGTTGGCTTATTTCCCGCCCTTTACAAAAAGCTTGTAAACCTTCAGTTTGCTTCCCGCGCAGCCCAACAGCCCGATCCTTTCCGCCGGGCGCTTCGCGTTGTCGGCGTACCAGCCTATCTCGCATCCGTCGCAAAGCAGGAAGAAATATTTCCCCCTGCGCTGGAACTGCATCCTGTGGCGGCCGGGAGTCAGGGCATGCGCCTTCTCGCAAACTTCCCCCAGGCCCTTCAGCCTGATTTTCGACAATTTGTTGCCGTAGCCGCCCAAAAAGCCTACGCTGTCTTTTCCGGGATCGATGCCGACGGTCCCCTCCTCGAAGGCTCCCAGCACCGCGTCGGCCTTGGCTTCGAATTCCATGAAGACGGTGAAGTCCTCCCCTTTGAAGCCCGGCGCCAAAAGGTAAGCCGTGGCGTTCCCGGGCATGCCGTCTTTCAGCTCCAGCGCGCCGTCCTTCACTTCGAAATATTCCCCTGTCAGCTCGAACCCTGAAAGATCGCTGTCCTTCGAGAAGTCCAGCGCCGCGTCCGCTTCTTCGGCGCTCAATTCCTTAGGCAGCGGGACCGGGCACTTCGCCGCGCCGAAACTAGGCAACATGAAGCAATAGACCGGCTGGTAGCCGTCTCCCAGGCTGTAGGCGGACTTGTCCGGAAGCCGGAAGCTCACTATGGAGCCCACTTCCCTGCCTCCGCCTTTCCAGAACCAGGTGGATTCCCCCCTGTTCTCTATCGAGAATTCGAAAACGGCCTTCCCGTCCTCTTTCCTATAGGCAAAACTCGTTCCTTCGCCCCGGCCGCCTTTCGTTATCTTATACCCGTCGCCATAGGGCCGGATCCTGAACTCGTAATAATCCTTGCTGCCGCCGGGGGCGTCGTTCCCGCTGAAGATGCCGTGCCCTTCGCCGTCCAGCTCCAGGAGTATTTCCGTAAAGTTTCCCTCCGCTTCTATCAGGGCGTAGTAGGCGCTCTCGTCATGGCCCTGCTTAAAGCGCACAGAAACGTCATCCACGCTCTTTTCGCCGGTCAGGGGTATATTCACCCATTCCGAAGGATCCCCGTCTGTTTCGGCCGTCAGAGGCCAAATAAAGGGGTCGTACGGGATCAGCGGCAAAGGATCGACGGCATCCTCCAGCCCGTCGTCGTCGCTGTCCCTGGACACAGGGTTGGGTCTGAGGGATTCCTCCGGCCGTCTCGCGAACCAGGGCTGCAGAACGCCGCCCGACCAGATGCTCTCCCTGACTTTCGTGAAGTCGTCCAATACTCCGTCCGTCGCGCGCTTGTTCTCGTCGTAGCCGTATTCCGCTTCCGTAAAGGGCAGCTTCCCATCCGAGAACATTCCCCCGTCCGGCACGCCGTCCATATCCCTGTCCACCGCAAGCACCGGAGAGCCGAAGTACATCCTCAGCCACTGGAGCTCCGTGAGCTTCCTGTCCGTCATGGCTATCCCGCTCCAATGGTCGCCGCATTTCGCCGAAAGATCCCAGGTGGTCTCGTCCCATTCGCCGTTCGCCTTTTGGAAGCGGTGCCGGTTGATGAAGTGATCGTAGATGACGTGGTCGTCCTCTCTGTCCAGCCCGCTGAAGGTCCCCAGGCTCTCGATCTGGTGGTGATACTCGTGGCAGGTCAGCCAGGCGATGTCGTCGCCCAAAAACTGCGATCTTCCCGGAATGCCCTTCCGCCAGTCGGTCACTCCGAAGGTCCCGCCTCCGCTGGTCCTGTAGAGCCATTTTCCGCTCTTGGGATCGTAATACCTCAGCTGGGCGTTCTCTATCTGACCAACGTATTCGTCCTCCACGGGCGCCAGGTTGGTCTTCTCGATGTTTCTCAGGTCTATGATGGTGAAGGTCCCGCCTCCCGGGAAGCGGTATTCCTGCCCGGAGAAGCTCCTGCAGGGCGCCAGCGACTTGTAACTGTCCGGCGCGTCGGCGGGGATCTCTCCCCAATGCTGCGGTCTCTCGTCCCAGAAGATCTGCAGGTCGTACCAAACGCGGAATCCGTTGTTCACGAACCAGAACCTTTCCGCGGTCTTGAAATCCCGCACGATCTTCTCCTTCTCCGCTTCGCCTATTGGCGCGGGCAGGTCGGGATAAGTCCCGTCCGCCTTCTTCACGTTGTACATGCTGAAAACGTTGGGCATCACCAAAACTTTCACCGGCACCCTAATGACCGTCCGGCAGCCGTCGGGAGAGAGCGTGCTGACCGCACACTCCCTTCCCCAGGGCTTTTCCGCGCCCCAGTTGGCTTCCGCCGGCAAAGGGTCGGCGCCCGGGTCATAGAGCCTGTAATAATACCGCATGCAGGGATTCAAGCCGGTCACCGTCAGCCGGTGGAAGTTTCCCGTGGTCCCACCTTCCACGATCCTGACGTCATCCTCTTCCCAGGGCTTGTACTCTTCCCCCTCGGGCTTCCAGGTCTTGCAGGGCTCCCCGCCTTCCCTTATTTGCAGTTTCGTCGCACAGGGTTCCGCGGTGTACCACTGCACCGTGAATTCTTTCTGCCCCAGCATGGAGACAGGCCGCGTGGGATCGTAAATAGTCTTCTCGGCGAAGATCGGGAACGCGAAAACCGCCGCGGCAGCCGCGGCAAGGCAAAAACTCTTTCTCATTTTTCCCCTTTAGGTTGTTTTATTGATTCGGATTATAACAAATTATCCGGACGCATGGGGAAGTTCGCTTCAGTCGGATTGCTTTTTCTCTTCTATGATCTTTTGGAAAAGTGATTCGAACTTTTGGGCGCAGGCTTCCAAGGTGAGATTTTTGGCGGTGTTGGGGGCGTTTTGGGAGAAGCTCTTCAGATTTTCTTCCTCCAGAAGGAAGTCCAGCGCTTCCGCCATTTCCCTTGTTTTCGAGCTGTCCTCCACCACGAAGCCGTTGACGCCCTGCGTCACCATCTCGGAGCCGCCGGCGTCTTTGGTGGTAATAAGAGGAAGGCCGCAGAGCATGGCTTCGGCGGTGACGTTGGCGAAGGAATCGTAGCGGGTGGGGAAAAGCATAAGATCGGCGCCGCGGTAGTATTCCGCGGGATCGTCCACTTTCGAAAGCCAGAGGGCCTGGAAGTTGGAGCCTATCTTTCTTTTAAGGGAGCTTACAAGCGCTTTGTCGGGCTTGCCGATGACCACCAGCGCGAAGCGCGAGGGGTCTTTCGTTTGGAGTATGGCTTCCACCGCTTCGGGAAGCCCTTTCCTTTTGTAATTGTTGGCGGAGAAAAGCGCGATGCGTTTCAGGGGGTCTATGGAGTTTTCCCTAGTCAGTTTTTCCCTTGCTTCCGCCCTTCCCCTCGCGTGGAATTCCTCCTGGTCGATGCCGTTGTAGATGGTGATTATCCTCTCCTCGGGGAAAGCGTAATATTTTTTCAAAAGCGCTTTGTCCATCTCGGAAATAGCCACGGCGTACCTGAGGTTTCCGGGAGCGTAGATCTTTTTCTCAAATTCCAGGATGCGGCGGTTCCTGGGCATGAACTTCTGGAAAAACCAGGTGGCGGGATATTTTTTGGGAAGCCAGTAGGCGTAGATGCCGCCGGCGAAGCGGTGGACGTCCTGGGGATACGTTTGCGTAAGTCCGCAGACTATGTCCGGCTTCGTTTCCAGCTTTTCTATCTCCGCCTTCAGGCTCCTGGCGTACTCCTCCCAGGGATCTTTCAAGAATCCCGCCCGGGGGATCCTTAGGAATTTTATTCCCAGATCCTCGTATTTCCCGTCCCAGGAATAGCAGGCGATGGTTATGTCATGCCCTCTTTTCAGCATGCTTTTGACAAGATTCACGGTGAACCTTTCGGCGCCGCCCAGTTTCTTGTCCAGTTTCTGTATGGCGAAAAGGATTTTCATGCTTCAGCTCTCAGCGCGCATATAGCGGCGCCCCGGCAGCGCCAGGACGTAGCCTTTGATTTCCAAGGAGACCAGAGAGGCGGAGATCTTGTCGATGCTTTCGTCGATCGCCTCCGAGAGGGCGTCCGGCGTCAGGGGCTCCTTCAGGGCGATGAAGACCGCCCTTTCCGTGCCCTCCAACTCGTCTTCCGCGGCCTTCTGGCGGCCCTCCAGGGAAAGATCCTGGGGCGGCCTTTGGAACATTAATTCGAACTCGTCGGACAATTGCTCGGGAGACGTGACCAGCGTCGCGCCTTCCCTTATAAGGTTGTTGGTGCCCCGGGACAGCGGTGCGTTTACCGGCCCGGGCACGGCGTAAACGGAGCGGTTGTATTCCGCGGCGTAGTGGGCCGTGATGAGAGACCCGCCCTTCTCCCTCGACTCCACCACCAAAGTGGCCTTCGCCATGCCGGCGATAAGCCGGTTCCTCAAGGGGAACGAGCCCTTGCCCAGCGCCTTGCGCCAGGCGTACTCCGTTATGACGGCGCCTTTTTCCGCGATCTCGTCGAAGAGCCTTTCGTTCTCCTTGGGATAGACGTAGCCGAAGCCGTAGCCCAGAAGGGCGATGGTCCGGCCGCCGGCGGAAAGCGCGCCTTCGTGAGCCGCGGTGTCAACCCCCGCCGCCAGTCCCGAGATTATGGGGATCCCCGCCCCGGCGATGCGGGCGGACCAGCGGTACGCCACGTGGCGGCCGTACTCGGTGGCGTCCCTGGATCCCACGACAGCCAGGGCCTCAGTGTCCGCCGGGGAAAAGGAACCCTTCATGTAAAAAAGCAGAGGATGGTCGTAGATCTGCTTCAGAAGCTCCGGATAATCGGGATCGTAAATAGTCACGACTCTAATTTTTTCCCTTTTCAGGATCTCCCAGGCTTTGATGAGATCCACTTCCTTTTCCCAGTTCAGAAGACGGTTGACGTAATCCCCGGAAAGGAAATCCACGTTGGGAGAGCGGCGCTCGGAGAAAAGCGAGCGGAATATCTCCGAGGGGCTGCCGAAATACTCCAAAAGCCTTCTGGCGGAGATGGGGCCGACCCTGAGATGATTCAGTATGATAAGGGCGTCGAGATCGGTCATAACCTTTTCAGGATCTCTTTGGGGAAAAGATATTCGCTCAAGCGCAGTATAAGTTCTGGATCCAAGCCTTTTATTTTCAAGAGATCTTGAGGGGATCTGATCCGATCCTTCAATTTCAGGATCGCCTCGGCCTGCTTTTCGCTAAGCCCCGGTACGATCAGAAGGTCCTTTATTTTCGCCGTGGAAAGATCGATAGCCTTGCGCCTGCCTTCAGAGAGCGGAATGACCTCCGCGGTATCCAGGCGCAAAGGGATGATCTTTTCCTTGCTGCCCATGGAGAGCCGGCAGAAACCCAAGGCGATGGTCACCGCGGTGACCAGCCAAGCCGCCAGATACTCTCTTTGGGAAAGCATTATTTCACCCCTTCGAATTCCTTCAGTTCTTCTTCGGTGACCGGCCTGGGCTCGAAGCCCGGGACCGTCTGCCAATCGGAGAGTGTCACGGTTATCCTGGGCCTCACGAAGCCGAAGGGCACCGTGGAGGAGATCAAAAGCGGCGTCTTGGTCTTTTCCTCAAGATAGATGGTGACGTCCCTGTCCAGTTCCAAAAGTCCTTTGAAGACCTCTTCTTTCTTGAGGTTGAGAGGCTTGATGACAACTTTCATGGCGTGGTAGTTGCCCACGTTCTTTATTTTCAGGATCGTTTTTTCCACCACCTCCACCCTGAGGTGGAAAATCTTGTCGGTCTCGACAAGCTTGACTTCCGTGTAGTCGCCGACGTTGGAGCCCAGGCGGGCTCTGACCTTGAAAGCGCCGCCGAAAATATCGTCCACGTCGTTGTCGGCGTCTATGACCCGGCGGACCTTATAGGTGACTTTGTCCTTCTCCAGCCTGGTGTAGGTCATCTTCCTGGTCATGCGGTCGAAAAGCAGCTTGCGGCCGCGCCTCTCCGTGCCGTACTGCTCCAGGTCGTGGAAGAGGGATTGCCCGCTGTAGCGGTCAACCTGGGCCGCCAGCCTCACGTCCGCCAGATAGACCAGATAGTCCCCGTAGCAGCGCCCGGTGAAGCAGTAGGTGGTGCGCCCCTCGAAATTGCTGGTGAAAGTTTCCTGGCTGACGGTGCCGATGGGCAGCACGCCCACGGCGTAAGCCTTGTAGGTCAGCTTCTCCCCTATGGGGTGGATGTCGCTGGCGTAGGCCCCCAGGCTAGCGAAAAGGCTAGAAATAAAAAAGCAAAGACTCACCGCGCATGCGCAGTGAGTCTTGAAATATGAATACGGATTCATTTTCGGCTTAGTAGCCCCAACCGGCGTATTCATCCGTAGAGAACAGCCACTGGGCGTTTTCCACGGTCTTATAGGCCTCATGAGCGACCTCATCATCAGGATAAATGTAAGAAAGATCCTGAATAGCGGTGTGAGTTTCCTTAGCGGTCGTCGCGCAACCGACTAAAGCGAGGGCCATGGCCAAAAGCACCAAGATGCGCATATTTCCTCCGTATCTATGGTAAAGTTAACTAGATTCGATTATAAACCGTTGGTATTGTATCAAAACGCTTTCCGGGTGTCAACATCACCACTCGATCTCTTTTCGCTCCTCCTCCGTGGGCAGCCAGGGGGAGTCCCAGGGCATGGTGGGAATTTCGAAGAGCGTGTAGAGGGTGTGGTTGCGGGCGTTGGATCCCAGGAACAAAAGATCGCTCACTCCGCCCACAAGGCGGATCACGGTATAGTTGCTGCCGTCCAAAATTCCCATGGGCAGGCCGTAGGGAATGTAATTCCAGCTGTAGAGGCAGGAATAATAGGTCGTGCGGGCCGGCAGCTCGATTATTGCGCAGGAAATATTGGCCAGGCCGCGCAGCAAGCCCTTGCCGAAAGTGTGGTCGGGGTCCGGGACCATGGAGTCGAAATCGCGGTCCGCGGCCGCAAGGGGCATGGCGGCAATAAGAGCCGTTATGATAGCCAGAAGTGTAAGTTTTTTCATAAACACATTACCTTTATGTTAGGCTGTCATATTATCAAAAAACGGCGTCGCTTGTCAATTTAGTTTTAGCCTTCCCGCTCCCCTTTCCGACCGGGCGGGCCGAAAAAAGGCAGGGCCGGAAGGCCCTGCCTGATTAAACGTTCCCTTTATTTCTTTTCCTTTTTGGAAAGGGCCGTCTTGATGAAGGCCTTGAAAAGCGGGTGCGGCGCCGTGGGCCGGGACTTGAACTCCGGATGGAACTGGCAGGCCAGGAAGAAGGGATGCTTCGGGATCTCCAGGATCTCCACGAACTTGCCGTCCGCGGTGGTGCCCGTGATCTTCATGCCGGCTTTCTCAAAAGCGGCCGCCAGCTCTTTGTCGTAAAGCATGGCGTAGCGCTGGCGGTGCCTTTCGGAGATCTTTTTCGTCTTGTAGAGCTTGTAGGCGTTGGAATCGGTGGAGAGGACCAGGTCGCGGGCGCCCAGTTTGCTGGTGCCGCTTCTCTGTTCGTCGATGATGCCGATGGCGGATCTTTCCTCGCCCCTTTCCGAAAGGGCCGCGCCCTTCATTTTAAGGACGTTCTCCGCGAACTCGATGGCGGCGGCCTCCATGCCGGCGCAGATCCCGAAGAAGGGAATCTTGTTTTCCCGGGCGTATTTCGCGGCCAGGGCTTTCCCCTTCTCGCCGAAGTTCGTCATGCTGCCCATGACCAGGATGCCGTCCACGCCCGCGAGCGCCTTCTTGGCGTTCTTGACAAGGTCTTCCGGATCCACGATCTTGGTTATGACTTTGGCGTCGCACTGCATGCCCGCGTGCTGCAAAGATTCGTAGATGCTCTTGTAGGCGTCTTTTATTATGGAGTAGCGGGTGACCAGGCCCACCGTGCAGGAATATTTGGGCTGGGTGGCTTTCCTGACCAGCGAATCCCAGTTGGTGTGCTTTATTGACTTGATGGGCAGGTTGAGCTGCTTTAGGACCTCGATGTCCAGTTTCTGCTTGGCCAGTTCCCTCGGGATAGCGTAGACGCTGGTGGTGATGTCCCTTTCCTCGATGACTCTTTCCGGCCTCACGTTGCAGAAGAGCGCCAGCTTGTCCCGGTGCTCCTGCGGGAGCTCGACTTCCGTGCGGCAGACCAGAACGTCCGGGATGATGCCGATGGAGCGCAGCACCGCCACGGACTGCTGGCTGGGCTTGGTCTTCAGTTCCTGGGCGGCCCTTAAGAAAGGCACGAGCGTCAGATGCACGAAGCAGGTGTTGTTGGGGCCTTCCTCGAAGCGGAACTGTCTGGCGGCCTCCAGGAAGGGCTGGGACTCGATGTCCCCGGCGATGCCGCCGATCTCGCAGAGAACGATGTCGATGTCGGGGCCCGCGGCGCTTCTGATGGACGCCTTGATCTCGTTGGTGATGTGCGGAATGACCTGGACCGTGCCGCCCAGGTATCCGCCTTCCCTCTCCCTCTGCAGCACCGCGGAGTAGATCTTGCCGCTGGTGTAGCTGGAGCACTTGGTGCAGGTGACGCCCGCGAAGCGCTCGTAGTGCCCGAGGTCGAGGTCGGCTTCCGTGCCGTCGTCGGTCAAGAAGACCTCGCCGTGCTGGAAGGGGCTCATGATGCCGGGATAGACGTTGAGATACGGATCAAGCTTCTGCATGAAGACCTTGTATCCGCGGCTCTTTAAAAGACAGGCTAGACTGGCCGACGTGATCCCTTTTCCCAGACTGGAAACTACACCGCCGGTCACAAAGACGAATTTGGTTTGTTTTTTCATTTTAGGGTAGTACCTCCTTGATGGGTACATTTTAACAAAATTTCCCCTTAAAATGAACAGCGCTTTTTCAAAAAACATCCATCCCGCGGACTGCCGACTATTTGCCCGGCTTTGGGCGAAAAAAGAGGACGGCGCGGCGCGCCGTCCTCTTTGAAAGGGGAAAAATTATCCGCTATTTGGCGGAAGTTTTCTTCGCCTTGCTCCCGCCTTTCCGCTCCCGCTCCCCTTTGTATTTCAGGGCCGCCTTCACGAGGTTGTCGAAAAGCGGGTGCGGAGTCGTGGGCCTGGACTTGAATTCCGGATGGAACTGGCAGGCCACGAAGTAAGGATGATCGGGCAGTTCCACCACTTCCACCAGCTTCTTGTCCGGGGAAAGGCCAACGACCTTGAGCCCGGCTTTCTCCAGCGCCTTGCAGCTCTCGCTGTCGTAATTCAATTCGTAGCGGTGTCTGTGGCGCTCCGAGATCTCCGTTGTGCCGTAGGCTTTCGCGGCCGTTGATCCCTTCGTCAGCTTGCAGGGATAAGCTCCCAAGCGCATGGTGCCGCCCTTGTCGGTTATCTTCTTCTGCTCTTCCATCAGGTCGATGACCGGATGCTTGGTCTCGGGATCGAATTCCGTGGAGTTGGCGTCCTTCCACCCAAGCACATTCCTGGCGAATTCTATTACCGTGCACTGCATGCCGAGACAGATGCCCAGGAAGGGTATCTTATGCTCCCTGGCGTAGCGGATGGCCACGCATTTTCCGGGGACGCCGCGGCTGCCGAAGCCGCCCGGCACAAGGATGCCGTCCACCCCTTGCAAAAGGCGGGTGTTTTTCTCCAGATCCTCCGCCTCGATGAACTTCACCTTGACTTTGGCGTAGCTGGCCATGCCCGCGTGCTGGAAGGCCTCGTGCACGCTCTTGTAGGCGTCACGAATGGCCACGTATTTCCCCACCAGGGCGATGGTGCATTCCGTTTTCGGCTTCGTGGCCCTTTTCACCAGTTCGTCCCAACTAGTGTGCTTGATGGGCCTCATCTTAAGGTCGAGCTGCTTTAAGACTTCCTCGTCCAGGTGCTGTTCGCTCAGAGCCTTCGGGATGGCGTAGACGCTGGTGGTGATGTCCAGCTCCTCTATGACGCGCTCTTTCCTGACGTTGCAGAAAAGCGCCAGCTTGTCCCGGTGCTCCTGGGGAATGGGCATTTCCGTGCGGCAGACCAGAATGTCCGGCACGATGCCGATGGAGCGCAAAACAGCCACGGACTGCTGGCTGGGCTTCGTTTTCAGTTCGCCCGCGGCTCTCAGGTACGGAACCAGCGTCAAATGCACGAAGCAGGTGTTGTTGGGGCCTTCCTCGAAACGGAACTGGCGTGCCGCTTCCAAAAACGGCAGAGACTCGATGTCGCCGGAGACGCCGCCGATCTCGCACAAAACGATGTCCACGTCCGGTCCCGCGGCGCTCCTGATGGCGGATTTGATCTCGTTGGTGATATGCGGAATGACCTGCACCGTGCCGCCCAGATACCCGCCCTGGCGCTCACGCTGCAGGACCGCTGAATATATTTTTCCGCTGGTGTAGTTGGAAGCCTTGCTGCAGGTGACGCCCGCGAAGCGCTCGTAGTGCCCTAAGTCCAGGTCCGCTTCCGTGCCGTCGTCCGTCACGAAGACCTCGCCGTGCTGATAGGGGCTCATGGTTCCCGGATCGATGTTCAGATAGGGATCCAGTTTCTGCATGAAAACGTTATAGCCCCGGCTTTTCAAAAGCAAGGCCAGACTTGCGGAGGTGATCCCCTTCCCTAGGCTCGACACCACGCCGCCCGTGATGAAGACATACTTCGTTTGTTTTTTCATGTTATTTGTCCGCGGTTGCCCAGATCTCCTGCAATCTTTTGATCGCGGATTCCGGATCATTATTTTGGCAAACGGCCCGCACCACGGAGAAGTTCCGGGCGCCGGCGCGTTTTATTAAAGGTAAGTTTTCACTGTTGATGCCCCCTATGGCCACCGCCGGGCAGGGCGCCGCCTTGATCATCTCGGCGGCTCCGTCAATTCCCAGCGTCGGGTCGGGTATGGCTTTGGTGGGCGTGGCGTATACAGGCCCCACGCCGATGTAGTCCGGGGTGAATTCGCAGGCCGCCTGCACCTGGCCAAGGTTGTGCGTGGAAAGTCCGAAGAGCTTCAGCATAGGAAAGCGCGCCATAGCCAGCCTAAGCGGCATGTCGCCCTGGCCCAAATGCACGCCGTCCGCTTCGCATTTCACCGCCAGCTCCGGATCGTCGTTCATTATGAACAGCGTTTCCGTTCCCTTGGTGACGGCCCGGACTTCCCTGGCTTCTTTGAGGACATCCTCGGGCGCAGCGTTCTTCATCCTCAGCTGGACGAAGCGCACGCCGCATCTGACGGCCGCCTCGGCGCACTTGGCGTAGCCGACCACAGGATCCGTCATCACAAGGTATAATCCGAAACCGTCTTCTATCTTCATTTCTTCAGATCCGCTTCCACAAGATCGGCGACCTTTTTGCCGCTTTTCAGCATGCCGCCGAAAATGGGTCCCATACGGAAGCCGCCCTGGACGTTGTTGGCCGCCATGCCGGAGGCGTAGAGGCCGGGGTAGAGTTTCTTGGTGTTGATGAGCGTCGTCCTTTCGCCGTCCTCCATCCACATGGGCTTCTCGCCCATCACGCCGCCGGTGGGCGAATCGATCTTTACGCCGGCTTTGCTGACCACCTTCCTGACGATCTCGTTGGGATGTCCCGTGCCGTCGATCAGCGCCCTGGTCGTTACCACCAGCGGATCAACGTGCATTTCCAGCCTCACCACGGGATTCCAGTTGATGACCACGCCGGAAACCACGTCATTGTGCATGACCACATCCTCTATGGTCACCGTGTTGAAGATGACCGCTCCGGCGTGGCGCGCTCCGAAAATAAGCCCGGAAGCCATTTCCACGCTATCCACGGTGTGGTAGCCTTTCTTGATGGGCACGGTGGTGATGCCGAATTCATGCAATATCTTGGCAGCGTCGTCCTGGACGACCACTTCGTTCATGAGCATGCCGCCGCCCCAGATGCCGCCGCCGGGCGCCAGCTTCGATTCGAAGATGGCGACCTTAAGCCCTTTCTTGGCCAAATAATAGGCGGCCACCAGGCCGGAGGGACCGGCGCCCGCGATGGCCACGTCGAGGGCCATGTTGTCCTGCAGTTTCTTGAAAAAACTCTTTACTATAGCGCCGGAAATAGTCTCTTCCATTACTTCTTTCTTCATTTTATATTCCTCATATTTTTTTGGCTAAAAGTTCTTTTATTCTCTTGCTGGTCCTGACCGCGCAGAATTCCTTCCCACACATGGTGCAGTGATCCTCGTCGTGGCTTTCGGGCTCGCCCTTCATCCACCTTGCTTTGGCGGTCTCGGGATCCAGGGCGCACTCGAACTGCTTGTCCCAGTTGAAATCGCGCCGCGCCTCCGACATCTTAAGATCGATGTCCGCGGCGCCCGGGAAGCCCCTGGCCACGTCGCCGGCGTGCGCGGCGATTTTATAAGCCACGCAGCCTTGCTTGACGTCCTCCTCGGTGGGAAGACCCAGATGCTCCGCCGGCGTGACGTAGCACAAAAGCGAAGCGCCGTAGGTGGCGGCCGCCGTTGCGCCGATGGCTGAGACCAAATGATCGTAGCCGGGAGCGATGTCCGTGACAACGGGGCCGAGCACGTAGAAGGGCGCGCCGAAACATAGTTCCTGCTCCTTCTCCATGTTCATCTTTATTTCGTTGAAAGGAATGTGGCCCGGCCCTTCCACCATGACCTGCACGCCCCTTTCGCGGCAGGCGGTGACCAGCTCTCCCAGAACGGAAAGTTCCGAGAACTGCGCCTCGTCGGAAGCGTCGGCCAGACAACCGGGACGCAGCCCGTCTCCAAGGGAGACCGTCACGTCGTGCTTGACGAGAATGTCAAGCACCTTGTCCCAGTTCTCGTAGAGAGGATTTTCCTTGTCGTGCTCGAGCATCCACTCCGCCATAAGGGATCCGCCTCTGGAAACGATCCCCATGACGCGC
>JAGCGH010000131.1 GCA_017649705.1 bacterium
TCTCCAACCAGGACACCAACGCTTTCATATGCGACTGCGCCGTGGAGCTCACCAACACAACGCTTAAGGTCGCCAGCCGCTCGCAGTCTCTTGTCTGCGAGACTTTCACCGCCGACAACTCCAGCGTCTCCATTATTCAGGATTCAACGAACGACGCTGGCATCACCGCGGAGAAAGTTAATTTGAAGGGCAGGCGCGGACGGTTGGAGGGAAGCGTTAAGTGCGAAACTTTCTTGATGCTGGCGGGCTCTTTCGAAGCCGAGTGCGACGTTCCCCTGGAAGCCGCGGAAAGCATTGAGTTCAAGGGCGGGAACGCCGAACTTACTGGCTATTCTGAAGCCGTCTCCTGCCCCAACCCGGTCACCTTCTCGGACGGCTTGCAGGAAAACCTCAGCGGGTTCCTGTACATTCAGGTCTTAAACGGGAAGCTTATAAGGAAAGAATGAAGCGGCCGTTAACAATTATCGCGGCCGCCTTCCTGGCGGCCTTTTTGCTTTTCGGCTGCGCCACCGAGGGTGAGCGGCCGACCGGCGTCGCCTCCGGCCAGGACGCCGTGAACGAATATCTGAAGGCCGAGGAAATAATCTCCGACGCGGAAAAACTGGCGGAACGGCAAAAGCAGGCGGCCGCGGAACAGGAGAAAAAAGTCGCCCCCGCCGACCTGGAGCAGCTGGGGGATCTGGAACCGCCGCCCCCTCCGCCGCCCCCGCCCCCGCCGGCGGTCAAGAAAGGCGCGGGCCCCGCTAGCATTCCTATCATCATGTATCACCAGGTCAGAAACGACAAGTCCGGCGACATGATAATTTCGAAAGGGAAGCTCGAGGAAGAATTAGCCTACCTGAAGAGGGAAGGCTACTATTCCGTCTCGCCAAGTGAGTGGCTCGACTACTGCGACGGCAGGATAGGTCTCCCCCAAAAGTGCGTCATCCTGACCTTCGACGACGGCTGGAAATCCCAGTACCAGAACGCCGTTCCCCTTTTGGAAAAATACGGCTTCCGGGGCGTCTTCTACGTCTACCCCGACTTCGTGGGAGGCTCCGCCGCCATGAACTGGAAGCAGATCCAATCTTTGGCGAAAAGAGGCCACACCGTGGGCTGCCACTCCATGACGCACCCGAAACTCACTCCCGACAAAAACGAAAGCGACCGCAACTACAAAGCCCGCATCAAAGAAGAGATAATAGACGCCAAAAAAGTCATAGAGGAAAAGACCGGAATATCCGTGACAGACTTCTGCTTCCCCTACGGCTATTACAGCGAGGACTGCTTCAAGCTTCTCGACAAGGCCGGCTTTGAAACCGCCACCACCGTCAACGCCGGGCAGAACTCGAAAAACAGCGACCCCTACCTCCTCTCCCGCTACCAGGTCAACCAGTCTACCTCCCTTTCCACCTTCGCCTCCTGGCTCGCGGAACCTTACGCCGAGGCCTATCTGGAACGCCCGGGAGACGGCGCCAGGACCAAAAAGGGAGCGGAGTGCCGCCTGACTTTGAGCGACGAATTGCTCCAGGCCTGGCGCCAGGGCGGGGAAATGACCATCCGCTGCAACCACGAGCATCCCCAGTTCCGCCAGGATGGGAACACGCTCATCTTCCGGGCCCCCAAGGACGACGCCCGCGTCACCTGCGCCATCAAGATCAAAGCCCGGGACGGCCGGACCTACCGCCGATCCTTCTTCTTTACCCAGGGGAAATAAAATGACCCCGGAACGCCTGGAAAAGATCAAAGCTGTCCTCGACAAAAGGACCGACTACTGCGTTCCCGTATTGGACAACGTTTACGACCCCTATAATTTCGCGGCGGTCTTACGCACTTGCGAAGCCTTCGGCCTCCAGGAGATCCACATCATCACCACCAGCGAGAAATTCGAGCTGGAAAGAAAGATCTCCAAAGGCAGCGAGCGCTGGCTGGATCTCAAGTTTTGGCACGAGCACAAAGCCTGCTTCGACTACCTCCGATCTGAAGGCCGCCTCATAGTCGCCACCGCCCTCCTGAAGGACGGGGAAAAGGCCTTCCCCCTTCCCGACCTCCCCTTGGACAAACCCATCGCCCTCATTTTCGGCAACGAGCACCGCGGCGTAGGGGAGGAATCCTTAGCTGAATGCGATCTAAGGGCCTTTCTCCCAATGTACGGGTTCGTAGAGAGCCTGAACATTTCAGCGGCCTTTGCGGCCTCGCTGGGGGCCCTCCTGCCCCGTTTGCGCAAAGAGCAGCCGGGCTGCGCGCTCAGCGAGGCGAAAAAAGCCGAGATCCTTTCGCGCTGGCTCGCCGACGAGCCCAAGCGAACAAAATTGCTCTGAGCCTTTTTTAAAGCTTAAAATCAAGATAATTGCGCCACTCGATCTTTTTGTCTCCGGGAGGAATATTCTTTCCGGCATATATAAGCGTCGGTTTAACAACTTTAGGAAAAATGTCCATAAAGCGCTCCAAGGAGTTCTCCAAGGAGGGATTGTAAGTCATGGACGATTTGATTTCTATTGGTTGAAAACTGTCGTTATAAAGGCGAAGCAAATCAATCTCCAAGCCGTTCGTGGTCCTGAAGAAGAATAAGTCCCCATCATTATCAGCGTTTTTTTCGTGACGAAGGATATCTCCGGCAACGAGATTTTCAAAAAGATTGCCCCTAAGCGGATGGCTGCTGACTTGTTCAGAATTTTTGATACCCAAAAGGTAGGCAGCAAGTCCTGTTTCGGTAAAGTAGATCTTTGGGGTTTTAATAAGTCTTTTCCCGATATTGGCATAATATGGCTCTAAGCGAAAAACTATGAAAGACGCTTCCAAAATATTAAGCCATGAATTAAGCGTGGTATGGCTTACGCCGACTTCTCCGGAAAGCGTGTTTAGATTTACAAGCTGTCCGATCCTTCCGGCCAGCAAGACTAAAAAGCGGTTGAAAGATGATGTGTTCTCTATGTTGGAAATGAGCCTGACATCTCTTTCAATGTATGAATTTACATAGTTTTTATAATACACGGACGGTTTTATGCGCCCGTTGGTCAATTCCGGCATCGTGCCGGTCAAGATCAAATCGTCAACGTCAACATCTTTTTTGCTTACGCCTTTATATAGTTCGGAAAAGGTCAAGGGCAATAATTCCAAAAAGGCGCTTCTGCCAGCCAAAGACTGCGTGACAGTCTGTTTAAGCACAGGCTGATGTGACCCAGTAAGAATATATTGCCCAGTTTTGCTTCTGTTTTCGTCCACTTTGACCTGTATTGCCGAAGCCAGTTTCGGCACTCTCTGGATCTCGTCGATTATCAATGGCGTTTTGTATGCCGATAGAAACCGCTTGTAATCTGATTCGGCCAGATCACGAGTCTCTGGATCTTCCAGGTTGGCGTAATTGTAATTCGGGAAGCATGATCTTACCAAGGTGGTTTTTCCTGACTGCCGCGGGCCAACGACGGTTAAAACGGGATATTCCTTGGCTCTTGCTTTCATGACTTTGGTCATTTCGCGTTGAATCATAACAAACTCCTTCCTTATTTTAGACGCAACTATATTATCATAATCTCCATGATATTTGCAAGTTGAACTTGCAAATATCATGGCAACAAAAAAGGCTCTCCAGGGAAGGAGAGCCTTTTTGCGTTGAGCGCGGGAGCGCTTACTTCCTGCGGAGGAGGGCCGCAAGAGCGAGGAGCGCCAGCGCGGCGAGGGCCGGCTCCGGCACCACCTCGAAGATCGTGTCCTCGTCCTTCACCGTTCCGCCGTAGGGCAGGGTGTCGTCGCCCTGGACCACATAGCTGCCGTTGGGCAGATAGAACTGCAGGGAGCCAAAGGGGAAGAAGAGGTCTTCCTCGACAAAGTGCCCGCGGCCGTAGTAAGTGTACTCGAAGGAAACGTCGCTGAGCTTCACGCCGTAGATGGTGCGGTAGGTTTCCTGGTCGGGCAGGATTTCGGGCAGCAAGGCGCCGTAGACTTCTTTTCCGCCTTCCTTGTCAAGGGGAGCCGGGCATTCGCCCATGGCCTTGCCCGGGCCTATGGGCATGCCGGTCACGGACAGGGCGTAAACGGAGCAGTTGCTAAGGAAGATGTTGGGGCCGCGGCCGGAATCTTCCGGACCGGAGCCCGCGCCGATGCCGGCGCCGTCGTTGCTTTCCACCGAAATGGTGCCGCCAGTGATATTGACCGTGCCGGCGGGATAGACGTTGTGTCCGCCCTCGTCGCCGCAGCCGATCGCCGCGCCGTTGACCGCGTACGCCGCGACATAGCCGCCTTCAATGTTGATGGTGCCGGCGTAGCCGCCCCAGCCGGTGCCGCCGCCGATGCCTGCGCCGAAGACACCGGCTACGGCGTAAACTTCGCCGCCCTTGATGGTCACGTCAGCGGGAGCCTGGGCGCCGCCGCCAATGCCCGCCGCGTAAGCCGCGCCCTGGGCTATGACGGAGCCGCTCTCGATAACGATGGGGCCGTTGGCTTCGTTGTTGCCGCCGCCCAATCCGGCGCAGGCAAGGCCGCCCGCTCCGTCCTCGCCGGTGGCGATGGCGGTAACGGAACCTTCGCCGATGCCGACGATGGTAAGAGCAGAGTTCTTGGCGACGTGGATGCCGCAGCCGCCGCCGGAAACGAAAGCGTTGCTGCCGGCTATGGACAGGGTGACGATAGAGCTTTCGATGTCGAAGGCGCAGCTGTTGGTGGTCGCCACAAGAACGTTCGTAATGGTTATCTGATGCAGGCCGCTGGTAACTTTGATGGTGTACTCTTCGGTGTGGCCGTTCAGGATATACTCTTCATAGAGGCCCACGACGTGGCTGCCGCCCGTGGTGTAGCCGTCCACGCCGCGGGAGGTAAAGACGGTGTCGCCGTATTCCACGGAAAGATCTATGGAGCCTGTGGCTTTCTTGACGAAATAGGTGTCGGCGCCGTCGACCGTGCCGACGTATTCCTCTTCACCGCAGGTTACGGTGTATTCGCCGTTGGGCAGGTGGAAATAAAGGTCCGGCCCCATGGAATGGCCGTAGCCTTCGTAAACGTAGCTGAAGCTTTCGTCGCCTTCTCTCGCGACGGTGCAGGAGAAGAAGGAGCCGTCTTCCGGCTGGGCGCCGTAGATGGTCACCTTGTAAACTTTTTCGCCTTTGGCGTTCACAAGGTCAGGGCACTGGCTGTGGTTTCTGCCCGGGCCGATCTCCTCGCCCTGGCTGGAGTAGGCGTAGATGGAGCCGCCAGTAATGGTGATCTTCGGTCCGCGGCCGGAATCGTCCGGGCCGGAGCCCGCGCCGATGCCGGCGCCGCCGATGCTGAAGGCTTCAATGGTGCCGCCGTTGATCGTCACTTCGCCGGCGGGATAGTCGTTGTGGCCGCCCTCGTCGCCGCAGCCGATGCCGGCGCCGTTGTTGGCTTCCGCGTAAACATAGCCGCCGTTGATGGTGATCTTGCCGGCCGTGCCTTCCCAGCCCGTGCCGCCGCCGATGCCGGCGCCGTAGTTTCCGCCGAAGGCGAAGACCGTGCCGCCGTTAATTGTCACGTCGGTAATGCCGTGGGCGCCGCCGCCGATACCGGAAGCGTAGACCGCGCCGCGGACGTAGAGCGCGCCGCTATCAATTGTAATAGCGCCGCTGTTCTCGCCGGCGTAGCCGCCAAGTCCCGCGCAGCCGTTGGATTTCCCGTCGTCAAACTCGGCGGTGGCGATAGCAGTAAGAGAGCCTTCGCCAGTAATTGTAAGGGACGCGGAGCTGTCGACCAGGATGCCGCAGCTGGCGCCGGAAACGAAGGCGTTGCTGCCGGCGAGATCCAAAGTCACCGAACCAGCGTTGATCTCGAAAGTGAAGCTGTTGCTGGAAACGATGCGCAGGTCTTCCACGGCGATCTTATGATTTCCGCCGGAGACGGTGATGCCGTAACTGGATTCGCCGGAACCTTGGAACTTGTAATCGTCGAAAACGCCGGTCACTTCACCGCCGGAAGTGTTATAGCCCCTGACGCCCTCGGCGCTGAAAGACGTAACGCCGTAAGCGGCGCTTAAAACAGCGGTCTCGGCCATGGCGCCCACA
>JAGCGH010000132.1 GCA_017649705.1 bacterium
GATCGACCACCAGCCGGCAATTGTCGGCGTCAGCATGCGGGTGTTGTTCTGGTAGAGGAGATAGTCGGGATCTTTTTGGATAAGCAGCTGTTCCTCGTCTTTGGCCCTTTTGTACATCAAGGGAAGGAAGATGAGCGCGACCGCCAGGAAGCTCATGAAGTTGAAAAGCAAAATTGAGCAGCCGGCGCACCAAAGAAGCAGCGAGGCATACATCGGGTGCCTGGCCAAAGAGAAGGCGCCGCGGATTATTATGGGATGCGTTTCCTTTATCTCGATGTCGTCCGACCAGAGTTTACCGATGTTGACTTTGGCCCAGATGTGCCAGAAGGTGGCGAAAAGCAGTGCAGCGAGGCCAATCGCGAAAAAGATATAGCGAGTGACATTGTCTTCTATTTTGAATTGGCCGAAGGAATTCAGCCAGAAGGGAAACAAAAGGATCACCAGGATCGTCATTTCCCTGGTGGCGAACCAGTTTTGAGCTTCCTTGTCGAGTTTCTGGCGGTTTTTCGCGTGCTCGATGAACTTTAAAACGACGGCGACGAGAAGAACGACGCCCGTTGCGTAAACAAAGCCCATTCCTATCAGGAAAAGCGTCGGGTCTACGGAACGAGCCGCTAATTTATTGACAAACTCCAGCATGAGAACGCCTCGCGATAATGTAAATTAATATGGGGATGAAAACAGCGGCGAGAATATGGTAAATGGTGAAAGGGCCTATGACGCGCGGCTCTATCCTTACGAATTCCACCAGAAAGCGCATGACAAGATAAGCCAAAAGATAGATCGGGAAAAGCAGATCGGCCCTTTTGGTCCTGAAATAAAACAGGAAAAGAAGCAGGGCGGCCACAAATTGGAAAACGCTTTCCACGAACTGGACGGGAAGGATAAAATTCCCGCCGCAGCAGCCGTTCATGTAGCAGCCGATCTTGCCGAAGCCCGCCGCCACGGCCAAAGGAATGACGAAACGGCCGCCGAAGGAAGCGGAAGTCTGGCGAGAGAAAGCTTTGTAGAGATTGATGGCGGTGAAAGCGCCGAGAAGGCCTCCCATGTAGCTTTTCCCGTTGATCAGCATGTCGCCGGAAAAGCCGTAAGTCAAGATGACCGGTGCCTTCATGCCGATCAGCATCCCCAGGACACCGCAGATGTAAACGTCGAGCTTGCGGTCGCTCTTCACAGCCGGCATCTTAATCATCCAGGCAGTCAAAGCGCCCGCGGCAATGCCAATGATCTCAAAAAGGAAATAGCGCGACATTTATAAATTAGCCAGCCAAATGATCAATACCACAAGGATAAAGCACAGAAGCCCGTAGACGACCCAGATGTTTTTGGTCAGCCAGGCTATGATCAGGCACAATACCACCGGAAAGCCAAGCCAGATGACAGTGAGCACGGCTTCGTTGACCTTGCCTCCGTCGTAGATCGCAAGATTTAAAAGGCAGGTGCCGAAAAGAACGACCGGTATGCCGATAAAGGTCAGAATGAAGCCCAGCACGCCTTTTGCCACGGACTTCGCGTAATTGGGCTCTTCCTGTTCGCCCGTTTTTTCGCTTTGTCTTTCTTCCGAAAGTTCTTTCAAATATTTAACGTCTTCTTCGTCCATAAATGTCATTGCTCCATTTTGGATCTTAAAAGATTGTGCACGCAGAAAGGGATCACCTTGCCCTTGCCGACGGAGACTCCGGTGCAGCATTTTCTCGCGCGCTCCCAGTCGAAATTATCCGTGTCCATGAAGTTCTTTACTATGACGCGCACGATCTTCATGTCCTTGTGGGTGGATCCGTCGCCTTCCGCGAACTCCTGAAGCTTCTCAAGCATGAAGGAGGAGCCGAGGACCTTTCCAACGAAACACTTGCAGACGTTCTTTTTCATGTAGTCGAGGATCGTCTTGTCGAAGGCGATGCGGTTGGATATGGTTCCCTTGCATTTCGTGAAGTCAACGTAGTCGCCCAAAGAATAGACCTTATCCCCCTGGCAGAAAAGGAAGCCCAGGCTGGTGCAGTTGGGATGCGAGCAGGGCAGCGGGATGAGATCCTTGTAGGCCATGAGATTGCTTCCGGCTATGGCGAGCAATATGTCCTCCTGGAAAACGGAAGGAAGGGAGGAATCCTTTGCGCTGCCCACTTTCGTCAGGCGCTGGAATGTTATTCCGGAAATGTGTTTTGTCTTTACGGAAAGGTCCAGGATCTTGGGGATCTCTTTCAGGTTGCCCTGGTAGACCGTGACCGCCAGGCAGATCTTTACTTCGGCGGCGTTGAGCTTCTCTATCAGGGAAAGTTTTTCCTTCAAGAGCGGACGTCCGCGCAGAGCCTTGTAAACCTCGTCGTCAAATCCGTCGAACTGCAGGTAAACTTCCACCCTGTCCCTGTGATCTTTTATAAGCGCGAAAAGCTTTTCGTCATCGAGGAGCGCAAGGCCGTTGGTGTTGATGAGAACGCGGCCGACGTCGGCTTTCAGAGCGGCGTTTAGAAGCTCATCGAATTTGGGATGGATTAGGCATTCCCCGCCGGACAGCTGCAAAACGTCCAAATGCCCCTTCTCGACGGTCAGGAGCGCGTCTAGACGCCGCTGGAATTCCTCGAGGGAAATGTGTTCCGGAGTTTTTTTGCCGAAATAGCAGATCGCGCACCTTAGGTTGCAGTCTTCCGTAACTTCGATGAGCCCCGTGCAGATGTGCTGGCGGTGCTCGCCGCACCAGCCGCAGTCGCTGCCGCATTCGCCCTTGTATTCCGTTATGGGCTGGAAAGCCTGGCCCTCCACGTCGAAAGTCTTGTCCAGGAAGCGCTGGGCGTCTTTGGCAATAATGGCAGAAAACGTTCCGTGTTCGGGGCAAGCCTTTTCCAAAACGATATCCCGGCCCTTCTTGATCTTTAGGGCGGGAACAATCTTAAGACAGACGGGGCAGATGCTTTCAGTTTTTAGTTCCATATCTCTATTTTAGCAATTATAGAGATGCTTTTTGCCCAAAAATAAAAAATGGTGGACGTTACTAGACTCGAACTAGTGACCTCTACCGTGTGAAGGTAGCGCTCTAACCAACTGAGCTAAACGTCCACTTAAGGTAAGGAAGATAATACTAAAAACGGCTTCCGATTGCAAGGGAGCCTCCTACGCGCCAGAGGAAAAGCGGCCGGAACGGGACAATGATAAGTTGACACCTTACCGGAATATCAATATAATTCAAGGAACTAAAAAAATAAAGGAGCAACCATGTCCATACATCCCACCGCCGTCGTGGCTCCCGGAGCCCAGATCGACGAAACCACCGAAATAGGACCCTACTGCGTCATTGGCGAACACGTCAAGATCGGCCCCAACAACAAGCTCGTGGCTTACGTTTATATTGACGGCTACGTGGAAATAGGCGCCGGGAACAAGATATATCCCAACTGCAGCATCGGCACGCCTCCCCAGGACATAGGCTGGAGCGAAGGCATGGTGACCTATGTCAAGATCGGAGACGAGAATATCATCCGTGAGAACGTGACGATCCACTGCGGGACCGAAGGCTCCGAGGAGAACGCCACCACCACCGTGGGCAGCCACAACTACCTCATGGCCAACACCCACATAGCCCACGACTGCACCGTGGGCAACTACGTCACCATGGTCTCCTTCTCCGGGTGCCCGGGACATACGCAGCTCTTCGATCGCTGCATCATCAGCGGGCTAAGTGGCATGCACCAGTTCTGCCGCATCGGGCGCTACGCCATGATTTCCGGCAGCAGCGTCATCAACAAGGACCTGCCTCCCTTCATGATCGCCGACGGCCGCAACGGCTCGGTCAGAGCCATCAAC
>JAGCGH010000133.1 GCA_017649705.1 bacterium
CGCCAATTCCGTGTTGACCACGTCGTAGCGCTCGAAACGGAAGGTTGTGACCCCGGCCAGAGCCTGCATGCGGCCTTTGAGGTGCTTGGCTATGAAATCTCCGGGCCTTTCCTGCTGGATGGTCCACTGCTCGGAAGCTTCGAGCTCAAAAGGACACTTCAAAGCGGCGACGTCGGTCTGCAAAACGAAATACAGAACGACGCCGGAAAGGACGATAATGAGCAGATATCTAAGCCAAAGCCACACTTTATGACTCTCAAACTACCTTCTGAAGCAGGCGGCGGCAAGAGCAAGCAAGGCCATGATCGCGAAAGCCGGTTCGGGCACGCTGTTGGTCTCGCAGGGAGTTCCGTAGATCGCGACCGAAGAGGCCCAGGCGGTGGGCTGAGTGTTGTCGGCGTTGGGGTCGCTGAGTTCCAGGGAGGGCCCTAAGCCCGCGCAGCCGGTGGGCCAGGGGGAGGTGGATTTGTAGGTGACGGTGTCCACTTCCTGTCCGTTGGCGTTCTGCAAGGAGATGGTGTCGCTGTCGTTGGAGAGGCCGAAGTCGAACTCATAGATCGCGGCGCCCACGGGGAGGGCGTAAACGGTCTCGACGGCTTCTTTGCGGTCGGTGATGAGCAAAAACTCCCCGGCGCCCAGGACGGTGTCCCCGGGGAGGCGGTATTTGTCGTCTTCAGTCTCGAAGCGCCAGTAGCTGACGTCGATGTCTTCATCGGTGCGGTTGAAGAGCTCGACGTACTCGTAATTTTTGCAGTTGCCCTTGGTGTTGGTGTAGGCGATGTCCAGGCACTGGTACATGATCTCGTTGATGACGATGCCGGAATAAACGGGATCGTTGGTGACGATGTACATGTAGGGGGCTCTGTAGCCGTTCCAGTATTTCCTTAAGGTGTTGCCGTCGTGGTCTTCTACCACGGCGTAGTAGAAGA
This sequence comes from bacterium, assembly GCA_017649705.1. Classification (GTDB taxonomy): domain Bacteria; phylum Auribacterota; class UBA3054; order UBA3054; family UBA3054; genus UBA3054. Next base: position 930 of record JAGCGH010000133.1, read on the forward strand.
CGGTCGTGCCGTCAGGGAAGACAGGCAGGGTGCAGACCCATTCGTTGCCTTCCGCAAGAGTCATGTCAACGGGAGTGTACGAACCGCTTTCTTTGGTGTTGTAGTAGATCTTGGCGCTCTTCACTTGCTTGTCAGCTCTGCTTGCGTCGTAGGCCCAGATATGGATCTCCGGGGCGGTGACGGAAGTCGGGGCATTGGGGTTGCGGCTGTGCTTTGAGGCGTAAAGACCGCAGGTCTCAGGGTTTTTCACGCCAGGAGAGCCGCCTTCGGAGGAGCTGACGTTCCAGGTCTGCCAGGAGTTGTTGTAGTCGGCGTATGGGTAGACCAGAACGTTGGAGTAGGCGGAGCCGTCCGGCCATTCGCCGCCGTCAGAAATGGTGGAGTATTCGATCTTGTGCTGAACTTTGCCGGTCTTGTCCATAAGGACGACGGCGTCGTCGCTCTTGCTGTAGCCTATGCCGGTGGGGCCGAGAATGTTCGTCACGTCGGGATAGATGCTGGTGAAAGCCGCGTCGGAATAGAGGACCACGCATTCTCCGGGGGCCAGGGTGGTGCCTTCCGGAACTGTGTAAACGGTTCCGCCGTCTTCATATTTGTCGTCGCCGAGCTTCCAGCCGGAGATATCGACGGCGCCGTCGCCGTAGTTGCAGAGCTCCACCCAGTCGTCGCTCTTGAAGGGCTTCTTGGCGTCGTAGGTGAATTCACTGATAAGGACGTCAGCCAACAGGCCGATGGACATAAGGCCCGCGAGCAGAGCGGGGAGATATTTGTTAAGGTTCATGACGACCCTCCTTTATGGGATGAAAATAAGCATAGTTATCAATTTTATTTCGAGTATCTTTCTATTTTATCTAAAAATGGAAAATGAAACAAGGCTCAGCCGCCATAAAAATTTTCAAAATCACAAATTTTGGTAAAATGGAGAAAATAATCACTAGGAGGTTTTCATGCGCAAGCACTACCAGTATCTGGCCGCCGTTATTGCGGTCTTCTTGACAGCGACGTCTTTCGCCGCGGATTTTTGCCTTACTCTCAGCCCCAACGAAGCTCAGTCTTCCGCGATCTCCTCGGCGTACCCCAACGCTCCGGAACCGAAGGTCGAGAACGTCATGTTTTCCCTGGCCGAGCTTCAGATCGGCGACACGGTGACATTCCTGACGCCCCAGGGCGAACTTAAGGGCAGCGTCACTTACGCTGTCAAAGACGTGAACGGCATCGTGTGCCGGGCCGGTGATCTTGATGGTTTCGCGGGCCAGTGGCGCATCGCGGCCGGTCCCAATGTTCTTTACGGCGTGGTGGAAGATCTCAAGGCCGACGTTCTCTATGAGATCAACGGCACCAAGAGTCAGGGCGTCTATTCTGTCAAGGAATGCTCTTTCAGCGAGTGCTGCGCCGAGATGACCTGCCCTGAAGAGGTGCCCGTTTGGGAAGAGAACTCCATTATGGGCGCCCGCGTCATGGACCTCACCCCGGAGCAGGCCGCCTGGGCCGCCAACTGGGACGACGACGAGGAGGTCGAATTGACGATAGCGGTCGTTTTCACCACGCTCTCGGTTGAAGAGGCCGGCAGTCTTGAAGCCGCCAATGCCAAGGTGGCATCCGGCATGGCCTATGGCAACCAGGCTATGCAAAATAGTCAAATTCATGCCAAGCTTACCTGCGTCGGTACTTACCTCTGTGATTATGAGGAAACGAAAGACTCCAGCCTCGACCTCGGCCGTTTCTCATCCGGCACCGATGGCTTCGAGTTCGTTCCGGCCTTGAGGGACAAGCTGGGCGCCGATTTCATGTGCTATTGCCCTAAGTATATGACTCCTGGCTGGGCCGGCCTTGGCTATGTTCACGGGAGCCCGACAGGCTCTGAAGGATCGGCTTACCATGTGGTTTTGCTTAGCTACATAGGCGGGACCAGCTATTCCTGGATACACGAGTGGGGCCATAACATGGGCTGCAACCACTCCCACGAACAATCCGGCAGCTCCGGCCCCGAGGACGGCGGCCTCTTCGGACACAGTTTGGGCTGCTACTTCTAC
>JAGCGH010000134.1 GCA_017649705.1 bacterium
CTTTTCCGGTGGCCTTGCCTCTGATAAGCATTGTGGGTTCCTCGGTATCGCAGAAGAGGCCGAAGAACTTCTTGCCTTCCTTGAGCGTCTCGGTGATGTCCTCGTCCAGGACGCCCTTGGCGCTGGCTTTGCCCTTGGTGTCGAAGATGCTGTCGTAGGAGGGATTGTGGGTGTCCTTGTTGAAGTAGCCCAGATCGAAGGAGGAGTTCACGTTGCTGGCTTTGTATGACCAGGCGCCCTTCTTGGGGGAATAGGTGAAGGTTTCGGAACTGGTGCCGCCGGTGTACTTCTTGCCTTTTTTGTCGCCTTCCAGCTTGTAGCCCTTCGTTACGACCGTGTGGCCGTAGCAGAGGTGGATGTAGAATTCGCCTTCCGTGGCGTCGATGTTTTCGATGGCGTAGCCGCGGTCTTCGCCCTTAAGGCTGAAGCTGTAGCTGGTGTTGCCTTTTTCCGCGATGGGATAAACGGTCAGAGTGGCCTGGGCCAAAGAGGCCGCCACGAAGGTGAGAAGTATCAGAGATACCGCGAAATTTTTCATGATCAACTCCGTAAGTTAAATTGTTGGTTTAAAAATCAGCGCTCCTATTCTACCAAAGAGAGTGTGTCCGCGCAAACCGCGGGATTTGATTTTTGTGCGCGGCGTCTCTCGGGGACTTTTGGAAAAAGGGGGAAAAAGGCGGGAAACGGGGGCGGGCGGCTTTTTGGCTAACACATTGAATTTGCCTTTGTTATGCTTTGGGGTAGGGGGACGCCAACCGGGGGGTTGATTTTAGAACGGACATTTCATACAATAGTGTTTCCTTGAATTGCGCCCTCAAAAAGCGATGTACGGTAACAGGCGCAACCCAACAGGATGCCCGGGTAGCTCAGATGGTAGAGCGCGTCCTTGGTAAGGACGAGGTCACGAGTTCAATTCTCGTCTCGGGCTCCATCTTGGGATTGCCTCCATGCGCCGGAGTAAAGGAAAAGCCTCTTTCCTCGATTCTGTCATGGCATAAGGTGCGTTCACGGATTTTTAAATTAAAGGAGTTAAGACCATGGCAAGAGAAATCATCACGCTGGCCTGCACCGAATGCGGCCGCCGCAACTACACCACCAAAAAAGACCGTAAGAAAACCACCGGTCGTCTGGAACGCAGCAAATACTGCCCCTTTGACCGCAAGCATACTCTTCATCGCGAAACGCGCAGCTAACAATCTTTAGGGTGCGGGGCAGTAGCTCAATTGGTTAGAGTTACGGTTTCCAAAACCGTCGGTTGGGAGTTCGAGTCTCTCCTGCCTCGCCATCCTGGATCACACGCAAGCCAAAAATATGAAAGAAGAAGTCAAAGTTTCCGCTTGGCAGAAGTTCGTGAACTTCTGGCGCGAAGTAGTCGAGGAACTGAAGAAAGTGGACTGGACCAGCAGAGAACAGCTCTGGCAGGCCACCAAGATCGTCATCATAAGCTCTCTTGTGATGTCCGCTTATCTTTTTGCCCTCGACACCCTTTTCTCCTGGATCCTCAAATTCGCCAAATAATCGTTTATGGCTCCTCAGGAAGAACACAAATACAGCTGGTATGTTCTGAACACTTTGTCCGGCCAGGAATTCCAGGCCGAACTGCAGCTTAACGAAAGGATCCAGCAGTACAACATGGGCGACGTCATCAAGCAGGTGGTCGTGCCCACGGAAAAAGTCCAGGATATCCGGAACGGAAAGAAGCGCGTTTACATACGCAAATTCTATCCCGGATATATCCTTATTCAAATGGAAATGACCGGCGAAGCCTGGCAATTGGTAAAGAAGACCAACGGTGTGATCGGCTTTCTCGGCGGCGAAAAGCCCAAAGCTCTCACGGACAGTGAAGTGGAGGAGATGTTCGCTCAGATCGAGGCCTCTAAGGAACGTATCGCGCCTAGGATCGCTTTCTCAGTTGGCGACAGAGTCAAGGTCGTTAACGGACCCTTCGACGGGTGCGACGGCCTAGTGGAGGAGATCGACGAGGAACGGGGAAAACTTTCCGTTTCCGTCATGGTCTTCAACCGCTCAACCAAGGTGGAGCTGGAAAGCTGGCAGGTGGAGAAAAGCGAAGCCTGATCCAACTTATTTAATAAATAAAAGAACAAAGCAATCCTTAAAGGAGATAAAATATGCCTCCCAAAAAAGTAACCGGTATCATTCGTCTGCAGATCAAAGCTGGTCAGGCCAACCCGGCGCCCCCTATCGGCCCCGCTCTTGGTCAGCACGGCGTGAACATCATGGCTTTCTGCAAAGAGTTCAACGCCCAAACCAAGGATAAGGAACAGGGTCTCGTGACCCCGGTCGTTATCACCGTCTATCAGGACAAATCCTTCACCTTCATCATGAAGGAGCCCCCGGTGGCCGTTCTTATAAAGAAAGCTGCCGGCGTCGAGACCGCCTCCGGCGTTCCCAACCGCGACAAAGTCGGGCGCATCACCAAAAGCCAGGTGCGCAAGATTGCTGAACAGAAAATGAAAGACCTCAACGCCCGCACTGTCGAAGCCGGGATGCTGATGGTCGAAGGCACTGCCCGCAGTATGGGCATTGATGTAGTCGGGGACTAATATTAATTAGATCCTCATAATCCACCCCGCGCCGGAGATCGGCCGGGGGAGCGTAACAAAAGGAAAACGCGATATGTCTATTAGCAAAAGACACAAAGCCAACAAGGCCAAAGTCAACAGATCCGGGCTCTACAAGCTCCAGGACGCGCTGACCGAGGTCCTCGCGCAATCCGGCACCAAGTTCGACGAATCGCTCGATATTCAGATGCTTTTGGGCGTCGATCCCAAAAAGGCTGAACAGGCCGTTCGCGCCACGGTGGTCCTGCCCAACGGCACAGGCAAAACTGTGCGCGTTTTGGTGTTCGCCACCGGCGCCGACGTTGACGCCGCCAAAGCGGCGGGCGCAGAGTACGCCGGACTGGAAGATCTGGTCGCCAAGATCCAGGAGGGCTGGACCGACTTCGACGTCGCCATCGCCACTCCCGCCACCATGCGTGAAGTTGGTAAACTCGGTAAGGTCCTGGGCCCCCGCGGACTCATGCCCACACCCAAGGCCGGAACCGTTACCGCCGACGTGACCACCGCCGTCAACGAATTCAAAGCCGGCAAAGTGGAATTCCGTCTTGACAAACAGGCCGGACTGCATTGCGCGGTCGGCAAAGTCAGCTTCGGCAAGGATAAGCTGCTTGAAAACATCAGGACTTATCTCAACGCCGTCATCAAAGCTCGTCCCCAGACTCTCAAGGGAGCCTATATCCTGAAGCTTGCCATCAGTTCGACGATGGGTCCGGGTTACCGGATCGACGTCGCCGACGCTGAACGTGAGGCGATGCTCTAAACAATAAGGACGAATAATCATGCGTATTGAAAAAACATATATAGTGCGCGACATGCAGGAGAAGTACCAGAAGAGCACGCTCTTGGTGATCACTTCCTACCACGGCATGAAAGCGCAGCAGAACGGTACTTTGCGCTCCAGCATCGCTGAAGCCAAAGGCACGTTCCACGTGGTCCCCAACCGTCTTCTGAAGCTCGCTCTGCCCGAAACGGTGGATGAGAAATTCAAAGAAAGCCTGACCGGCGCGAACGCCCTGGCCGCCACCGACGGCGACCTGGTCGAGCTGGCCAAGGCCATCAAGAAGTTCGCCGACGACAACAAGGATTTCGAGATCCGCTGCGGTCTCTTGGAACTCTCCCGTTACCTGACGGCCGAGGAAGTTAAGACTCTGGCTTCTCTGCCTTCCAAGCACGAGCTGTACGCCAAACTGGCCAGCGCTCTGCAAGGCCCCATCAGAAAGTTTGCCTGCGTCGGCAACGTTCTTATCACCAACTTGGCCCGCGTTTTGGACCAAGTCGCCAAGAAGCAAGGCGAAGGCGCTTCTGCGCCGGCCGCCGAGTAATCTTCGGCAACAGTTAAAGTTCTTTTTAAACCGCTTACGCACTCAGTTAACTTTACAGCCTCAATTAAGTTACTGACAATATAACTACAAATTGCCCGCTTGTCGGGTAAAGGAGAATATCATGGCTACTGATAACGAAAAAATCCAAGCCCTTCTTTCCACCTTCGATAACCTCACCGTCCTGGAACTCAACGATCTGGTGAAAGCTATAGAAGAGAAGTACGACGTCAAAGCCTCCGCCGCCGGCGCTGTGGTTGTTGCCAATCCGACTGGTGGCGACAACGGCACCAAAGAGGAAGAAAAGACTGAATTCGACGTCATTCTGACCGGCGCCGGCGCCAACAAGATCGGCGTCATCAAAGAAGTCCGCGCCATCACCGGCCTGGGCCTCAAGGAAGCCAAAGACCTCGTCGAAGGCGCCCCGAAACCCTTGAAAGAAGCCCTTCCCAAGGAAGAGGCTGAAAAGATCAAAAAGCAGATCGAAGCTGCCGGCGGCACCGTCGAGCTCAAGTAAGTTCTCAATTGGCGCAATTTCCGCGATCAGCGGAAGCTTGATGCATAACGTGGCGGGGGAAGTTTTTCCCCCTTCCACGTTGTGTTTTTCATAAAATCCCAAGGTTTTTCCCACTACATGAAACGCACCAAAAAAGGCAACATAGAGGAAGTTTACTGCGGAAAATTCGGTGAATTTCCCCTGCCGCCCCTGACGGCGGTCCAGCGTGATTCTTACGCTCAATTCCTGCAGCAGGACAAAATGCCCGAAGAACGCAAGCAGGAAGGTTTGCAGCTGCTTTTCAACAAGGCTTTCCCCATCGAGAGCAACAACAAGAAGCTGAGAATGGAATTCGTGCACTATTCCTTCGGCGCCCCCAGATATACCATCGACGAATGCAAGCGCCGCTCGAAGACCTACGAAGTCCCCATCAAAGCCAAACTGAGAGTTGTGGGCAAACAAGGGTCCGAAGAAGTCATCAAGGAAGACAATGTCAACCTGGGCATGATCCCCATGATGACGGAAAACGGGACTTTCATCATCAACGGTGTGGAGCGCGTCATCGTCAGCCAGCTCCAGCGTTCTCCCGGCATCTACTACCTCGAGAACACCCACCCCACGGGCGTGCCCCTTTACGGGTTCACCCTGATCCCCAGCCGCGGCACGTGGCTGGAGGCGACTTTTGACCTCAAGAACAACATTTACATCAGCGTCGACCGCCGCCATTCCAGGAGGAGAGTGAGAGCCACCACGCTCCTCAGGGCCCTCGAATACGAAAGGGACGAGCAGCTTTTGGATCTTTTCTACCCCAAATACAAGGAAGCCAAGATCACCGAGACGAACATCAAGAATCTGGAAGGACTTTTCCTGGCTCAGAAAGTGACCGTCCGCGAGACGGTCTTGGAAAAGGCTTCGATGCTGACCGAAGACATACTGGAAGAACTTTTGAAGGCTGGCGTTACCAGGATCAAAGTTTACTCTGCCCCGGCCGGTTCTCCTCTTCTGAGGATGATCGAAGACGAGAACGAAGAATACAAGCAGCGTTTCGGCTCAACCGGCACGGTGGAAGCCATCAGGAACCGCCACAAAGAAGCGCTTCACGAAATTTACCGCCGCTTCTCTCCCGGCGAACAGTTCAGCCTGGAGCAGGCGGAAAGGTCTTTGAAGCGCCTTTTCTTCGATTCCGCCACTTATGATCTCAGCGACGTGGGCCGTTATAAATTCAACGGCAAGCTGGGCCTCTCCATGGAGGAAGAGGAACTGAAGCGCACGACGCTGAACACCAACGACATTGTGGAAGCCCTGGCTTACCTTCTCGATCTGGCCGCCGGCAACGAGAAATCCTCCAGGCATCCCGAGATCGACGTCAAGATGGACGACATCGACCACCTTGGCAACAGGCGCATCCGCCCCGTGGGCGAACTGGTGGCCAACCAGTGCCGCATCGCCCTGGCCCGCATGGACCGCTATATCAAGGACCGCATGACCAACCAGACGACCACTCAGCAGCAGGAAGTGCCCATGCCTGAGAAGCTCGTCAACCCGCGCATCCTCTCCAACCTTATGAGGGACTTCTTCGGCCGCTCCCAGCTCTCCCAGTTCATGGATCAGCTGAATCCGCTGGCTGAGCTGACCCACAAGCGCCGTCTGTCCGCTCTGGGCCCCGGCGGCTTGAACAGGGACCGCGCCGGCTTCAAGGTCCGCGACGTCCACAACAGCCATTACGGCCGCATTTGTCCTATTGAGACTCCTGAAGGCGCCAACATCGGTCTTATCGCCTCCATGAGCACCTACATGAGGACCAACAAGTACGGCTTCATGGAAACTCCCTATCTGGAAGTTAAGAACTGCAAAGTTACCGACAAGGTCAAATACCTGGCGGCTAACGAAGAAGAAAAATATACCATCGCCCAGGCCAACGCCCTGAGACATCCGGACGGCAGGTTCGTTCTGAAAGAAGGCATCAAAGCCCGCAGGAACGGCGACTTCAAAGAAGTGAAGGCCACCGACATCCAGTACATCGACGTGTCTCCGAAACAGATCGTCTCCATCGCCGCAGGCCTCATTCCCTTCCTGGAACACGACGACGCCAACCGCGCCCTGATGGGTTCCAACATGCAGCGCCAGGCCGTGCCGCTTCTGACTACCGAAGCGCCCATGGTCAGGACCGGTCTGGAAGAAGTGGTAGCCCGCGAATCCGGCGCCGTGCTTCTGGCCAAGATCGACGGCACCGTCAAGGAAAGCGACGCCACCCATATCGTCATCGAAGGCGCCAAGGGCCAGGTGCAGACCGAGGAGCTTCTGAAGTTCAAGCGCTCCAACGCCGCCACCACCATCAACTATCATCCTTACGTCAAGTCCGGCGTCAAGGTCAAGAAAGGCGACGTCATCGCCAACGGCCCGGCCACCGCGGACGGCGTTCTTTCTTTGGGACGCAACATCCTCTGCGCTTACATGCCTTGGGAAGGCTACAACTTCGAGGACGCCATCGTCATTTCCGAAAGGGCCCTGAAGGAAGACTTCTACACTTCGGTGCACATCGAAAGCTTCGACTGCATCGTGGCCCAGACCAAGATCGGCCCTGAAGAGACCACCCGCGACATCCCCAACGTGGGCGCGGAAGCTCTGGCCAGGCTGGACGCCGAAGGCATCGTGGTCCCCGGCACGGAAGTCAAGCCCGGCGACATATTGGTGGGCAAGATCACCCCGAAGAGCGAGACCGAGCTTAGCCCCGAGGAACGCCTGCTGAAGGCCATCTTCGGCGACAAGGCCGCGGATGTCCGCGACGCCTCGCTGAAAGTCCCCGCCGGCACCTACGGCGTGGTCATGCATGTGGACGTCTTCCGCCAGAAGTCCAAGGACGCCCAGCGCGAGAAGGAAAGCAAAGCCAAGGAAAAGAAGGAGCTCAAGGAAGCGCAGGATAAACTCAACGAAAAGAAGAGCGAGCTTACCGACGCTTTCAAGAAAGCCATCGACGAGCTTGGCAAGAAACCCCTGAAAGGCGAGATCATCGACAAGCAGACGGGCGACATTCTGGCTGACAAAGGCCAGCCCCTGCCCGAGGAAGTCGCCTTCCTTCTGAGATCCAAACGCAGCCTTACTGGCTTAGACGTTCAGGACGAACACTTCGCCAGCGAATTCAACAAGCTGGTTTACAAATACGAATACGACAACGAAGTCCTGCAGGCTCAGTACGCCCGCGAAGTTGACACCATCAAGCGCGGCGACGAAATGGACAGCCACATGCTGAAGATGGTCAGAGTTTACATCGCCATCAAGCAGAAGCTGCAGGTGGGCGACAAGATGGCCGGCCGTCACGGCAACAAAGGCATCGTCGCCAAGATCCTGGCCGAGGAGGATATGCCCTTCATGGAAGACGGCACTCCCGTGGACATCGTGCTGAACCCCCTGGGCGTGCCTTCCCGTATGAACGTGGGCCAGATCATGGAAGCCCACCTGGGCTGGGCCTGCCGCATGCTGGGACTCGTCGCCACCACCCCGGTCTTCGACGGCGCCAACGAGGATGAGATCGAAGAACTGCTGGAGGAAGCCGAGAAACAGGCGAAGAAGAACGACAAGGCCAAGGACGCCCATCTCTGCGCCACCAGCTTGGAACCCAAGCTGGGCAAAGTGACGCTCTACGACGGCCGCACCGGCGAAGCCATGTACCAGAAAGTGACGGTGGGCTACACCTACTTCATGAAACTGGGTCACTTGGTCGCCAACAAGATCCACGCCCGCGCCACCGGCCCCTACTCCCTCGTCACGCAGCAGCCCTTGGGCGGCAAAGCCCAGTCGGGCGGCCAGCGCTTCGGCGAAATGGAAGTGTGGGCCCTGGAAGCCTACGGCGCCGCCTATACCTTGCAGGAAATGCTTACGGTCAAGTCCGACGACACGGAAGGCCGCAAGAAGACCTACGAGTCCATCACGAAGGGCAACTGCGCCCTGGAAGCCTCCACGCCGGAATCCTTCAACGTTCTGGTGAAAGAGTTAAAGGCGGCCTGCCTGGATGTCAGGACCGAAAAGAAGTAAACCAATCTATCGCAGGATAGCAAAAATATGATGAGAAAAGATTCGGACAACGAACTCGAAAATGCCTTTCAGAGCGAAGACGCGCTGGATCACGTGGACGATCTGATCAGCGACATCGAAGAGACCATCGCGGCGCCCGCCGACCCCGCGGACGACTTGGATACGCTGGAGCCCGAAGGCCCCATCGCTCTTCCCGATGATGATCAGGACGAGGAAGAATTCGACATGTGGAGGCACCCTGTCAAGGAAAACCAGTTTGACAAGGTGACCGTCACCATCGCTTCCCCCGACACCATCCGCTCCTGGTCCTTCGGCGAAGTCAAAAATCCCGAGACCATCAACTACCGCACCTACAAGCCGGAGCCCGGCGGCCTTTTCTGCCAGCATATCTTCGGCCCGGTCAAAGACTGGGAGTGCGCTTGCGGAAAATACAAACGCATCAAATACAAAGGCATCGTCTGCGACCGCTGCGGCGTGGAAGTCGCCCAGAGCAAAGTCAGGCGCGAGCGCATGGGGCACATCGAGCTGGAAGTGCCGGTGGCTCACATCTGGTTCTTCAAGACCATGCCCTCCAGGATGGGCGCCATCCTGGACATGACCGTCCGCAATCTGGAACAGATCATTTACCTGGACAAATACATCATTCTTGACCCCGGCAAATCCAACCGCAAGAAAGGCGAGATCATCAGCGAGGATGAACGCGAAAGCCTCCGCGCGGAATACAGCGACCTGAAGGCCGAGACCGGCGCGGAAGCGCTGGAAGTCCTCCTGAAGGAGTTCGACCTGAACAAGGAAGCGGACAAGCTGTACAATGACATGCAGAAGACGCATTCCAAGCAGGTCAGGAAGAAAATCGCCAAGCGCCTCAAGATCATCGAAGGTTTCCGCAATTCCGAAAACAAGCCGGAATACATGATGATACACGTGGTGCCTGTCCTGCCCCCGGATCTCAGGCCTCTCGTGCCGTTGGACGGCGGACGTTTCGCCACCAGCGACCTCAACGACCTGTACCGCCGCGTCATCAACCGCAACAACCGCCTGAAAGTTCTTAAGAGCCAGCGCACCCCCGATGTCATCATCAACAACGAAAAGCGCATGCTCCAGGAAGCGGTCGACGCCCTCATAGACAACGGCCGCCACGGCCGCACCGTGACCGGACCTTCCAGCCGCCCCTTGAAATCTTTGAGCGACAACCTGAAAGGCAAACAGGGTCGTTTCCGTCAGAACCTCCTGGGCAAGCGCGTGGACTACTCCGGCCGATCCGTCATCGTGGTGGGACCGGAACTGAAGATGACCCAGTGCGGTCTTCCCAAGAAGATGGCGCTGCAGCTCTTCGAGCCCTTCATCATCCGCGAACTTAAGAAAGACGGCATCGCCCAGACCATCAAGACCGCCAAGAAAGTCATCGAACGCGGCGACACCATCGTTTGGGATATCCTGGAACAGGTGACGAAAGGACACGTGGTCATGCTGAACCGCGCTCCTACGCTGCACCGCCTCGGCATCCAGGCTTTCGAGCCGATGCTCATCGAAGGCAATTCCATCAGGGTCCATCCTCTGGTCTGCGGCGGCTTCAACGCCGACTTCGACGGCGACCAGATGGCCGTGCACGTGCCCCTTTCCAGGGAAGCCCTCTGGGAAGCCAAGCATTTCATGATGGCTCCGGAAAACCTCTTCTCTCCGGCTTCCGGCAAGCCTATGATGATGCCCACCCAGGATATCGTTCTTGGCATCTATTACCTGACTCACGATCCCTGGCTCAAGGAGCACGAAAAGTCTTCCACCGGCACCCTGACTCCGCAGGAAGTTCACAGAGCTTATGACAACGGCGTCATATCTCTCCACCACAAGATCAAAGTGGTCCTCTCGCCCAACTGGAAGGCTCTCGAAGAAGCCGCTCCGGAAGGCAGGGAGGAAGAGATCGTGGACACCACCGCCGGCCGCATCTTCTTCAACGAACTTCTGCCCAAGGAACTGAAATATTACAACAAGACCATCGACAAGAAAGGTCTTGCCAAGCTCATCAACGACTGCTTCGAGGCCGTCGGCAACGTCGGCACCGTGGAGACTTTGGACCGCATCAAGAAAGCCGGTTTCCATGAATCCACCAGGGCCGGCATCTCCATCTCCACTTCCGACATGATGGTTCCGCCCAGCCGCGACGCCGTTTTGGCCGACGCCCAGAAAAAAGTCAACCAGATCACCAAGCAGCACCAGGCCGGCGCCATCAGCGAAAAGGAACGCTACAACAGCGTGGTGGACGTTTGGACGACCGCTACCAACGCGATCTCCGAAGACCTTTACTCTCAGCTGCAGAGCAAGAGAGAGGAACTGAAAGAGCTGAACCCGCTGCACATGATGGTGGATTCCGGCGCCCGCGGCTCCCGCGACCAGATCAAGCAGCTGGCCGGCATGCGAGGCCTCATGGCCAACCCCAGCGGCGAAATTATCGAAACGCCCATTAGGTCCAACTTCAAGCAGGGCCTTTCGATGCTGGAATACTTCATTTCCTCCCACGGCGCCAGAAAAGGCTTGGCCGACACCGCTCTTAAGACCGCGGACGCCGGTTATCTTACCAGACGTCTGGTGGACGTGGCCCACGATATCATCATCACCTGCGACGACTGCAAGACTCCTTCCGGCATCAAAGTCACCGCCATCACGGAAGGCAACAAGGTCCTGGTGAAGCTCAGCGACCGTATCAAAGGCCGCACTTCCCTTTATGACATCATGAAGCCCGGCTCCACCGAAGCCATCGTGAAAGCCGGCGAACTTATCACCGGCCACAAGGCTGTTAAGATCGAGGAAGCGGGCATTGAGTCCGTCACCATCAGGTCCGTGCTTACCTGCGAAGCGCACTACGGCGTTTGCGCCAAGTGCTACGGCATGGACCTCTCCAAGTACGAAATGGTCAAGGAAGGCACCCCCGTGGGCATCATCGCGGCCCAGTCCATCGGCGAGCCCGGCACCCAGCTGACCATGCGTACCTTCCACATCGGCGGCACCGCCAACAAGGAAGCCATCAAGACTTCCCACGTGGCCGACAAAGCCGGCAGGATCGTCCTGGACAACGTGCACAGCGTGCAGTCCGATGACGGCGTGCGTGTTCTGAACAAATACGGCCAGATCATCATCAAGGATGACAAGACGGGCGTCAACCTCCTCTCCTACGACCTGGAGATCGGTTCCCTGCTGCATGTAAAAGACGGCCAGCTCGTCAAGAAAGGCGCTATCCTGGCCGAGTGGGACCCCTACAATATCCCGATGTACACGGAAGTTTCCGGTATAGTCCGCTACAAGGACATTATCCCGGGCAAGACCCTCGACCGCCGCAAATCCGAAGGTCAGGGCAACCAGGAAGAGCTGGTCATCCTTCAGACCAGGGAAGACCTGCATCCCGAGCTCTTGTTCGAGGGCGAGGACGGCAAGTCCAACGGCAGCTATCCCATCCCGGTGAACGCCATTCTGGTGGTCGAGGATGGGCAGGAAGTCAAGGCCGGCACGATGATCGCCAAGACGCCTCGTCAGGCCTCCAAGACCAAGGACATTACCGGCGGTCTGCCCCGCGTGGAAGAACTTTTCGAAGCCAGGCGTCCCAAGGACGCCGCCGAGATCGCCGAGATCGACGGCATCATCAGCTTCCCTGAAAAGAGCATCGACCGCAGCCACCGCATCATCAAGGTGACCTCCGAGACCACCGGCGAAGTCAGGATCCACAAGGTGCCCCTGAGCCAGCAGCTCGTTGTCAGCGCGGGCGACCGCATCAGAAAGGGCCAGCGCCTCACCGAAGGCGCCATCGAGCCCCACCAGCTTCTGGATGTCTGCGGCGTTCGCGAGCTCCAGGGCTACCTCCTGGACCAGGTCAGGGAAGTTTACCGCTCCCAGGGCGTGGAAATAAACGACAAGCACATCGAAGTCATCCTGCGCCAGATGCTCAGGAAGGTCAAGATCACCGACCCCGGCGACACGCCCTTCCTGTATGACGACGAAGTGGAACGCTCCCGCTTTGAGAAAGAGAACCGCAAGGCCCAGAAAGAACGCAAGCGCCCCGCCAAGGGCATGCCTCTCCTGCAGGGCATCACCAAAGCCGGCCTCTCCACGTCTTCCTTCGTATCCGCGGCCTCCTTCCAGGAGACCACGCGAGTTCTGACCGAAGCCGCCGCCACCGGCCGCGAAGACCCTCTGATGGGCTTCAAGGAAAACATCATCATGGGCCACCTGGTGCCTTCCGGCACAGGCTTCAGCCCCGAACGCTTCACCGGCGAACAGAAAGACGGCGAGCTCGAATTGGGCTACACTGCCACCAGCGAGCAGGATTCCGCCTACCTTCTTGACAACGACGACAGCGAGGGCGAGATCCTGAACGATGTGGACCAGATCCTTGACAACGGCTTAAGTTCCAAGAACGACAGTTCTGATCTGAATGATTAAAAACCAAATCTAAACATAAACAAAAAAAGAGGAAAATCATGCCTACTATTAACCAATTAGTACGGAAGAGTCGTCAGCCCAAGCAGCAGCACACCAAAGCCCCCGCTTTGCAGAGCTGCCCAGCTCGTCGCGGTGTCTGTCTGGTAGTCACCACCCGCACCCCGAAAAAGCCGAACTCCGCCTTACGTAAAGTTGCCCGCGTCCGTTTGTCCAACGGCACGGAAGTAACCGCCTATATCCCCGGTGAAGGTCACAACTTGCAGGAACACTCCATTGTTCTCGTGAGAGGCGGCCGCGTCAGAGACCTTCCGGGCGTCAGGTACCACCTTATCCGTGGCGTCCTGGACACCGCCGGTGTGACCAAACGCAAACAGAGTCGTTCCATGTACGGCGCCAAGCGCCCCAAATCCTGATCGACACAACTATTTGCTTAACAACTCTATTTTTGGACAAAGATAATTTATGGCACGCAGACATAACGCAACGCGTCGGGTGATTATTCCCGATCCCAAATTTCAAGACAGGACTGTCGCGAAATTCATTAACAATCTTATGAAAGACGGCAAGAAGACCCTTGCCCAGCGCATCTTCTATGAAGCGCTGACCAAGGCCTGCCAGCTGGTTTCCGGTCCCTCCGAACTGGAAGTCTTCAACAAGGCTTTGGAAAACGTCCGCCCAACCGTGGAAGTCAAATCCCGCCGAGTCGGCGGCGCGACCTACCAGGTCCCGGTGGAAATACCGCAATACCGTCAGGACGCCCTGGCCATCCGCTGGATCATCGGCGGCGCCAGAGGCCGCAAAGGCACTGAGATGGCTCAGGCCTTAGCCTACGAACTGTCCGACGCCTTCAAAGGCGAAGGCGGTGCAGTTCGTAAGCGCGACGAAGTGCACCGCATGGCAGAGGCTAACCGCGCGTTCGCTCACTACCGTTGGTAAGTGCACTTACGCTTGTAAAAATGGCCTGCCGCGGTACCGCGGCGGGCCATTCTGTTTAAATATTACGAAAGATAAAACTATGGCAAGAGACATAGAACTGGAAAGAGTAAGAAATATCGGCATCATGGCCCACATCGACGCCGGTAAGACCACCACTACGGAACGCATACTGTATTTTTCCGGCAAGATCCATAAGATGGGCGAAGTACACGAGGGCAGTGCCTCCATGGACTGGATGGTCCAGGAGCAGGAGCGCGGCATCACCATCACCTCCGCCGCCACCACTTGCTACTGGAATGATTACCGCATCAATATAATCGACACGCCGGGGCACGTGGACTTCACCATCGAGGTGGAGCGCTCCCTCAGAGTCCTTGACGGCGCGGTGGCGATCTTCTGCTCCGTGGGCGGCGTGCAGCCGCAAAGCGAGACCGTCTGGCGTCAGGCCCAGAAATATAGTGTTCCCATCATCGCCTTCGTCAACAAAATGGACCGCGTTGGCGCCGATTTCTTCGGCACCATCGAGCAGATGAAGACGCAGCTGAACACCAACGCGGTGGCCATCCAGTACCCCGTCGGCAAGGAAGACCATTTTCGCGGCGCCGTGGACCTCATCAAGATGAAAGCCTACATCTGGCAAGAAAATCTCAAGGACAACATGTACAAACCGGAGGAGATCCCGGAGGAGCTTCTGGAGGAGTGCAAGAAAAGGCGCCAGATCCTTCTGGAGGCGGTCGCCGAGTGCGACGATGAGGTCATGGAAAAATATCTGAACGGCGAAGAGATCCCGGAAGAAGCTATCAAAGCCGCCCTGAGAAAAGGCGTGGTGAGCAACAAAATAGTCCCCGTGATGTGCGGTTCCTCCTTCAAGAACAAAGGCATCCGCCTGCTTCTGGACGCCATCGTGGAATACATGCCCTCGCCCCTGGACACCAAGCCCATCGTGGGCATCAACAAGAAGGGCGAGGAAGAAGAGCGCAAACCCGACGACAACGGCCCCTTCTCCGCACTGGCTTTCAAGATCATGGCTGATCCCTACGTGGGCAAACTGACCTTCTTCCGCGTCTATTCCGGCACGCTGAAAAAAGGCCAGACGGTCTTCAACGCCAACACCAAGAAAAGGGAGAGGATCGGGCGTCTTTTGCAGATGCACGCCAACAACAGAAAAGAGCTTGACGAAGTCCACTCCGGCGAGATCGCCGCTGCGGTCGGCCTTAAAAACGTCAGGACCGGCGAGACCATCTGCGACGAGGGGCACCCCATCATAATGGAATCTTTGAACATTCCTGATCCCGTCATCTCACTGGCCATCGAGCCGAAATCCAAAGCGGACCGCGACAAGCTCTCGGAGGCCCTTTCAAGGCTTTCCGAAGAGGACCCCACCTTCACCGTCTCCACCAACCAGGACACCGGCCAGACCATCATTTCCGGCATGGGCGAGCTGCACCTTGACATTATCAGGGACCGTCTCGACCGGGAATTCAAGGTCGACGCTGCGGTGGGCCGCCCCCAGGTCGCTTACAAGGAAGCCATCACGGCTACCCATGAAGAGCGTCACCGCTTCGTGAGGCAATCTGGCGGCAAGGGCCAGTACGGCGACGTGCACATCAGGTTCGAGCCTTTGGAACCGGGTTCCGGCTTCCAGTTCGTGAACGATATCAAGGGCGGCGTGATCCCCGGGGAATTCATTCCCGCGGTGGAGAAGGGGCTTAGGGAAGCCATGACCAGCGGTGTCCTTTTGGGATATCCCTGCACGGACTTCAAAGCCACGCTTTTCGACGGTTCCTTCCACGAGGTGGACTCTTCGGAACTGGCCTTCAAGATGGCGGCCATCTTCGCCTTCAGGGAAGGCATTCCCAAATGCAAGCCGGTCCTGATGGAGCCCGTGATGCGCGTGGAGGTGACGACTCCCGACACATATCTGGGCGACGTCATCGGCGATCTGAACAGCCGCCGCGGCAAAGTCAGGGAGATCTTGCCCAGGCAGCATCTGCAGCTGGTCAGAGCCCAGGTGCCCCTGGCCGAGATGTTCGGCTACGCCACGGCGGTCAGGACCATCACCAGCGGCAGAGCCAGCTACAGTATGGAGCCCGACCACTTTGAGCAGGTCCCTAAGGCCATCCAGGAGAAGCTGCTGGCCGGCAAGTAAGGCGCGGTTTGCATTTTCCGCTTGATTTGTCTATAATATCTTAAAAGTAGTTTAGTTCACTGTTTTCAAAACAAGCAAAAGGTAAGGAGAAACCATGAAACGTGTCAACACGAAAGGCTTTACCTTGATTGAACTGCTGGTCGTGATTTCAGTTATCGGCATTTTGGCCAGTATCGGTATCGGCGCCCAGGGTCCTGTCAAAGAAGAAGTCGGTAAATTGCAGCGTCGTACCATGCTGCGCGACCTTTACGTGCATCTGCAGACGTATCAGCAAGACTTCGGTTCTTTCCCCAGCGTGCAGCCCAACGCCACTCGTTACGAACAGGGCGGCGGCGTGCGCGACCTGTATCCCTTGGCCTACACCGGCCGTATGGGCGAGAAAGAATTGAACGAGATCATGCACCCGCCCGGAGGTCAGTTCGATAAGTTCTCTAAGGAACCCCGCGCCGAAGAGTTCGACAAGAACCACATCGGCTGGTCCTACAACTCCTGCGCTCGTATCGACAGCGAAGAGCCCCTGATGGCCGACCAGGGCGTCAGCAGCGGATCTCTCCGTCTCCAGAGCCAGGACCGCGGCATCAAACCCCTTTCCACCAAAGGCGTGATGGTCCTTCTGGCCAACGGCCGCGTGGAATATGTCTCGGCGAACCCCCGCAACGGAAAACTCCTGAGCGACATCGTCAAAGACTGGGGCGTTTTGAAAGACTAAGTCTTTTGTTCCCGAAAAGACCGGAAGAAGTTTTTCTTCCGGTCTTTTTTTTCTTCCGAAATTATGTCCGCCGGCAAAAGAAAATTTCCATACGAGCATGTCATCGCGGTCTTGCTTGGGATCGCGCTTTTTTATTTCGGCTGGCAGCTGAAGGGCCTTGTCTCCGAAAGAAGCGCCTCCGCGGAAAAGGCCGTGCTGCTGCGGAACCTTTACGTTCATCTTAAGACTTACTGCAACGAATTTGGCTCTTATCCCAGCACCGCCGGGAAAGACCGCTATTCCTCCGATTGCAAGGCGTCGGACCTCGGTCTTCTCTGCGATCTGGGATTCGCGAAAGAGGAGGAAATAGACACGTCTCTTTGGTCCTACAACGCCAACGCGCTGCCGGACAGCGGCGAACCTTTGGTCTCGGAAAAAGGCGTGAAGGAGGGGAGAGCCGAAAAGCCAGTGCTGCTTTTGTTCGCCGACGGGAGGATCGTAAAGGTCGAGCCCAAGGCCGGGATTCTGCCGAAAGAATGTTGCGAGTGGGGGAAACTCGGCGACTGAGGATATGCTAAAATAAATTCATGAGATATATCCTTACATTGGCGTTTTTCTGCGCGCTTTTTGCTCTCCCCGCCCTGGGCAGGGACGAATACATACCCCGGCGCGCCCTCAAGGCCCTTTCCATCGACGACGACAAGTTCAGCCAGCTGCCGGTTGTCCGCTTCCCCAAGGACGGATATATCGTGACGAGTTTCCAGACGCTGCCGAAGCGGAACGAGACCAACGGCTTTTATCAGATCTGGGACGAAGTGCATCTCGACGAGACCGACGGCTTGGTGAAACTGTTGAGCGCCGGAGCGGATTCCAATGTTATCTGGGAAGTCACGGTCAACGATTTCAAAGGCTCCCAGCGCAATCCCGGGATGCTGGATTTTTCCGACGGAACGCTCCTTGCCGTCTGGGAGAGCGACAGCGCCGGCACCAACAATTTCAACCTTTGGTGCATGCGTTACAATGAGAACGGGGAAGCCTTGTGGAGCGTTCCGGTGGCGCTTTCCTGCGCCCCCCAAAACCAGCGGAAAGTTAGCCTAGCCCATCTTTCCAACGGCGGGATAGCCGCCACCTGGGAAGACTACCGCAACGGGGATTCCGACATTTACTATCAGGAGATCATGCCAGACGGCAGCCCTGTTTACACTCCGGACGGCGTGGCCGTGGAAAAAGTGGAGGGCGCCCAGCTTGAGCCCGTCTTTGTTCTGGACGAAAAGGGCTTTGCGGAAAAATTAAGCTGGCAGGACCACAAGGATCTCAACTATTCAATCTGCACCGTGACGATAGACCTGGACGACATGTCTGTCCCGGAAGGCGGAGCAATTATAACGTTTATTGGCGGAGCGCTTTTATTCTTCTTCCGCCGCTTCAGGGCTTAAGGCTTTAAAATTTCAAGTCCAGCATCATCTCGAAACGGCCGCTCTGGACTTTGGTCTTCTGGTTTTCCCAAGCCTCCTCCAAATGGAAGTAAGGTTCCTTGTCGTCCACTTTGACCTCCAGGTCGAGATTGGCGTCCTCCAACGACAAGGCGGGGATGGAGGCTTTTAATTTTTTTCCGGAGGCGACTTTCGGCCCCTGGGTGGTGTTGACGGTCAGGTTCCTCAGGGATATTTTGACGCTGCCCGGCAGCAGATCTTTTTCGTTGAAATTCAGCTGCCCGCTGGCGCTGAAGCGGCCGCCCTTGCACTGCCAGGCGCCGATCTCATCCGGAAGCAGGTCGGGAAGGACTTCCGCGGGGAGATCCGTGAGGGAAAAATTTATGGTTTTGATGTTCTTTCCTTCGGCGTTGATCGAGGAGCTCACTTCGCCTTTGAAAGTCGTTTCGGGACGGCCGCGCAGCCGGGCGCTCCAGAAGGCTTCCGGAGACTGGGCTTTTTCCGGAGGAATGGCAAGCTCTTTCCCTTGCAGCTCCTCTATCTCCCAGACCAGGGGCGCGCTTTTGCCCTGGAAAACGATGAAGCCGCCCTGCAGCTTGGCCACGGAGAGGAAGAGGGGATCACGGCTCTTCTGGTCCTTGGACAAAAGCCAGGGGATCTTGCCCGCGTCCACTTTCTCGGCGGAATAATTCAGAAGCGCGCCGCCCTGGGAGAAGGGCAGCTTCGCCTGTCCTCCGAAAAGCGCCGCGAAAAGATCGCAGGGTATGGTGATGACGGCGTTGGTGGCGAAAAGGCAAACGCTCCTGCGTCCATTGAGCAGCGCCTCCTCGTCGAGAGTCAGTTCGACTCTCGATACCTTCGCGGTGAAGCCGGTCTCGGGATCGGCAAGGGACAGTCCCTGGAAAACCGCCCGGCCGTTGTGCACCGAGAGCTGCAAATCTTCGACTTCCGCAGGCAGCCCCTTTTTGTTGGCCAATTCCACAAGATTGCGTTTGACGGTCTTGTTGTCCAGGATGCCGACCGCCAGGATCACCCCCAAAACGATGAGGGGAATCAAAAAGAGAAGGGCTTTCAGAACGCGCATAAGGCCTTTTTAAGGGCTTTTCGTGTTAAGCGTGGGAACTTATTCGGGCAGGGGATACTTGGCCGCCAAAACGGAGGCGTTGTGGCCTCCGAAGCCGAAGGAGTTGGAGAGCGCGTAGTCCACGTTGGCCTTCCTGGCCACGTTGGGCACGCAGTCCACCTGGCACTCCGGATCCGGCTCCTCCTGGTTGATGGTGGGCGGCACCAGGGAATTCTGCATGGTAAGGAGCGTCGCGATAAGCTCGATGGCGCCGGCGGCGCCCAGGGTGTGGCCGGTCATGGATTTGGTGGAGCAGAGCATGACCTTGGCGTCCTCCCCGAAGAGGCGCTTCACAGCCATCACTTCGGAGATGTCGCCCAGATGGGTGGAAGTCCCGTGGGCGTTGATGTAGTCGATCTTTTCCTTGGGCACGCCGCCCTGTTCCAGGGCTTTTTTCATGGCGATCTCGGCGCCGCGGCCTTCCGGATGCGGCGCCACCATGTGGTGGGCGTCCGCGGACATGCCCACGGCTTTGATCTCGCCGTAGATCTTGGCGCCGCGTTTAAGGGCGTGCTCCAGCTCCTCCAGGACCACGACGCCGGAGCCTTCCGCTATGACAAACCCGCAGCGCTTCTTGTCGAAGGGGCGGCTGCCTTTTTCAGGCTCGTCGTTGAATTCGGTGCACAATGCCTTCATGGAGCAGAAGCCCGCCAAGCCCATGGAGACGATGCCGGCTTCGGCGCCGCCCGTGATCATGACGTCGGCGTCGCCGAACTTAATGGCTCGGAAAGCGCTTCCGATGGCGTGGCTGGCGGTGGCGCAGGCGGAGGAGACGCTGTAGTTGGGCCCCTGGGCGTTGTAGCGTATGGAGACGATACCGGAGGAGATATCGCTGATGAGCATGGGAATGAAGAAAGGGGAGACCCGGCCGGCGCCTTTATCCAGCAGCGTGCGGTACTGATCCTCGAAAGTCTTCATGCCTCCGATGCCGGAGCCGATGATGACGCCCACCTTGGAGGGGTCTTCGCTTTCGGGATCCAAGCCGCTGTCGGTCACAGCCTGAACGGCCGCGGAAACGGCGAACTGGGTGAAACGGTCCATACGGCGCGCTTCTTTGGAGTCAATGTAGGGGCTGGGATCGAAATCCAGGACCTGTCCCGCTATCTTCGAGGGATAAGGCTCGGGATCGATGATGGAAAGTTTGGTGATGCCGCTTTTGCCGGCGGCCAAATTATCCCAGAAGGTCTTGACGTCGCTGCCCACGGGGGAAACGACGCCCATGCCGGTAACCACTACGCGCCGCTTAAGATCCATTTGCTCTCCTTAAAAATTCAAAAAAAGACAAGCCTTTGCGCTTGTCAGAAAAAAAGGGGAGCCTGCGTGAGGCTCCCCGGAATGCTTTTAGGCATTTTCGCCATTGGCGGCTTTTTCAGCTAACTTTGCGTCAATGAACCTGACAGCGTCGCCGACAGTTTTGATCTTTTCGGCTTCTTCATCGGGAACGGGAGCTTCGAATTCTTCTTCGAGAGCCATGACGACCTCAACGAGGTCCAGGCTGTCAGCGCCCAGATCATCAACGAAGCTGGCGTCTTCCGTGACTTCCTCGGGTTTGACGCCGAGATTTTTCACGACGATCTCTTTGACTTTTTCAAAAGTTGTTTCAGCCATGTTTTTCTCCTTTTTAGGTATGATAAACTATTTGATTTTAAAAATTTTACATTACCATGCCGCCGTCCACCACCAGGACCTGGCCGGTTATGTAGGAAGCCAGATCGGAACAGAAGAAGAGGGCGGCGTTCGCGATGTCCTCGGGTTCGCCAAACTGCTTGAGCGCAACCAACTCCAGCATCTTGGCTTTGATTTCATCGGATAGTACTTCAGTCATTTTGGTCTTGATGAAGCCCGGGGCGATGGCGTTGGCTGTCACGCCGCGGCTGGCCAGTTCTTTGGCCGTGGTCTTCGTCAGGGCGATAAGTCCGCCTTTGCTGGCGGAGTAGTTGGCCTGGCCGGCGTTGCCGATAATGCCGACGATGCTGGCCATGTTGACGATGCGTCCGAAGCGCTGCTTCATCATGATGCGGGCCACGGCTTTCGTGCAGTTGAAGGCGCCCTTAAGGTTTACGCGCAGAACAGCGTCCCACTCGTCTTCGCCCATGCGGATCAAAAGCGTGTCCTTGGTGATGCCGGCGTTGTTGATGAGGATGTCCAGGGAGCCGAAGTCGGCTTGGATCTTCTCCATCAAAGATTGCATTTCCGCTAAGTTGGAAACGTCGCCGGCATAGCCCTTGGCCTTGACGCCCATCTCGGTGAGGGCCTGCACGGTCTCAAGGGTAAATTCTTCTTTCAGTTCGATAACGGCGATGTTTGCCCCGGCGCCCGCCAGTTTCTTGGCGATAGCCTGGCCGATGCCTCGGCCGGCTCCGGTCACGACCGCTGTCTTGGAAGTAAGATCTATTGAGTAAGCCATATTTCTCTCAGTTTAAGTTTCAATAATTATACCAAATCGTTCTCCAATATGCTAGTGATCTCCTCAAACTTGCCGGCTGTTTTGCACAGGGCTTCCCGGGAGATTTTTTTCGCCAGTCCGCAAAGCACATTGCCGGGGCCGAGCTCAAGGCAAAGATCCGGAGCAAAATTCAGAATAGCCTTGAAGTCTTCCTCCCACAGAACGCTCTCCACGATCTGGCGGCCCAGCATCTCGGGCAGGGAAGCGTCCTCGGGGTAAACGGCCCCCAAGACGTTGGAGACCACGGGGAAATTCATGGCGCCCCATTTTGTCTCAATAAGAAGCGGCAGCAGTTTTTCTCTGGCCGGCTCCATGAAAGGAGAATGGAAAGCTCCGCCCACTGCCAGCGGCAGCACGCGGCGGGCCCCGGCTTCCAGGAGAGCTTTGGAGGCTTCCTCCACGCCGGCGGGAGAACCGGATATCACGATCTGTCCGGGGCAGTTGAAGTTCGCCACATAAACTTTTTCATATTTGGCGCAGATCTCTTTCACCACCGCGCCGTCCAGCTGCAGAACAGCGGCCATGGCGCCGGGCTCTTTTTCCGCCGCTTCCTGCATGAAAAGCGAGCGGGAGCGCACCAGCTGCAGGCCTTCCGCGAAAGACAAAACGCCCGCGGCTGTCAGAGCCGCGTATTCGCCCAGGCTCAGGCCGCCCGCGGCGACGACGGAAAGCTCCGGCTTCTTTTCCCTAAGCGCCGCCAGGGCCGCCAGGGAAACCGTATAGACGGCCACCTGGGTGACGTCCGTTCTCTTCAGGGCCTCTTCCGGCCCCTCGAACAACGTCTTGAGAAAATCGCCGCCCATCAAAGCGGCGGCGCTATCGAATATCTCTTTGGCAGCCGGGGAGGATTCGTAAAGATCGGATCCCATGCCCACATACTGGGCGCCCTGTCCGGGGAAAAGCAGCGCTATTTTTTTCATAAAAAATTATTCAGTTGTTTTGAGGTGAATTCAAAGATTCCTTGATATAGCTGTTGAGGTCGTGGGCCACTATCTCCTGCGCCCTGAAGATCGCCGCGCACAAGGCGTCGGCATGGGAGTTTCCGTGGGCGATGATGCAGGTCCCGTTGACGCCCAGCAAGGGCGCGCCTCCGAATTTGCTCACGTCGAAATGACGCCTTATCTGCTGAGCCGGCGACTGGGAGAAAAACGAAGCGAAAAGCCTTGAGAACCCGTACTTGTTGGTCTGGGGATGCGAGATCATGGTCCTTATGCCGCTGGCCATGCCTTCCATGACTTTCAGCGCCACGTTCCCCACGAAGCCGTCGCAGACGATGACGTCCACCTTGCCCAGGAAAATATCCTGCCCTTCCACGTTGCCGTAAAAATGCAGGGGCGACTGCTTGAGAAGCGCGTGCGCCTCCCTGGTCTCCCGGTTTCCCTTTTCGTCCTCTTCGCCCACCGACAGGAGCCCCACCACAGGGTGAGTCTTCCTTAAGACGTGCCTGGCGTAGCAGGCGCCCATTTTCGCGAACTGAACCAGATTGGCAGCCTTGCAGTTGACCGTCGCGCCTGCGTCAAGCAGCACCGTCGCCCCGAAGGGCCCGGGCACCAAAGACGCGATCGCCGGTCTGTCAACGCCGGGCAAAAGCTCCCACTCCATCCTGGCCGCGGCGGCCAGCGCCCCGGTGTTTCCGGCGGACACCACCGCGTCCACTTCGCCCATGGCCGCCATTCTGGTGGCTACGGCGATGGATGAGTCCCGCTTTCTTCTGAGAGTGACGGCGGGGGATTCGGACATTTCCACGTTCTGGGAAGCGTGGACCACCCTAAGCGGCGCGTTCCCGGCGTTCAGTTCCGCCAGGCAGGCTTCGATCCTTTCGGCGTCGCCCACCAGGGTAATATTAGCCTCAGAATCGCCGCTGGCGACATATTTCAGAGCGCCTGCGACGATCTCGGAAGGGGCGTAATCACCGCCCATAGCGTCAACAGCAATACGCATTGCGGACGCGAAAACAGATGATTATTCAGCGACGGTAGCCAGAGCGATGACGCGGCGGCCTTTGTAGAAACCGCACTTAGGGCAAACCACATGGGGCTTCTTTTCATAGCCGCAGTTGGAGCAAGCCAGCGTCTGGGGCGCGGTCAAAGAATCATGAGTGCGACGTTTGTCGCGACGAGTCTGAGAATGTCTGCGTTTTGGATTAGCCATAAAAATCTCACTGTTTTAGTTATTTAATTCATTTTTAATTGTGAATAGTGATTTTACCATAACCGCCCCCATAAGTCAAAGCCCCAAGCCCCCAAAGCCCAACCACCCAAATCACAAACTTCCCACCCCCCCGCCCAACATCCGCCACCCAAACCGGACAGCAAACCGACCATTAAAATCGCGAGGTCGCCTTTTCGTGAAAACTACCGCTCAAAGGATTGCTTTTTCACAATTTATGCGAAACATCGCAGCAGTAAAAACCGCCCCTTGACTTTTTCAAAAATGTGTGTTACATTACGCCCACAATAACAAATTAATTCATTTTTGGCCGGGCCACCAAACAAATAATAAAGCAGGCCCAAAGCAATAAATTCCAGCCAAACTAACTTTTGCCTGCACACGATTTTTTTAACGACGAAACCAAAAACCAAGCGAAAAATCTTTTTTCACGCCTATCAGCGCTATTCAACAGTTCCGCTGACCGCTTTGACAAAGAAAAACCGCTTGAACACAGATTTTTTGACAGAGCTTAACTATTGATAAAGCATTAAAAATTTTTAGAAGACAAGAAAAAACATTTTTTGAAGGAAAAGATTATGATCGACATCAATAAAACTAAAGCCAAATACCTGGTCCTCGACCTCACCACCTACGACATCAGGGAAGAAGAAAAAGGCCCCGCGGAGGATCCAAATATCCTCAATGATGACAAGTGCAGGACCACCGAACTTTGGCTCCGCAGGATTGAGCCCGGCACTTTTATTATGGGCAGCCCCTACGGTGAAAAAGGCCGCGACCATGACCATTGGCATTGGGACGAAAGGCCTCATAAGGTCACGCTCACTAAGCCTTATTATATCGGTGTTTTTGAGATCACTCAAAAGCAGAATCAAATGATCGGACAGTACAAGTCCTTTAAAGATTCCGAAAACAACACCCGTCCCTTGCACAGCGCTTCCTACAGCCGCATCAGAGGGAATGATAAAGGCGCTTGCTGGCCCAAGAGCAACGAAGTTGACGATGATTCTTTCCTTGGAAAACTTCGCGCCAAAACGAATCTGCTTTTCGACCTCCCCACCGAAGCGCAATGGGAATACGCCTGCAGAGCAGGTACGACCACCGCTTTCAGCAACGGAAAGGATCTGGCTGACGGCGTGATGGATGAAATTGGCTGCTGCGGTCAACCACACAAAAATGAATGGGATGATCCTTATCGAATCTTTATTAAAACCGCCAAAGTTGGCTCCTATCTTCCCAACGCCTGGGGCCTCTACGACATGCACGGCAACGTTTGGGAATACTGCCTCGATTGGTATTATAAGTATAATGGCGATTCGGCCATCAATCCCAAAGGCCCCAAGTGGGAGGAAGCCAATGACCATGTTCTTCGCGGCGGAAGCTGGGCGAAAGACGCTAAGGATTGTCGTTCCGCTTCCCGAAAATGTGTTTATTCTGTTTATTACCCGGATTACCAATACCAAACCGGTTTTCGCGTGGTCCTAAACATTTCCGCCCCTCTTAAGCCGAACAAAAAGTCCGACGACAAATCTGTCAAATTCCAAACGCCCAAAAACGATTATAAGGACATTAACACCGTGACTCCGAAAAAAGCCAAATACCTGGTCCTCGACCTCACCACCTACGATGTTAGGGAAGAGGAAAAGGGCCCCGCGGAGGACCCCGCTATTCTCAACGACAACAAGTGCAGAACCACAGAACTTTGGCTCCGCAGAATCGAGCCCGGCACATTCCTGGCGGGCAGCCCCTGCGATGAGTTCGGTCACGATGTTGTCGAGGAACAGCACGAAAAAACTGTCGAGAAGCCCTTTTATATCGGCGTCTTCGAAATGACTCAGAAGCAGTACGAACTAATAGCGGGCTACAATCCTTCTCATTTCAAGGCCGCTACTCTGCCTGTGGAACGCGTTTCTTATGAGCTGATCAGAGGAGAATACGAGGGCTCTGAGTGGCCCAAGGGAAACGAAGTGGACGAGTATTCCTTCCTGGGAGTTTTCCGCACTAAGTCCGGACTTTGCTTCGACCTTCCCAGCGAGATCCAGTGGGAGTACGCTTGCCGCGCCGGCAAGACTACCGGCCTGAACAACGGTACCAACATCACCAATTCGGCGAAAGATGACAACCTTGCCAAACTCGGTTGGCACGCCGAAACCAAAACTAAAGGCACAACTCACAAAGTCGGCAAACTTATTCCGAACGCTTGGGGCCTCTACGATATGCACGGCAACGTCTGGGAGTGGTGCCTCGATTGGAATGAGGAACTCATCATTGACGACATGAATGTTTTTATCGTTCCTGAAACGTATCGCGCGATCCGCGGCGGAAGTTTCGCCTCGGCCGCCTATGCCTGCCGCGCCGCTTTCCGCACCACCGCGACCCCTGGCAGCGTCGCCAACTATCTCGGCTTCCGCGTTGTCCTGAACGTATAAATTCAGCCGCCGCGCGCTGCTTTAATCTTGCGCGCCGCGGCGGCAAAGAAAGCCCTTGACTAATTTCAAATTGTGTGTTACATTACAGCCAAGTTCTTTGGCGATCAATTATGGCCGGACAAACAAACGAATAAAAAGCAGGCCCAAAACAACAAATACCGGCCAAAATATTTTTAGCCTGCGCGAGATGTTCTTTTTTATATACGGCAAAACACAAAATTAAGCCCGAAAGTTTTTCTTTTTGCGGCCTCGGATCATTGGCAGCGCAATGAAAGCTGACCATCTTATCATTGGACAAAAGCCGTCTGCTTAAAAAGCGAAAAATATTATCTAATTTAAGTTATCATGCTTAAAGATATTAAATTAAATTTTAAAACGTTTTTTTGCGTTAATAAGCAAAAAAGTGTTAATAACAATCAACGTCCCTTTGGGAGGAACTCAATGAAACAGTTTGTTCTGATTTTTATCGCTGCGATTTTATGTGTTTCAGCTTTTTGTGATGAACGCTGGTCCAACGATTTCGTCTTAGACGGAAACCAGATCACAGAAAAGGCTATTGTTCTGAACCCCACCGATTCGATAGCCTACAGCACCGATCTTGCCGCCGGCAATCCTAGATCTTTAACGGTTACCGTGGAAGACAAGGACGACCCCGCGAAAAAAGTCTGCCTTTTCTCGGACAATTCCGGCAAGGCCGTGGAAGGAACCATCACCTGGAATTACAACGACGAGATTTTTAAGGATTTCCCCGTTGACGACACTTATCTTGTGAAACAGACCGTGACTACGGATCTGGAATCTTTAGTTCTTACTCGTTCTGTGACTCTTATGCCCGAGCCGGCTGCCGCGCTGGCCTTGGCCGTCGTGGGAGTCCTTTTCCTGCGCAAGCGCGTCAAGAAGCTTGCGGCGGTCCTCTCGATCGCTGCCCTGGCCTCTTTCTCCGCCAAGGCCGAAAACGTTGTCAGCGATGTCAATTGCCTGCAGATGTGGCCCTTTGACAATCGTGTGGCCGTTAACTATACCCTTGACGGCGAAAAGGAAGATTCCGTTTATGAAATCAAGCTTTTCGGCTCCGTTGACGATTGCAAGACGATCTTCGAGCTTTCCGAGCAGGGAACGCTGATCGGCGAAGGCGCCGACGGCACCGTGACCGGTTCCGGCAAATACAAAGTCTTCTGGACTCCCAACAACAGCTTTAACCGCAAGAATTTCAAAAACGCGAAAATCAAAGTGCAGGCAATGGAGCGCTGCCCCAATTCCTACATGGTCATAGATCTCTCCGGCGGAACCAATGCCTCCAAATTCGCGGTCAGCTATCTCGACAGCGTTCCTAAAGGCGGTTGGACTGAAGAGTACAAGACCACAAAGCTGGTCTTAAGGCTTCTCCCGGCCGGGAAATTCATAATGGGTTCTCCTGAATATGAACTGGGAAGGGAACAATATATCCTTTACGAAGTTCAGCGCGAAGTAACTTTGACCAAGCCCTTTTACGCCGGCGTTTTCGAGGTCACCCAGAAACAATACGAATTGGTCACCGGCAAAAATCCTTCCGCCTTTAAAGGCGACGCCAGGCCCGTGGAAAGCGTGTCCTATGACATGATCCGCGGCGCGAAAGAAGGCGGAAAATGGCCCGCCAGCGGGAATGTTGACGAAGACTCCTTCATGGGCATCCTTCGCGCCAAAACCAACCTTGATTTCGATCTTCCCACGGACGCTCAATGGGAGTACGCCTGCCGCGCCGGCATGCCTACGGCTTTGAACAACGGGAAAAATCTTTCTTCCAGCTGCTACTGCGGAAATTTGGACAAGCTTGCCCGCAACAAATATAATTTAGACGACGGCAAAGGCGGGTATTCCGGACAGCATACCACTGTTGGCTCATATCTTCCCAACGCCTGGGGTCTTTATGACATGCACGGCAACGCTTGCGAATGGGTCTTGGACTGGAGTTTGTATGATAACGTCGAATTTTACTCCAGCGCCCCGGTCACGGATCCTAAGGGCGGCAGAAGCGGTACAGCCCGCGTGCGCAGGGGCGGCGATTATGGCAGCGTTGCGCATATGTGCCGTTCCGCCGCCACAGGTTGTTCCGGTCCGAATGACGCATGCTACTATGACGGTTTCAGAGTGGCCCTGACTGTGGGCGAAGATCTCACCCAGACCTTTGAATATTCGATCGAATCCGTATCCATCAATACTTTGCCGGTCTTTTCCGCTAAATTTTACGGTACGTCTGAAGACGGCACGGAATATCTCCTGGAAGATATCGGCAGCCTTTCCGGCGAAGGCTCTTCCGGCATAGTTTTTGGAAAAGGAACTCATAAGATCTGCTGGACTCCCGACTGTGATCATAAAAACCTTGTTGGCAAACTAAAATTCAGCGTGAAATATGAAAACATAACGTCTGACGCCAAATATCTCGTTTTGGATCTCAATAATTATAAAATGAGAACGGCTCTTCAGGGTCCTATGGAAGACGCCAATATTTGGTCCAACGACGCTTGCAGGACCAGCGAGATTTGGTTCAGAAGGATAGAGCCCGGAACTTTTATCATGGGAAGCCCTGAAAGCGAGATCGGCAGATCTCATAATGAGACCCAGCATAATGTTACCTTGTCCCGCGCTTACTATATAGGAGTTTTTGAGACTACTCAGAAACAATATAAAATGATAATGGACCAAAATTATTCGATTTATTGCGGAGAAACGCGTCCGGTGGATAGTGTTTCTTATGACATGCTCCGCGGCGCGGATGAAGGAAAAGCTTGGCCTGCCAATAATAACGTTGACAATAACAGCTTCTTTGGAATATTAAGAGATCTGGTTGGCAACACCTTCGATCTTCCCACGGAAGCCCAGTGGGAGTACGCCTGCAGGGCCGGATCGAATACGTCCTGGAACAACGGGAATAATATAACAAACGTGTACGAAGACGGTTGTCTGAACAATCTCGGCCGTTATAAACGCAACGGCGGCGGCGATAAAAACGAAAAGAATCGCTTTTGCACGCATGCTGCTGTCGGTTCGTACGCTCCCAACGCCTGGGGCCTTTACGACATGCACGGCAATGTTTATGAAAAATGCCTTGACTGGTTCGGATATTATAATGAAGATCCTGTCACGGATCCCAAAGGCCCGGATAGCTCTTTGTCATCAAATCCTGAACGCGTGGTAAAGGGCGGCTATTGGCTGAACGAGGCTTACGAATGCCGCTCCGCGAGCCGCAGACCTTCTTATACGGGAAGCGAATCTGAAAGCACCGGCTTCCGCATCGTCTTGTTCTAACAAATAAACGCTGCTTTTCAGCTGCTGCGCAATTGAATGCGCAGCAGCTGAAAAAAGTCCCAAAAGCCGGGCTTTCATCATCCCAGAATTGAAGTCTCCGGAATTGTTTGTTAAAATTGTGTTACAGAATGGATCAAGCATAAGCTTACAAACAGCGAAAAGGAAAAGGCAACCTTGATTTTCAAAACGGAGCCATGGCGACACTCGGCTTAAAATATCTTGACACGCCGTCTCTTGCCATAAGCGACCAGATCGCCTTG
This sequence comes from bacterium, assembly GCA_017649705.1. Classification (GTDB taxonomy): domain Bacteria; phylum Auribacterota; class UBA3054; order UBA3054; family UBA3054; genus UBA3054. The sequence continues at coordinate 29,779 of JAGCGH010000134.1, forward strand.
GACAGAGAGCTCATGTCTGAAGTCGGAAGGGGAGAGAGATCTCCTCTTCTGCGCTTCTATAACTTTACCGACGAGGCGATCGTCTTAGGCCTCAGCCAGGAAGAGGAAAAGTATGTCCAGATATCCCACGCCCAGGAAGACGATGTACCTATCCTCAGACGCTTCTCCGGCGGAGGAACAGTCTTCATCCACCCAGGCTGCCTGGTCTATACAATCATAACCACAATCACCCCTCCCTTCAAGCGCTTCGACGTCATGGGCGCTTACAGAACAGCTTTCGCGCCAATCATCGACGCCTTCCAAAACCAAGGCCTCAAACTAGAATTCCACGAGCCCTGCGACCTGGCCATCCAAAACAAAAAGATCGCCGGCAACGCCCAATCCCAAAAAAACGGAGCCATCCTCATCCACGGCAGCTTCCTCATCGCCCCCGACCTCCAAAGAATCAACCGCTACCTCAAGGAACCGGACGTCCGCCCCGACTATCGCGCCCAGCGCCCTCACGAAGACTTCCTCCAGCCGCTCAGCGCGCTGGGCTTTACTGAGCAAATCCTCAAAACGCTCCTCATCAACGCCTGGTGTTAAACGTCAAAAAGAACATTGATATGACAAAAGCAAAGCACTTGTTTCTTGACAAAAATGCTCGCGACATAATTTGAGAAGGGAATCTGATGCATATAACTATACTACAACTGTTTAAAACAAAAACGACCTTTTGATCACTTTTCCAAGATTATTCTGGATTTCGGCCTTTTAGTATGGCTTGTACACTATTCAGCGCAGCGGTTGAAATAAGGCCTTGACTTTTTCAAAATTGTGTGTTACATTGCCACCAAGATATTTGGAAATTCATTTTGGCTGGGCAAACAAAATTGTCAATGTAAGTAAAATAGCCCTCATAATTAGGTGCTTTACCAAAAATCAAGCCGAGTCGCACAGCCCCGGTTTTGTTTTCAGGAAAGGAAGGAATTCTTTATCTCTCATAATTGAAATCAACGCGCCCGTAGCTCAATTGGATAGAGCTTCTGATTACGGATCAGAAGGTTAGGGGTTCGAGTCCCTTCGGGCGTACCATATTTCAAGAAATTCCAGCCAATTTCTACTGCGTAATGATCTTTATTTAAAAAGTTTCGCTTCTCTCTGCTTCTATCCGAAGCTGCTTCAAGTTGCAAACGGCGCGAGGGGCGAACATTTTTGAATTCGTCTAACCAAGCAAAATGTTAATTTTAAATTAATTAAAAGCAATCTGAATTTAATCAACTTAAAGGATAAACTTATGTTAAAAGGCAAATCAATTTTAATGGCGTTGAGCGTTTGTTTTGTCACGATGACTATCTTTGCCGAAAATGCTCTTTGGTCAGAAGGGTTCAAATTTGACGGAAAAGAGATTACGGAAAAAGCTGTTGACGTTAGATCCAGCGATCCTATCGGATTTAGCACCGCAGTGGTCAGCGGGAAACCGAAATCTTTGACGATCTATGTTGAGGACACCGCCAACTCAAATCTGACCGCTTGTATTTTTGAAGATTATTCCGGAAACGCTGTCGAGGGAACAGTCAACTGGGATTACAAGGATGAAAAGTATAAAGATTTTCCTATAGACGACACTTATCTTATGACAGAAACAGTTACAAGCGACATTGAATCTAAAGTTTATACTAGATTTATAACCTTAACGCCCGAACCTGCTTGCTTTCTTCTTTTCGGCATTATCGGCGCGCTATTCCTTCGCAAGCGTATTAAGGGCGCAATGGCGCTCCTTGCGCTTATTTTAGTAACTGTCGCGAGTCTTCGCGCCGAGACTTCGGTCACTAAAGTGGAGTGCTTTCAGTTGTGGCCGATGGACAGAGACGTTGTAATTAACTACACCATTGATTCCGATAAAGCCGATGCCAACTTTATGATCAATCTGTTTGGAACGATCAACAAAGGCAAATCAACGTTCTTTCTTAAGGACAAGGGCATCTTGAGCGGCGAAGGCGCGGACGGCATTGTTTCCGGTTCTGGCGAACATAAAATCATCTGGACGCCCAAGGATAGTTTTTATCGCACAAGTGTCAGCGATATGAAAATAAGGGTGGAAGCCATCGAAGCTGGCCCCGACACTTACATGGTCATAGATCTCTCCGGCGGCACCAACGCCACAAGCTTCGCAGTAAGTTATCTTGACAGCGTCCCCGAAGGCGGCTGGACCGAAGAATACAAGACCACCAAGCTGGTCCTTAGAAAGATCCAGCCTGGCAAATTCATAATGGGCAGTCCGGAGGATGAATTAGGAAGAGAATATACTAAGATTTTTGAAACCCAGCATGAAGTCACTTTGACCAAGCCTTTTTATGCAGGCGTATTTGAAGTTACCCAGAAGCAGTATGAATTGGTAATGGGAAACAATCCTTCTGAATTTAAAGGTGAAGACAGACCTGTTGAATGTGTTTCCTATGATATGATCAGGGGCGAAAAAGATGGTTCGGAGTGGCCTGTCAATAACAAAGTTGACGAAACATCCTTTATGGGTATTCTCAGATCAAAAACCAACTTGGCTTTTGATCTTCCCACGGAAGCCCAGTGGGAGTTCGCTTGCAGAGCGGGAACGACCACGGCCTTAAATAATGGCGACAATCTTTCACACGATTGCTATTGTGTTAATTTAGACAAATTAGGACGCAATAAAGACAATACCGACGACAGCAAGGGTGGCTATTCTGAGCACACTACTGTTGGTTCATACATTCCAAATGCCTGGGGTCTTTATGATATGCATGGTAATGTCAATGAATGGGTTTTAGATAAATCTTTGATTGATGATAAACGCTCTAGTGATCCTGTCACGGATCCGAAAGGGGAATATAACGGCAGATATCGTATGCTAAGGGGAGGAAGCTGGCTTGATGTGGCATATGTTCATCGCTCTGCAAGCATCAGCTCTTCTTGGGAATCAGACAGAGCTGTTAATTACTATGGATTCCGTGTGTTTGTTCACAGTGAAAAAATAACGCAAACGTTTGAATATTCAATTAATTCGGATACTTCTAATACACTGCCAATATTTGCCGTCAAGTTTTACGGAAAACTGAAAAACGGTACGGAATATTTATTGGAAGAAATTGGCAAGATTTCTGGCGACGGAGCGGAGGGCATAGTAATAGGAACCGGAACGCGCCAACTGCTTTGGGAATCTGACCAAACTCATATAAATCTTGATGGTCTGGAACTTGTTGTCAAATACGAAGACGTTACGGCGAACGCTAAATACCTTGTCTTAGATCTTAACAACTATAAGATGAGAACGGCCCTGAAGGGCCCAATGGAAGATGCTAATATTTGGTCAAACGACACTTGCCGAACCACCGAGCTTTGGCTCAGAAGGATCGAACCCGGCACCTTTAAGATGGGCAGTCCAGAAAACGAACTCGGAAGGTATGAAGACGAAACTCAGCATAATGTAACGCTTACCAAGGCTTATTATATAGGCGTATTCGAAGTTACTCAAAAACAGTATGTGTTAATAAAAGATTCTGATTCTAGTAATCCCTCAAATTATATTGGCGATAACAGACCGGTCGAAGCTGTCTCCTATAATATGATTCGTGGAAAAGAAAAAGGCGCCTCCTGGCCAAAAAGCAACGAAGTCGATGACAACTCATTTTTAGGTTTACTCCGTTCTAAGACAAATGTGACATTTGATCTTCCTACGGAAGCTCAGTGGGAATTTGCTTGCAGAGCAGGAACGACCACGGCTTTGAACAGCGGCAAGAATTTGTCTACTTATGAAGAGAGTTACGAAATGGCCGAAGTGGGGCGCTATTTACATAACCAAGACGATAAAAAGGGAGGATATAGCGAACATACTACCGTAGGTTGTTATCTTCCGAATGCTTGGGGCCTTTACGATATGCACGGTAATCTCGAGGAGTTGTGCCTGGACTGGTATCAATTTAATCTTGGAAGCAATTCAGCGACCGATCCGAAAGGAGGAGATGAGGGTTCGTATCGTGTTATTCGAGGTGGGAGCTTTTTAAGCGACGCTGATCATTGTCGTTCTGCAACACGCTCCCATCGAGGTTACGGCTATATCGAACCTCCATACGCCGGCTTCTACTTTGGCTTCCGCGTAGTTCTGGTTCAAGAATAAAAAACGCTTTTAGTTGCTGCGCGGTCTAGGTGAAAGTCCGCCGCACAGCAGCTAAAAAATTCAAAACGCGATCTAACATGATCGCGTTTTGATATTTTTCTGGTTATAATGTCGTTTAAAAGA
>JAGCGH010000135.1 GCA_017649705.1 bacterium
GCCGGCCTTTTCTAAAAGTTCTTCGATCTGCATAGCTGGATCCTTTTTGGTTTCCTGCGGCTTCGCTTCATCAGCAGCCGCGGTTAAACTGACAGCGAGCGTCAAAAAGCAGGCCGCCAGGAATAAGCTTAATTTTTTCATATTAATCTCCTAGATTAGTTTTTCCACCAACGCTTCAATGCGTTTTTTAGTTTCTTCCGTTTTCTGCTCGTCGGCCTTGGCGGTGACGATGCCGGTGTCCTCAAACTTGAAGAACGTACACATACCCTTGTACTGTCCAATCGCTCCATCATAAACGTTCGGCGAATTGGACGAGAGAAGAAGTGCCATCTTCTTCACCTTAGCCGGCTTGAAAGGCGCGTACATGCGCTGTATGGGAGCCTGTATTTGCATGGAAAGTGTAAAGTAATAAACAGGCGAGGCGATTACAAGGACTTCCGCTTCCGCCAAGAACGGGTATATTTCCTGCATATCGTCTTTCTGAACACACTGGCCGGCGCCCTTTCCATGGCAGTACTCGCAGGCAAGACAGCCGGCGATTTTTTTCCTTGCCACGTTCACCACCGTCACTTTGTGCCCGGCCGCTTCCGCGGCCTTGCGGTATTCCTCAGCCATCCAAGCCGTGTTTCCGTTCGCCCTCGGCGAACCTTGAAGAATGAGAATGTTCATAGTTATTCTACTTTTGAGAATTAAATGCGTGATATTTAATCCACGCGCTTGGTGGAGGGAGGCTCGTTGCCGTCCAGGGAGACGAGCTTGTAATTTTTCGTGCCGTAGTCCAGTTCCTCGGCGCGGTCCAGGATGTGCGGTCCCAGCTGCTTTTCCATGCGCTGACGGAGCGAGGCGCTCTTTTGCGGATCGGAAGCGTAGACGAGATCCACGCAGGCCGTATCAAGCGCCACGGGGTCCAGGGAGGCCAGGATGCCCACGTCCGCCATTTCCGGCTTGGCGGGATGCCCGTTGCAGTCGCAGTCGATGGAAATGTTGTTCATGACGCTTATGTAGACCGCCCGGTCGCCCATGTAGTTGACCACCGCCCCGGCGGCCTCGGCCATGGACTCGATGAAATCCTTCTGGGGAATCTTGTCAATGTTCTGCCACAGGGTGGAATTGTCGTCGCTGGTTCCGGCCGAGTGGATGCGGGTCTTGCCTATGGTGGAGGCCACGCCGATGGAAAGGTTCTTAAGCGCTCCCCCAAAGCCGCCCATCTGATGCCCCTTGAAGTGGTTCAGGATAACGAAGCCCGTATAATTTGTGAAGGCCGCACCGATAAGATCCTTCTTAAGGAATTTGGAACCGGCGGGCGTAGGGATCTCCGTTTCCGCGAACTCGTCCATGATGACGACTTTCGCGATAGCGTTGAAGCCGTGCTCCTCGATGGTCTGTCTGTGCTTGGGCGTTTCCTGACGCGAGCCGCCGTAGGCCGTGTTGCATTCCACGATGTCGCCGCCCAAGGATTTCACCAGCGGACCGATGAGCGTCGGCTGAAGATAATGGTTGTTCCCCGCTTCGCCAGTGGAGATCTTGACGGCCACTTTCTTTCCTTCCAGAGAACGACCCAGGGCCTTGTAAACCTTCTGCAATCCTTCCGGAGAGATATCGTGAGTGAAATAGACCGTGGCGGCTTCCTTGGAAGGCTTAACGCTGGTAGTGGGCTCACCGTCCTGTACGGCGGTCTGCGAACAGGCCGCGAGAGATACCGCGGCGAAAAGGGCTAGGATAGCGAAACGTTTCATAATCATATGTGTCCTCCTTTAGGTCTATTTTAGCATAAATTCAATTCTAAAACCGCTTGAATTTATCCCGCCAATCCATTACAATTAATAAAAATAGATTTTATTCAAACCCCACCCCCTGAAAAACATGAAAAAATTGTTTCTCCTCCTTCTTATGCTTTCCTGCGCCGCGCTTTGCTGGGCCGAACCGGAAGGCACCGGCACCGCGGATGACCCTTATCAGCTTGCTTCCGCCGAAGACCTCCTCTGGTTCGTCGCCAACACTTCCGGCTCCTACAGCGTTCTTACGGATGACATCGACCTTTCCGCGGCGTCCTGGGAACCCGTCGGCACGGAAGAAGCGCCCTTCACCGGCAACATAAACGGCCAGGGCTTCTCCATAAATGGTTTTTATTGCAGCGACATCGAAAAAAGCCAAATCGGCCTCTTCGCCTACGCTTCGAACTGCACCATCGAGAATCTCGGCTTGTATGGCAGCGTGGAGTGCGTTGACGA
>JAGCGH010000136.1 GCA_017649705.1 bacterium
CGAGACCTTCGGCAGCGAGTTCAAGGGGACCACATCCATCAAGCTTACGGGAACCTTTTCCGCGGAGACCATCAAGGAACTCGACGGCGACGATCGTGGCAGGTACTCTTTCATAGTCTTCAAGTATTACGGCACCGTATCTAGGAACGCCTATGTGAACGTGCCTTTCAAGTCTTTCGATTTCGGGAAAAAAGACAATCTCTTTGACATTTCCTGGAAAGAAAAGAACGGGAAATTGAAATTCAACGAAGTTAGCACCTATCCCTTGAAATTGGCCATAAGGGACTGCGCTACTAAGGATCTGGAGAGCAAGCTGGTGGAATGCGTCAACTGCTACTCCTCCTCCATAAAATGCTCCGGCACCTTCAAGAATGTCGACACCTCTAAATTCGACGAGGGCTACGGCCTCCAGCTTCTGGATCATAGCTACCCGAGCGACTACCTTTTCGAGGCTGACTACTTCCTCGAGAAGAAAGGCAAGAATTTCGTGAGCAAATTCAAGGAAGCGGGCGTTTCCCACAACGTCAAGATCACTTCCAAGGGCAAAGTGACCTACACCCTGAAGTGCGACGAGAACTACATCCACCCTGAATTCATGAAACTTGGCGAATAAGGGTAGAGATGAAGTCGTATCTGTTTATCAGCCCCTCTGACCTTTTCGGAAGCCTGCCATTAAAAGGCTCCGCCACTTCTTTCTTAAAGCCTGGCGATCTTAGGCTGGGCATCGATGACGACACGCATATTTGGGAGTTGGAACTGCCTTTGACCGCTTTGCCCGAGGACGAGAGCTGGGCGGAACTGGTCCTGGCCCTGGAGCAGAGCCTTGGCAAGATGCTCTCCGCTCTTCCGCAGGAGGGAAGGCCAAGGATCTTGCTCATTCCCCTCTACGAGAAGGGGAGCGCGCCTTCACCTTTGGAGTTTTTCCGGGTGCACTTCAAGGAGATCTTAAATTACGCCTTCGCCATGTGCGGGCACAAGGCGGCGCTTATAGAGCAGCACCACGTCTTGGAAGACGGCGGCGACATTCTTTTGGAAGTGGACGGCGAGTTGACGGCCAAGGAGGCCGTTGGCGCTCTTGTGGACGCGAAGCTGACGGAACTGCTGGGCGTCTGCCTGGACTTCGCGGGCAAAGTGAAGATCGTGCCGGGCGACTTCAGCAGCGAGCACGACCAGGAGAAGGAAAAGGAAGAGGCGGAGCGCGCCGCGAAACTGGCCAAGCAGAAAGCGGAGGCCGAAAAGATCGTTTACGGCGACGGCGTTATTCCTTCCAAGTTCACGGTGACGGCGATGCGCGACCTTTACGGCAGGGAGGGCGGCAGACAGAAGGTCCTCGTTGAGGGGAAAGTTTTCTCCTACGCCAACGAGGAGAGCGAGCGCCGGCCCAACACCGCTTTCCTTTCCGACGGTGAGAACGCGGTTGCCGTCAAGATCTTCAAGATGCCCAAGTGGGGCAGCCAGGAGAAGATCCCTGTGGGCGACATAAAGGAAGGGGAGTGGCTGAAAGTTTTGGGGACGCTGGACCTCGACCAGAGAAGCGGCGAACTTTTCCTGCGGGCCGAGACCATCCTGAGGTCGGACGACCCGACGCCTCCTGAAACAAGCGCCGAGCACAGAGTGGAGCTGCACGCGCACACGAAGATGAGCTCCATGGACGCGCTTACGGAAGTGAACGATCTTATCGCCCGGGCGAAGTTCTGGGGGCATCCCGCGGTGGGCGTCACCGATCACGGCAACGTGCACATCTATCCCGACGCCTACAAGCAGGCCAAGAAACTGGGCATCAGGCTTCTCTTCGGCGTTGAGGGATATCTTTGCAACATTCCTTCCGAGGAACTGAAGAAGCGCCTCGAGAGCAAGAATTCCGGAGGGCTCAGCAAGCAGGACGCCTCCGACATCAAGGCCAACACCTACCACATCATTCTTTACGCCAAGAACAGGAAAGGACTGCACAACATTTACGATCTCGTTTCTGTTTCCCACACGGAATATTTCTACAGTCATCCGCTTATTCCCAGAGACGTGCTTGAGCAGTATAGGGAAGGGCTTGTAATAGGCGGCGCCTGTGTGGCGGGCGAGCTTTTCAACCTCGTGCTGAAGGAAGACGCCGAGCAGATCTCCTCTGATGAATTCGACAAGCGTTTTTCCGAGGCGCAGAAACTTTACGATTATTTCGAGATCCAGCCGCTGGGCAACAACGTCTTTTTGAAGAGCAAGGTCGAGTATCCCAAAATCAGGACCAACGACGACCTCATCAGGCTGAACAAAAAAATCGTCGAGCTGGGCGAGAAGTACGGGAAACCGGTCTGCGCCACCTGCGACGTGCATATCCTCGAGGAAAAGGACGCGCTGGCCAGAAAGATATTGCAGGTTGGTCAGGGCTACGACGACGAGACTGAGGCGCCTTTGTATTTCCGCTCCACCGACAAGATGCTGGAGGAATTCAGCTATCTGGGCGAGGAGAAGGCCAAAGAGATCGTCATTACGAACACGAATAAAATTGCGGAATCATTGGAGGATCTCCAGCCTATTCCCGACGGCTTCCATCCGCCGAAAGTGGAGAACGCGGAGCAGCGTCTGCGCGACCTCTGCTACGGGAAGCTGCACGCGGTCTACGGCGAAACGCCCCACAAGATCCCGCTGATGCGATTGGAGCGCGAGATCGGCTCCATCATCGAGAACCATTACGCCGACCTTTACATGCTGGCCCAGATGCTGGTGCAGAAATCTTTGTCCGACGGTTATATCGTTGGCTCCCGAGGCAGCGTGGGTTCTAGCTTCGTGGCGTTTTTGAGCGGCATCACGGAAGTGAACAGCCTGCCCGCCCATTACGTTTGCCCGAAATGCCACAAGACGGAATTCGTCGGCTACGACGACGAGGGAGAGCAGAGGGAAAAGCCCCTTGACGGCATCACCCAGAAGATCGGCATCGACCTGCCGATGAGGAAGTGCCCGGTCTGCGGAGAAAATATGGGCCGCTTCGGCTTCGACATTCCTTTCGAGACCTTCGTGGGCTACAAGGGCGACAAGACGCCGGATATCGACCTTAACTTCGCGGGCGAATACCAGAGCCAGGCCCACCGCTACACGGAAAAGCTCTTCGGCATCGAGAACGTCTACCGCGCGGGCACCATCGCGACACTGCAGAGCAAGACGGCCTACGGCTTCGTCATGAAATACCTGGACGAGACCGGGCTGAAAATGCCCGCTGCTATGAAGGAGTACGTCATCTTCCAGCTGGTGGGCGTAAAAAGGACCACTGGCCAGCACCCGGGCGGCATGATCATCCTTCCGAAGGGCGAACTGATCACGGATTTCTGCCCCGTGCAGTATCCCGCGGACAGAAAGGACGCCCAGAACAAGATCACGCACTTCGATTACCACAAGATGGAATCGCAGCTTTTGAAGCTGGACATCTTGGGACACGATGTGCCGACGCAGATCAAGCTTCTTTCTGACTACCTCGGTTCCGACGTGACGAAGCTGGAGCTGAACGATCCCGCCATGCTGAGCCTCTTCACGTCCGTTGAGGCCCTGAAGGTCAAGCCCGAGGACATCGACAGCCAGACGGGAACGCTTGGCATTCCGGAATTCGGAACGAATTTCGTGCGCGGCATGCTGCTGGACGCCAAGCCCCGGAACATCGAGGATCTCATTAGGATATCCGGTCTTTCCCATGGCACCAACGTCTGGCTCGACAACGCCCAGTCCCTCATCACCAACCTGAAGCTGACGCTCAGCGACGTCATCTGCACCCGAGACGACATCATGCTCTACCTGAAGGGCAGGGGCATGGAGCCCTTCCACGCCTTCAAGATCATGGAGAGCGTAAGAAAGGGCAAAGGCTTGAAGCCCGAGGACGAGGAGGCCATGGGCAAGGTTAAGGTCCCGGACTGGTACGTGGATTCCTGCAAGAAGATCAAATACATGTTCCCGAAGGCCCACGCCGTGGCTTACGTTCTGAACGCCGCCAGGATCGCCTACTGCAAGGTGCATTACCCCCTGGCTTTCTACGCCACCTATTTCTCCATCAAGCGCGACCACCTTAACTCCACCCTGGTCTCCAAAGGCCTGAAGGCCGTCCGCCAGGAGCTCTACTCTCTCAGAAACAAAGGCAAGGACGCCACTGCCAACGACCAGGCTTCCATAGAAATTCTCGAACTGGCTCAGGAAATGTACGCCCGCGGTTTCGAGATGATGCCTTTGGACATCTACAAGTCCCATCCCACCAAGTGCCTTATTAAGGACGGCAAGATCCTGCCGCCTCTTAACTCGATCCCGGGTTTGAGCGAGGCCGTGGCCGCCAGCATCGTCAAGGCCAGGGAGGAAGTCGGCACCTTCTCCAATCAGGAGGAATTCCAGCGCCTGGTGGGCTGCAACAGCACGCTTCTGGCGGCCATGAACAAGGACGGACTTTTGGGCGACATGCCGGAATCCAGCCAGACGGACTTCTTCTCAATGTTCTCCAGCCCCGCTCCCAAGAAGGCGGAAGAAAAGGCTCCGGAAGCCAAGGCGGAGCAGGAGGAATATGTCAAGCCGAATCTGCTGACACCCAAACCCGAGCCTAAAGTCCAAGAGAACGCTCCCGCGCCTCCTCCCCCCGAGGAGCCCAAAGCGGAACCCGAACCGGAACCTGACACCCAGCTTTCACTTTTCTAAGAGAGGTAAAAAATGAATATCGTTCCCAAAGATCATCCCTTCGCTTTCCTTCTGCTGATCCTGATTTTCGCCGGAACGATCTTCGCTCTCCCAAGTGATTGCGAAACGACGCCCCTCTGGCCGGAAGGGAAGACGCCCGACCTTCAGGAGCACCAGGTCCAAAGCGAGACTCCGCGCCTGGAGTGGTACGCCGCGCCCAAGAAAGCCAATCCCGCCAAGGGCTGCCTCATCCTTATTTCCGGCGGCGCC
>JAGCGH010000137.1 GCA_017649705.1 bacterium
AATCTGCGGACGAATTCGTCCGCAGATTGAAAGAGTACATTGAGTACTACAATAATGATAGAATCTCTCTAGCATTGAACGGAATGAGTCCCGTTCAATATAGATTTAATTCAAAACTAACTTAATTAACTTTTGTCCAAGATTTGGGGTTCATATCAGCAAGACGGCCTTTTTGTTTTCGGCTGAAACCAGAACGCTTAAGATTCGTAGCGCCGGCGGATCTCGGAAAGCTCGGGAAGGTTCCCGGTGAAGACATAGCGCAGACTGTCCCCTATCCCCGCCCAATAGGCTTTCCTGAAACTTTTGGGGGCGCCGTAGCGCCGCATGTTGAAGAGATAGTAAAGGTGAAACAGCGGCTGGAAGAAAAGCAGGAAAAAACATAGTTGGAAAAAGCTGCCGTAGCGTTTTATGATGACGGATCTGTTCCTGGCGAAGATGTAAGTCTGCAGAGGATTGGTAAGCCCCAGCCTTCTGGCGTCCGATCTTTTCACTTCCTGCTTATGGTCCGTCACGGCGCTTAAAAGAAAAAGCGCCTTGTAGCCCTGCTTTTCCATGCGGCGGCAGTAGTCCTCGTCCGCCATGGTGGAGAAAAGCCTATCGTCCATTAGCCCTGTCGCCTGGGCGGCTTCTTTTTTTATGAGGGTGGCGTTGGGGACCCTATGGGTGGGATAAGTTTCCCGCTCCTTGGAAAAATTCTTGTCGTTCAAGATATTCCTGCCGGTCCACAGCGAGGTCTCCCCTCCGCAGAAACAGACGGTCTTGGGAACGTCGTAGGCGTTCATGAAAAGCGGAAGAACGATGCCGAGTTTCGGATCGGAGAAAAGCTTGTCCTGGAGTTTCTCCAGCATGTCCGGGGCGATCTCGTTGTCGTCGTCGAGAAGAAGCAGGGAGTCGGTGGCGAAACTTGAGAGCGCCTGGTTGTGGCAGTAGGAAAGCCCGAAATTCTCCTCGTTGCGTATAACTTTTACGCCGGGGAATTTTTCCTTCAGCATATCAATAGTCCCGTCATCGGAAGCGTTGTCATAGACCCTTGTTTCCTCAGGGATCCTTGTCCCCGACAAAACGGACCGCAGGCATTCCTCCAGAAGCTTTTTCCTGTTGCGGGTTATTATGGCGACCGTGACGCTGGGCATAAGGATCAGGGCATCTCGTTATAGTGGATGTCGGCCCGGTTGCGCAGGAAAAGCAGCCACTCGTCGCGGTTCTTTTCAAGGACATCCCTGGCCATATACTGCAGAAGCAGAAGCTTCGATTCCTCGTAGGTGTTGGTGTGGGCCTCTTCCCTTCTGGTGACGTAAAGAAGATGCGCTCCCAGGGGGGAGACCACCACGTCGCTGACGTTGGAGACCGCCAGCTTGAAGGCCGCGTCGTGGATCTCCTGGGGCACCGTCACGGTGTCGGTCTCCAGGATCATGCCCACGGCCCCGTCGTGCTGGGCCGAGCGGCAGGAGGAGTAATCCCTGGCGGCTTTGGCGAAACTTATGTATTTATGCTCGATCTGGTCTTTGATGTAGCGCAGATATTCGTCGGCGAAAACTTCCTTGGAGCCGTCCGGGAGCATTCTCGTGTCGAAGGAGACCTGGATGTGGGAAAGCCAGATCCTGGCCGGGACCACCAGGGCTTCCTTGACTTCCTCGTAACACTTTTTCACTTCTTCTTCCGTGGGCTGCTTTATGCCCATGTCTTTGGAGAAGACTTTCAGGGCCAGGATGTCGTCGCGGACGTTCTTCTCGAGCTCCTCAAGGGTCACGTACCCCCTTTCCTGAAGGAAGTTGATGAAGTTGTCGCTGCCGCCCAGATCGTCGATCATTTTCGAGATGTGCTCTTTTATCTCCTCTTCGCTGACGGTCATGCTGCATTCTTTCAGGCGCTGCTTGACCAGCTCTTCGTTGATCATCTGCTCAAGCTTCTGGGTCCGCATCCTTTTTAAGAGAGCGTAATCGACGGGTTCGTGGTTCTTCTCGTACTCTTCGCCCCAGGTGGCGATGTACATTTCCAAGGTGTCGGACATCAGGGGCACGCCGTTGACGGTCGCCATGACGCGGTTGGTCTGCGCGCCAGATTCGTCCTCAAGAAGAGCCGAGTCATCGCAGCCGGAAAGCAGGGCGGCAAGAAAGAGCGCCGCGAAGAGGAAGAGAAATTTTTTCACCATATCTCCTCCTCGCCGAAGCGGTCTTTCCGGCGCGGCCGGGGATCTTTTTTCCTGCGTCCCGAGAGCGCGGCCTGCTTTTGCTTTTCCTTTTTTTCCGCCATCACGGCGTGATAGCGGCTGCGGCGGCGGGAGTGGCGGAAAACTTCCCCTTCGCCCGATAAAGTTTCTTCCTTCTCCATCAATCGTCCGTGAACTGGCGTTTCAGATTCTCCATGTCCCTCTTCTCCTTGTAGGGGTCGGAGACGAGATTGAGGAAGGTCTTGACCTTTTTGGCTTTCGGCTTGACGGTGACCATGGAACGCTGGGATCTGAGGCGCTTGTCGCCGTGCAGAGCCTCCAGATAATAGACGCCGGGCTGCACGTGCTTGAAGATGTAGAAGCCTTCCTTGGAGTAAGTGTCGGCCTCCATGTGGATGAGCATGCCGTTGCTTCTGGCGTCCCTCAGGATCACCCTGGCGTCAAGGTGCCGGAGCGGGTTGCCGTCCATCAGGACGTAGCCGTAGAGATCGCGGCGGTCGCGGTCGACGCTTATTCTAACGCCCTCGTTGGTAAGCGTTATCGGGAAGTAATAGAATCTTCCCTCGTTGATCCTTTCGTCAATGAAGCGCTTGCGGCGCTCCAGGACCATGGTGTAGCGGCCGGGGGTGATGTCGCTGATGCGGAAGAGCCCGTTGGTGACCACCAAGCCGCCGGCCTGGGCGCCCTCCGGGCTCATGAGGCGCAGGAAGACGCCCTTCTGGGCGTCCTCGCCGTCCACCGTCAGTTTTCCGTAAACGGTCATTGGCATCACGAAACGAATGTTCACGTCATAACGGTAGCCGGGCTGCAGAACCAGGTTCGTGAAGAAGAACTGGTTCTTGAAGTGGGCCGTCAGCGTGTAGTAGTTGGAGCTCGTCACGTAGTAGGCGTAGGTGCCGCGCCTAGTAGTCAGCATGGATTTGAGGTCCTCGCTGTCCTCGGCGCGGAAGAAGTGCGTCTGGACGTTGGCCATGGGCTCGCCCTTGTGGTTGACCACCTTGCCGGTCAGAAGGCCGGGGCCGGAGAAAGCCAATCCGGGGATCTTCTCCTGCTTTTCCTCGGTGGAGCCTATCATGCTGTCGATGAGGGCGTCTATCTCGGACTCGTTGGGATTGACGGTCTCCTTGTCAAAGGGGTCGTCCATGTCTTTCAGCACTTTTTCCAGAAGCATCAGGTCCATGGAATCCTTCTTGACGCTTTGCACCTTGAATTCCGGGTCCATCGCGTCAGCCAAGGCGAGGCTGCAAACCAATGCTAAGAAAAGGAAAAAATTAATTTTCATATTCTTCCGTTATTGTTTTATTTATTCCTGCGGAAAGCGAGAAGGCCCAAGATTGACAAAGCCGCCAAAGCGAAGGCAGGCTCGGGGATGGGGCCCTCGTCCATGCCGCTGACGGCGAAAGCGAAGGTCTGGGGGAAGGTCATCATGCTGTAGCCGTGGACGCGGATCTCTAAGTTATCCCCGGCGTAGCAGACTGATGTCTCGTACCACTCGCTGTTGTTGGTGAATTCGTTGTGGACTCTCTGTCCGGCGTTGAAATATGTGAAGAGGCCGTCGAAGAACTGCAGGTCAAGGTCGTTTTGAAGCTGGGAGCCGGCGCCGGGAGTCCCGGGGGCGTCCGTCCAGACCAGGTTTATTTTGACCGGACCCGTTTCGTTTTTCTTGAAGACGTAGGTGGCGATGTCACCCTGGTTGCTGATGACGCCTTCCACGAAGATCACGCCGTTGCTGAGGCTTTTTTCCATGTCGATATGGCCGTAGCCGTTCACGCTGTTGGGGAAATCGTCGGGTATTTCCGTATAGCTGTCATATTGGCCGTTGCCCATCTTTCTGGCGCCGTGGATGAGAGCGCACTTAAGGAGGGCCGAGGAGGGCTTCTCAAAACCTTTCTCCTTAAGGGCCTGCAGCATGATGGCGGCGGCTCCGGTGGTCAGGGGCGTGGCCATGGAGGTGCCGTACATAACGGTGAAATAAGAACCTCTGCCGGGATAATACAGCTCGTTAGTTTCGTCGTCGCCGGATTCCGTGGAGACGATGTAGGTCCCGGGAGCCACCACTTCGGGTTTGAAGCGCTCGTCGCTTGCCGGGCCGCGGGATGAGAAATAAGCCATGCCCTGCTGGGTGCCGTTGTCAGGCGAGGCCACAAGGTCGTCCTTGAAAGGCTTGTCCTTTACTTGGAAAGCCGTGCCCCAGGTGGCGGTGACCTCCGGGCGGTAAGTTTCCGCCGCGCCCACGGTCAGGACGTTCTTGGCGGCGGCCTGGGGGCTTATGGTGCAGTTGCCGGCATAATCGATCTTGGTGTTGGCGTTGCCGGCCGCGAAAAGAACGAGCATGTCTGAAAGGTTGTTGCAGACGGTGTCAAGAAATTCCGAATAGGCGGTGTATTCGCCGTATTCTGTCGGATCCGCTCCGCCCCAGCTGTTGTTCATGACGCGGGCTCCGGCTTCGTAGGCCGAATTAAAATCCTTTTCCGAGACCGTGACCACGTCGCCTCTTCTGCTCACGCCGATATTGACGATGTAGAGGTCGGCGTCCGGAGCCGATCCGGCGAAGGATCCTCCGATGTAGGGAGTCTTGCCGGTGCCGGTGGCGGAGCCGGCCACATGGGTGCCGTGGCCGTGAATGTCGTTCCAGGCGTTGCGGGACGTGTTGTTCTCGCCCACGATGCCGGCGATCTTCTTGCCCTGGAAATCAGGATGCAGAGCGTTGGCGTCGCCGGAGGTATTTCCTCTGTCGAGGCCGGTGTCCGCTATGGCGACCGTCACGCCTTTTCCCGTGTATCCCAGATCGTTCATGGGGGTCACGTTCATCAGTCCCGCGCTCTTCGCGACGTTGTTGAAGACCTGGCATTTCGGCTTGGGACCAATTCTCAAGACGTCGCTTCTCAAGGAGAGCTGTTCAACGAGCGATGACCTGACCTTGGCTTCCAGGATGGGAGGATTCTGGGATATGGTCAGGATCTCGGATCCGCCTTTTTCCTCGAGATAATTTTTCACGGCTTCCGCGGCCTCTTTGGAAACGAGGCGCAGCGAGATCTCGGAAAAATCTTCCCCGAAGGATGAGACGCTTTTCCTGAAAAGTGAGGAAGTCTTGTATTCCGGAAGGTATTCCGCGGTGAAAAGAATGCTGAAGTTCAGTTTGAGTTTTTCCAGGGCTTCCTTGCTGCCCAGCATGATGTAGGCGTTGGGCGGCAAATGGCCGATGACTTTCAATCCCAGATCATTCACTGCCTCCAGTTCCTTGGCGTCAAAATTCTTTTCGGGCTGGACGATGAACTGGTACTCCCCGAGGGCCGTGGGAAGGCATTGCGTCGAGGAAGAGCTGGCAACGGAGGGCGCGGAGGGGTCGATGGTGCACTCGCTGAGTTTAATGAGTCCCGGGTTGGCGAAAACCGCCGCGGCGGTCAGGATTGGAAGCAGAAGAAGAAGAAACTTTTTCATATTTTTTTATTTGGTTTTTCTGCCAAGAAGCAGAAGGGTTAAAAACGCGAAAAGGACTATGGAAGGCTCGGGCACGATCTCGTCCACGCCGGAAACGGCCAGGGCGAAGGCCTGGGGAGAGCGCATGAGATTGGCGGCTTTCACGATAACCTCGATGTTATCGCAGAGCGGGAATTCCTCCACGCGGACTTTTTCAGAAACGTTCAGGGTGTCGGTGCCGGATCTCAATCCGTTGGGAAGATAGGTGGTCTCCCCGTCCGTAACTTCAAGGTCAAGGTCGTTGATGAGGGCTTTCTCCGCTCCCACGCTTCCCTGCCTGTCGGTCCAGCAGAGGGTGACGCAAAGGGGACCCGGAGTTGTCTTCTCAAAGGCGAAGGTGATTTCGTCGCCGGTGTTTTTGAAGGAATCCTCAATGGCGAAAAGCTTGCCGCAGCCGGGAGCGATGCTCTCTTTCAGATCGACGTGCCCGAAGCCGTTCACGCAGTTCGGGACCTTAAGGGGGATCTCTTCGTTGGTCCTGTACTGTCCCCTGCCCATGGAGCGCGCGCCGTTGATAAGCACCGCCCTCACCAGCGCCGAGGAGGGATTCTCAAAGCCGTGCTCCCTGAGATACTGCATAATGTCGGCGCAGGCTCCCGCCGTGAGAGGCGTGGACATGGAGGTGCCGGACATGAAGGTGTAATAGCTCACCCTTGTACCGTTGTTAAGGTAGTCGTAAAGGGATTCCGTGGATTTGACCTGGGTGCCGGGGGCGCAGATGTCAGGCTTGGCGCGGCCGTCCTTGGCGGGCCCCCTGCTGGAGTTCATCATCATCCCCTGCTGGACGTCGTTGGCGGGATAAGCGATCCTGTCATCGTAAAAAATGCTCCCGGGAGAGGCGCCGTAAGTGGCGTAGGTCGTGTAAACGTCCGGACGATAGTTTTCGGAGGCGCCCACCGTGATGACGTTCTTGGAAACAGCCGCCGAACCCATGGTGCAGTTGCCCTCCGTTATGATGTCCTTGTTGTTGTTGCCGGCCGAGAAAAGCACCAGATAATCCGGATATCTGCTGCAAATCTGGTCCCAGGCGCGGGCGCTGCTGTTGTAGGTGCCGTCGCCGCCGGTACCGTAGGAATTGCTCATGATGCGGGCGCCGGCATTGTAGGCTAACTTGACGTCACTCTCGTCGGGAGCAGCGATCCCGGTGCCGGCTCCGCCGCAGCAGATGAAGTAAATGTCGGCGTCCGGGGCCATGCCGGCCGCGCCGGCATCCACCGTTCCGTTGCCCAGGACCGAACCGGCCACATGGGTGCCGTGTCCGTTCAGATCGCTCCAGTCAGTCCTGGAGGTATTGTAGCTGCAGACGACGCCGGTGATGTTTTTCCCTTTGAAATCCGGGTGAATGGTGTCGGGATCCCCGCTGTCGAACCCGGTGTCGGCGACGCAGACGGTAACGCCTTTTCCGGTGTAACCCATATCGTTGGCCGCCTCGACGTTCATCAGGGCCTCCGTCTTGGCGACGTCGTTGTTTATGGTAAACACAGGCTCTTCCTCAACGTTCACCACGGCGCTGAGACGGGTGAGCTTCGGGACCAGATCCCAATTTATCTCCGCCCTGATCATAGCCGCGCTCTCGCTGTAGAATTCGCATTTGGACGCGCCGTTATCTTTGAGGAACTTTTCCACTTCCTCGTATTTCGAACCGGAAGCGAGAATGATGAAAGCGGAGAAAGGCTCGCTTTGGGCCGACATGGCTTTGGCGGAGGCGCTGTCGGTCTTGTATTCCGGAAGATACTCCCCGGCGTAAAGGATCTCGCAGTACGCCTTCAGTTCCTCCAGCTCGTCCATGGTCGCCAAAAGATGATAAGCGTTAGGCGGGAAGAAATCCGTAAAGACGATGCCCATCTTCTCTATGGCCTCGGCCTCCTCGAAGCTGAAGTTATGCCTCGGCTGAACGATGAACTGGTATTCGTTCTGCGCGGTGGGAGCGCACTTCATTTCGGAAACGCTATTAATGGAAGCGCTCTCGGGATCGATGACGGTCTCCCTGAGCCTGATGGGGCCGGGGTCGGCGAAGGCTCCCAAAGATACGGCCAAAAGCGAAAGAAGGATGATTTTTTTCATAAGTTTTTATTTGGTTTTTCTGCCCAGGAAGAGAGCGATTAAAAGAGAGATTAAAGCGAAAGCCGGTTCGGGGACCACCTCGGAATCCATGCCGGAAACAGCAAGCGAAAAGGTTTGCGGGCCCTGCATGACGTTGTAGCCTTTCACGGTTATCTCTATGTTTCCGCCGGCGGGAAAAGCGTTTGACCTGAAACGTTCCACGTTGTTGATGGAGTCGCAGTGTTCGCTTGAGCCGTCGCAGTAGTATTCGTCTTTCCCGTTGGAAACGGTTATGTCGAGGTCGTTGATCAGAGCCAGCTCGGCGCCGACGGTCCCGGGATAGTCGTTCCAGACAAGCGTGGCGGACACGGGGCCGGAAACTGATTTGGTGAAGACGTAGGTCTTTTCGCAATCGGTGTCGTCTATGACGCCGTCGTAAAGGAAGAGCCTGCCGTTTTCCGGCCTTAAGCTCTCGGCAAGGTCGATGTGACCGAAACCGTTGACGCCGTTGGGATCTTCCGCGGGGATCTCAGTGTAGTTGTCGTACTGACCAGTCCCCATGTTCCTGGCGCCGTTTATCAGAAGCGCCTTGACAAGCGAAGAGGAGGGATAAGTAAAGCCCTGTTCAATGAGGAACTGCATGGCGTCCGCCGCGGCTCCCGTCGTCAAGGGCGTCGCCATGGAGGTTCCTTCCATTACGGTATAATAGCTGCTCCTGGTCCCGTTGTTTTTACTGTCCCAAAGAGATTCCGTCGAGATTATCTGGGTTCCGGGAGCGACAATGTCCGGTTTATATCTTCCGTCCCTGGCGGGGCCGCGGGATGAGAAATAGGCCATGCCCTGCTGGGTGCCGTTCTGCGGGGAAGCTGTGAGGTCCGTGTTGAAAGGCGCCGCCACGTTGGAGTAAAGGCTGCCGTAGGTGTAGGGTCTGTCGGGGCGGTACGATTCCGCGGCGCCCACCGTGAGGACGTTTTTGGCGGCGGCCTGGGTGCTTAAGGTGCAGTTGTTTTCCGTATCTATCTTTTTGTTGCTGTTGCCGGCCGCGAAAAGGATCAGGAAATCCGGGTTGTTATAAGTGGCAACGTCGTAGTAAAGAGACGAAGTAGTGTATTTTCCGGCGATGTCGGTGCTGTACGCTCCCCAGCTGTTGTTCATGACGCGGGCGCCGCTGTCGTAGGCGCCGCCCATATCCGCCATTTCGGGAGGATAGACGCTGGAAGAGTTGCCTCCGATGCAGATGAAGTAAAGAGACGCCTCCGGAGCGGTCCCGGCGTAAGTGCCGTTTTCATGAGCGCCGGTCCCCACCGCGGAGCCGGAGACGTGGGTGCCGTGGCCGTTGAGATCGCGCCAGTCGGTCCTTTCGGTGTTTTTGGAAGCGACGACGCCTATCACGTCCTTGTTCTGGAAGTCCTGGTGAATGTCATTTGGGTCTCCGCTGTCAAGACCGGTGTCCGCGACGCAGACCATGATCCCTTCTCCGGTGTAACCCAAAGTGTTCATCGCGTCGACGTTCATGAGAGATTCGCTTCTGGCGGCGTTGTTCATGATCCTGGACTCGACTTCCTCCTCCACGCTGAAAACGTCGGAACGGAGGATGAGCTTGTCGACTAGGCCGACGCCGCAGACCGCCCTTACGATGGGAGGGCAGTCACAGATCAGAGAAACCTCCTTCGCGCCTTCTTCCTTGAGAAAGGCCAAAAAATCCGCCGCGTAGTCCGGGCTTGTCAGAATAATGTTCAGTTTGACTTCGCTTCCAGCGCTGAAAAATCTGCCCACGGGAAGGCCGTTCTTGTATTCCGGAAGATATTCGCTTACGTAAAGCAAAGCGTGCTTCTTTTCCAGGCTTTGCAAATTTTCCGGCGCGGCGAGCACTATGTAGGCGTTGGGAGGAACGAAGCCGATGAAGGCAATACCCGCATCTTCCAGCGCGGCGCGCTCTTTATTGGTGAAATTCTTCTCGGGCTGTATGAGGTATTGAAAGCGGCCGTTCCGGTCGGGGGCGCAAAGCTTTTCTCCCTTCGCCGTAATGGAAGGGGCCGCGGGATCAAGGGTAAAGTCCCTTAATCTTATTGGTCCCGGGTCGGCCAAAAGCGCCCCGGACATGAAAAGCATCAGCAATGATAGTGTTTTGCGCATATATTTACCCTCATTGTAATAGTTTATTTTAGCAAAAACCCTAAAAAAAGAAAAAGAGCGGAAAAACCGCTCATAATATTGGGGCTCCGCCCGGAAAACAAAACCAATAAGCCAGCCCGCTTAATCGTTTTCGACAACAAGCTCGGCGTTCATATTCTGCAGGAGTATCCCCTGCTTTTGATGCAGCCTCAAAAAAGCGCAGGGAGAAGCGTCCGTCTTGATGATCTTCTTTTCCGAAATGTTGAAGCTGAAGGGAACTTTTCCGAAATTTAAGACGACGTAGTCGAGATATTCGCCGCAGGAGATCTCGAAGACCAGGGCCTCCCCCGCCACCTCGAGGCGCATGAAGCTCCTGACCTTCGGAGAATCTTCGTAGATCTCGTGCAGGGCCGCGAACCTGGTCTCCTTGACGTTCTGGCGCCTGGCGATGAGAAAACTCTGGTCCGTTTTCCTGTAATGGGTTATCTCGCCCTTCCGCAGGATCGCTCCCCCGCCGGATCCCGTGAGGACCCTGGTGTCGCTCTGCCCCAGCATAATGGTCTTCAGTCCGTTGCCGTAGTCGCAGCTCCACTGGGCGTTGGCAAGCTGCGAGGAGACGTCCTCCATAAGGCGGTACGCTTCCTCACGCCAGGCCGAACCCAAAAAACTTTTGGCGATGTCCTTGATCTCGTAACTCATTTCCGGCGCGGTTGTCCCCTTGAGAGTCAGGGCGCCGCCTTTTTCCATTTCCATGACCCATTCCGCGATGAAAGGCTCCTCTGAGGCGAGGGTGAAAACGTCCAGGAAATAAGCGTCCGTCATGAAAAGCGTGCGCCTGTAGCTTTTCATCTTTTCATAGGCGCCGCTTCCCTCCAGATCGATGAAGGTAAGCCCCTGCCGGCTCTCCGCGGCGAGGACAGAAGCGGCCGCGGGCTTCTGTTTCCCGTGGTCTATGACCACCGTGGAGGAGGAGACGGTGTGGGTGAAATAATCCCGGCCCACCCTGGAGCTTCCGTCCTGCTGGCTTGCGCGCCCCATCAGGGGCTTTTCCCCTCCGTTAAGGGCCAGCGCCAGAAGATCGCCGAAGCGGCCGCCGCTGACGCTGATCAGCCTGGCGTAGCGCGCCTCCAGGCCCTTCTGCACCCGGGAGCGGGCCACCAGCCAGCCGGTCCCCAATGGATTGGTTATAAGAGGCCGATCCCCCGCCGGCGCGGCGCGGCGGGCCCTTGCGTAATAAAAGGCGGCGAAGCAGGGATCGTGGTTCGCGGCTTTTTCAAGGTCGATGAAAGCAATCCCGTAGCGCACTGCCAGGATGAAGGCGGCCTTCGGTGAAAAGAGCGCGTCTTTTTCCCAGCCGCGTCCCGGCAGAATGTCCAGGGGCGTCATAAGTTCGGAGAGTTTCGCCGCCCACTCTTTTATTACCATGCCGGTGCCCTTGGAGAAATTCCCCCGCATCTGGAAAAGGTCGTCCCCGCTTCCGGCGAAGACTTCCGCCGCCTGGCAGACGTTCTCCAAAAGGGCGTGGCTGACGCCGATCTCCATGGCGGTCGCCATCGCGTCCCTGTTGAGGCTGGAGAGAAATTTCTTCAGGCCCATTTTGCCCTGGGTGGAAACGTCCATCCTTCCCGCGGCCACGCCGGCAAAGACCTTGTAAGCCGCGCTGAAATACTCCGCCGCCTTTTCGTCCGTGTCCGCTTCCCTGCGCCCGGCCATGCTGACGAGCCAGTTGTCCGCGGCGGCCCTCTCCACGGGATCCATGGAAGAACGCAGCGCGGCGTGTATTTTGGACAGTTCCGCGAAAGATCTTCTCTGGGGCATGTACTGGGGATAATTAAGGCGCAGGTTTCTGTATCCCGTCACGGCCTCCCTTATCCTGTAAACGTCCTTGTTCTTAAGCCCGATGAGGGTCTTTACCCAAAGGGCGGAGATCTTCTCCTCCGTCAGAAGGACCGGGTCCGCCGCCGCTTCGGGAGCGGGCTTTTTGTTTTCCAGGCCGCCTATTTTTTTCCAAAGATTGTCGCGCCCGTCGTTCCTCAGCGCCACGGTAAGGTCCCTTAAGCTGATCAGGGAATAGTTTCCGTAAACCGGCCAGAGGACCTCCTCCGCCAGCGCATCGCTTGTGAAAACGGAAGAGAGGAAAAAGAAAAGGATAGAAAATAAAAGCCGGCTTTTCATTTTGTTTTTAGAGATACCCGAGATCCTTCAGCCTTTCCTGAAGCTTTTCCTCGTCCTCCTCCTCGCCCCTGGGGCATTCCCCGTAGGGAGCCTCCTGGTAGCGGCGGACGGGATTCGCCTTGATGAATTCCGGATCCATCGCGTCCGTGAGCGGCTGCCCGTCCAGGTCGGAGGAAAGCGGGATGCCCATCAGGGCGAGCATGGTGGGCGTGACGTCGGTGATCTCCGCGGTCATATTAAAGCCCTGCTTGATCTGCGGGCCCTGCAGCATGAAAATGCCAAATTGCCTGTGGTCCCCGGAGCGGGGCTGGCCGTGCTGGGTGCTCGGCATAATGACGCCGGCGGCGAAACCCTGGTTGAAGGAGTAGCCGGCGGCCGGCTCCAGATAAAGGTCGGAAGCGGAAAGGACGTGTTCGCCCACGTAGACGTCCTGGGGCTTGAAGACCCTCGTTATGACCTGCGTTCCGTCCTGGTCCCTCAATTCCAGAAGGTCCTTTGACAAAGCGTCCTGCAGCGCGGCGTACTCTTCTTTCTTCACGCAGCCCAAAAGCTCCCGGCCTTCCAAATTGATCCTCAGGCAGCGGGCGGACATGGAGGAGAAATACGCCCTCGCCCTGGACCAGTCCACGGCGGAAAGCGCCGTGGCGCTTCTGACGCTCTCGGCGCCCGCGCCGGCGGTAGCGCCCTTATCCAGCTGGGCCCTCCTGAATTTCAAATAAAATTTCCAAAGTCCCAAACGGTCCAGGAAAGAGGAAACGGCGAGTTTCCACGCCGGGACTTTCCCGGCCTCGACGGCGTCCAGCCCTTCCCTTGTGAAAAGGTAGCCCTTGTCCCTGAGATAATTGTTGACGTAGATATCCTTTTTTACTTCGCCGAAACCGTGGTCGGAAATGACCATGACGGAAGTGTTCCCGTCCAGGCTGTCCAGGAATTCACCCAGCAGTTTGTCCAGGAAGACGAAGTGATCGCGGAACAGCGTGGAATAAGCCCCCTTTTTCTCGACCATGTTTTCCTTCCAGAAGAAGTGGAAAAGCCTGTCCATTTCCACGAAGGCGAACATGGCGAAATGGGGCTTCAGCTCGCGGTAGAGCTCCGCAAAAACTTTGAACTGCTCTTCGCAGTGAGCGTTCACCTGTTCGGCGAAGGCTTTGAAGTTCCCCTCGTGAAGAAGCCTGGAGGGCATGTCCACCTTGAAGGAGGGATGTTCTTTCAGGATCCTTTTCTTCAGTTCCGGAGGATAAGTGTAAGCGCAGTCCCATTCCGGCGTGCCGAAGCCGGAGATAAGGTATCCGTTGACTTTTTCCGGAGGATAAGTGTGGGGCACGTTCATGACCAGCACCCTTCCCCCCTCTTCGGAAACGTAATTCCAGATCGCCCGGCAGGCCCTGTCTTTCCTGTTTGTCAGGTGCAGGTCGTAATCTTTTCCGCTGTAGGAGAAGAAATCGAAAATGTTGTGCTTTCCGGGATTGCGGCCGGTCACGGAGGAAGTCCAGCCTGGCGGCGTCAGCGGCGGGCAGGTGCTGTCCAAAGGCCCGCTTGTCCCGGCGTAGAGGCGGCCGAAATTGGGAAGCTCGCCGGCTTCCAGCAAGGGCTTCAGAACGGACCAGTCGGCGCCGTCCAGGCCCAGAATGAAAGTTTTATTGTTATTCATATGGATTATCTTAACAAAATCAAGGCGTTCAGGCAATACGCGCTCCGGGGGAACCCGCCTAAAAAAACGTTCTCCCACTTAATCCCACATTTTTAGAAAAAACATGCTTACACACAACTTATCCACAAGTTCAATCCGCCGTTTTTGCCTTTTCCGCCCCGGCAAGGCCAATTTTCTCCCACCAGCGTCTCTCCAAATAAGTTCTTAATATTAAGCAAGTTAATTTTTAATCAATCTTCCGGCGAAGGGTGAAGTGGGAGGGGGTATTGACTTTGTGGGCTAAAGTGGGATATAATATGTCCCGAACAAAAAATCGGAGTGTGTTTTTTTAACAGACGGTGTGTGTGTTGATCATTTCCAACTTTTAAACCAATGGCGAAAGAGCGATACATAGGAACAGCCTCTTTGAAGGTCGACGCGAAAGGGCGCATAGCCGTTCCCGGGTTCTGCCGGGTGAACGGCGCGACGCAGTTTTTCGTCACCTTCGGACGCAAGAGATTTCTGAAGCTCTATGACTGGGAGGAATTCTCCAAGAGCATGGAAGTTTTGGACGGCCTTGATCCCTTCGACGCCAGAACCGAGGAAATGAAGCGCGTAATGCTGGGCGGCAACAAGCTCGAAATAGATTCCCACGGTCGTTTGACGATCCCGAAGAATCTCCGCGACTGGGCCGGCCTGTCAGGAGAGATCGTTGTCACCGGCGTCTCCTCCCATATGGAGATCTGGAACAGCGATGCCTTCGCGGCGGAATTCGCGGCCAACATCGCCGATCTCGGAAAGAACATGCAGGAAATCGCAGAAAACAGAAAAGAACCGAGGTAAAAAATGGAACACATCCCCGTCATGCTTTCGGAAGTTTGCTCTTACATGCGGCTTGAAAGCGGCCAGCGCTGCCTGGACATGACGGTCGGATTGGCGGGTCACTCCGCAGCCATTTTGAAAGCTATCGCTCCCTTGGGTTTTCTTCTGGGCCTGGACCGCGACACTGAGACTCTGCCTCTGGCATACGAGCGTCTCAAAGCGACGGGCGGCGATTTTCTACTGAGGCATTCCGACTACGCCAAAGTAAGAGAAGTTTGCGCCGAGCTGGGTCTCAAAGACTTCAACGCCATACTCTGCGACTGCGGCGTCTCTTCCAAACAGCTGGACGATCCCGAAAGAGGCTTCGGCTTTGAAAGAGACTGCCCTCTGGATATGCGCCTCGACCGCAACGAACTCTTGAAGGCTTCTGATCTTTTGAACACCTGCCCGGAAAGCGAGCTGGCCGACATTTTCTTCAATTTCGGCGACGAACGTTTTTCCAGGCCCATCGCCCGCGCCATAGCATCGAGGCGGAAGGACAGGCCCTTCGCGACTTCGGAGGAGCTTGCCTCGCTGGTCTCCGGCGTTTACTACCGCTTCGGCTTCCGGCGCTCCAAGGTGCATCCCGCCACCAGGGTCTTCCAGGCTCTCCGCATAGCGGTGAACCACGAGCTCAGATCGCTGGAGGAAGGGATCACGGGAGCGGTCGAGCTTCTGGCGCCGGGCGGCCGCCTGGTAGTCATCAGCTTCCATTCCGGGGAAGACAGGATAGTCAAAAACCTTTTCCGAAACTTCAAGAAGGAAGGGAAAGGCCTGATCATAACCAAAAAACCCCTTACTCCCGGGGAAAAGGAGATCGCGGAGAACCCCAGGTCCCGCAGCGCTCTTTTGAGAGTTTTCGAGAAAACTTCCGACCAAGGAGAAAACGATGCCCAGAGTGATCTACAGTAAACAAAACGCGAAAAAGTCCGAAGGACTGAGCCTGACCTTCAAGCTCGGCGCATTCTTCTGCGCCCTGCTGATACTGGTGGTGGTCTTCTGCTTTGGCCTCATCAACATGAGCAAAAAGAAAGTGGACGTCCAGTTCAGGATCGCCAATTTGGAATACGAGATCGTAAGCCTCAAAAGGGACCGTGACTTCACAAAGTCGGAATTGGAAAAGGTCCGGGCCGTCGAGTACGTGGAGAAAGCCCTGCAGGAAGCGGGCATCCATCTGCGCAAAACGAAGCTTAGCCGCATCGTGAATCTGCAGAAGCCCAGCGGCATCGACCAGGAAAAGAACGAGGAACAAACGCTGGCCAGCGGCGAAGCCGTCAGCGAGTCGGCCAAGCGTTGACAAAACTTAAAGAAGAAAAACAGGAAAATGAAAAAAATACATCTCATAATCGGACTGATGACCCTGGCGCTGGTAGGGCTTCTGGGAAGAATGTACTTCCTTCAGATGACCGACCAGACGAGCCACAACGCCAGGAAACTCGACCAGCTCAGGACCACTGTCAAAGTGGAGGCCAAGAGAGGCCAGATCTGCGACCGCCACGGCGCCATCTTAGCCCTCTCCACCACCTCCCCCACCCTCTGGTGCGACCCCGGGGTGGTCAAGGACCCCGTGAAGGAAGCCAGGCTTCTGGGCGAAATAATCGAGATGAGCGAAAGCGAGATCGGCGAGCACCTCTCGGCCAGCAACCGCTACAACGTCATAGCCCGCGGACTCATGGACACGGAGAGCCACAAGATAAGAACGCTTAATTCCCAGAAAAAGCTCCCCGGCGTCTATATCAAATATGAAGAGAAGCGCGTCTACCCCAAGAAAGAACTCTTCGGAGTGCAGCTGGGGTTCTGCGACAGCGAAGGCAGGGGCGCCTTCGGCGTCGAGAAAGGCGCGGAACATTACCTGGCCGGCATCGACGGCTGGAACACTTTCCTCAGGGACAACCGCCAGCGCCGCTTCTTCGATCTGAAGAACGTCGATCTGATCCTCGATCCCATGGACGGGCAGAACATTTTCCTGACCATCGACGAGAAGCTTCAGCAGATCGCCCAGGAAGAGCTGGCCAAAGCCGCGGAGGAATACACTCCCGCCCGGGCCGGCATCATCATGCTCGACCCCGCCACCGGCGACATCCTGGCCATGGCCAGCTGGCCCTTCTTCGATCCCAATCAGCGCAGCGAATACCGGGAAGGCATCTTCAACAACATCCTCCTCAGCGACCCCTTCGAGCCCGGCTCCATCATGAAGCCCATCTCCGGCTCCCTGGCCCTCAACGAGGGCGTGGTGAACCTCTCCACCCCCGTGGACTGCAAGAACGGGCTTTGGATAACTGAGTACGGCCGGAAGATGCACGACGACCACAAAATGGGCACGGTGACCTTCAAGGAAGTCATCAAGTACTCCTCCAACATCGGCATCGCCCAGGTCGCGGAGATGCTGGGGAAAGAAAAACTTTACAAGGGTCTCAGGTCTTTCGGCTTCGGCTCCAAGAACGATCTGAAGATACTGGAAGGCGAATCCAGCGGCATGCTGAGCCCCTATGACAAATGGTCCGGATACACCATCCAGTCCGTCCCCATGGGGCAGGAGATCGGCGTGACGGCCCTGCAGATGGCCTCCGCCATCGGCACCATCGCCAACCGCGGCGTCAGGATGAAGCCGAGGCTCGTCAAGATGATCCACATGTCCGACGGCACCATTTCTCCGGAAGCCAAAAACTTCAACTATTTCGATCCCGTGGTGGCCCAGTCCGGCGTCATTTCTGAAAAAGCCGCCCTGGACATGACGGACGCCATGGTGGCCGTCACCGACGACGACGGCACCGGACGATTGGTGGCCATCCCCGGATACAAGATCGCCGGCAAGACCGGCACGGCCCAGAAGTACGACCCCGCCATCAAGGCTTATTCCCACAAGAATTACATGGCCTCCTTCGCGGGATTCGTTCCCGCCTACAATCCCAGGATAGTCTGCGTGGTGGTCATCGATTCCCCCAGGAAATCGATCTACGGCGGAAAAGTCGCCGCGCCTGTTTTCAGGGAAGTCTGCAGGGCCGCCCTTGAGCACCTTCAGGTGCCCGCCGATTTCGAAACTGAGGAAGAAACGAACAAAGAGGACAAATATGCAGCTCAGTGAACTATTGAAGGACATACCCCACGAGCTTGTTAAGGGGAGCGACAAATTAGAGATCTCCGGCCTTTCCCTGAACAGCCGGCAGGTCAAGCCGGGCTTTGTCTTCGTGGCAAAGAAAGGCGCGCTGGCTGACGGAGCCTATTACATATCCGACGCGGTGGAGAGAGGAGCCGCCGCCATTTTCGTCGCCGAAGCCCCGAAGCTGTTGCCCGAGAACGTCGCCGTGGTGAAAATATCCGAGGACATCGACACCTTATCCCTTCTGGCCCACCGTTTCTACGGCCAGCCCAAATGCAAGCTCGTTGGCATAACCGGCACCAACGGCAAGACCACCTCCGCCTACGTCATCAGAAATTTCCTAAGCGCCATGGGACTCACCGTGGGGCTAATAGGCACCATTTCCTACGAAATAAAAGATCTTAAAAAACCCGCCTCCCGGACCACCCCCGACGTTTTCGAACTCTACGGCCTGCTCTCCGTCATGGACAAAGCCGGAGCGGACGCCGTGGTCATGGAAGTCTCCAGCCACGCGGCGGTCCAGAAAAGAATAGGCGATCTGAAGTTCGACGCCCTCGTCTTCACCAACCTCACCCAGGACCATCTGGACTACCATCACTCCATGGAGGAATACTACGGAGCCAAGAGACGCTTCTTCGACCATTGCAAAGACGACGCCTGCTGTTTCGTCATGGTTGACGACGAGTGGGGCGAAAGGCTGGCAAAGGAACTGAAGGAGGAAGGCAAACGCACTATAACCATGACCACCTGCGGAAAAGAGGCTGAAATAAAAGCGGAAGACATATCCGTCATGCGGGACGGCTCGGAATTCACCCTGAAAGGCGCGTTCAAAGACGACCACCGCATAAAAATAAATTACCTCGGCCGCCACAACGTGGCCAACGTCATGGGAGCGCTGGCCGTGGCCGTTTCCTTCGGACTTTCGGAGGAGAAAGCCCTTTCCCTTTGCCCCTCCCTTCCCCCAGTTCCCGGAAGACTCGAATTCATGCCCAACAAGCTGGGCCTTGTCATCGTCATCGACTACGCCCACACAGACGACGCCATGCGCAACGTCATGCGCTGCCTGAGGGAGATCACGGAGAACAAGCTTTGGATCGTCTTCGGCTGCGGCGGCGACCGCGACCGCACCAAACGCCCCAGGATGGGCAGGGCCGCGGAGGAGATGGCGGACATGGTGGTCATCACCACCGACAACCCCCGCACCGAAGATCCCGAAGCCATCGTGGCCGACATCAGATCCGGCATGCTGACGGAAAATTACAAAGTGATACTGGACCGCAAGGAAGCCATTGCCTACGCCGTCAGCGAAGCAAGATCCGGCGACGTGGTGCTGATAGCCGGCAAGGGACACGAGACCTACCAGGAGATCAACAGAGTTTTTTACGACTGCGACGAAAGAATGATAACCAAAGAGATCATCTCGAAAATAGAAAATGCGTAAGTTCACTCACAGCGACATAGAGGAAGCGCTGGGACGCGGCTTCGAATTTCAGGGTATCCCGCCCGCGGAGGCCATGGAGGTCTGCGTGGACACGAGGATCCTGAAGGAAGGCGATCTTTTCGTGGGCTTGAAAGGCGGAGACTCTCCTGAAATAGCCGCCAAAGCCGCGGAGCAGGGCGCCCGGGCCTGCGTTCTCAGCTGTGAGTGCGGAGCCCTCCCCTGCTACAGGGTGGTGGACACCGTCAAGGCCCTGCAGGACCTGGCGGCTTACCAGAGGGCCAGAGTCCAGATACCCATGGTGGCCGTGACCGGCTCCTGCGGCAAGACCACCACCAAAAACATGCTGGGG
Organism: bacterium; assembly: GCA_017649705.1. GTDB lineage: Bacteria > Auribacterota > UBA3054 > UBA3054 > UBA3054 > UBA3054. The sequence continues at coordinate 19,365 of JAGCGH010000137.1, forward strand.
TCCATATTGGGGACCGTGGGCGAGACATTGGTGACCAAAGGGAATCTGAACAACGAGATCGGTCTTCCCCTGACGCTGCTGCGGCTGGGCAGTGAATACGCCTGCGCCGTGGTGGAGATGGGCATGAACCACAAGGGCGAGATACTGGCCCTGAGCCGCCTGGCCAGGCCGGAGGCCGCCGTCATCACCAACATCGGCAGCGCCCACATCGAGTTTTTGGGCTCCCGGGAAAACATCGCGGAAGCCAAGGGCGAGATCTTCCGGGGGCTTCCGCCCTGCGGACGGGTCGCCCTGCCCTATGAATGCGATTTCTTCGAAAAGCTCTCCAACATGGCGAAGCTTCTGGGACTTTCCGTCCTCAGCTTCGGAAAAGGCGGAGACGTGGAGTTCAGCATAAAAAAAGAATCCGGCGAAGGATTGAAAGGCGAATTGAGAACGCCGAAAGGCAACGCGGAAATGACTGTTCCGGTCTTGGGCGGCTACAACGCCCTCAACATCGCCGCCGCGGCCGCCGGTTCCCTGGCGCTGCTGCCGGACATCGCGCTGGAAAACATCAAAAAAGGCCTTGAAAACGTCCAGGGCGAAAGGCTGCGCAACGAGATACACAAAGCGCTCGGCGCAACTTTCATCCTCGACTGCTACAACGCCAACCCCGATTCGCTCTCGGCCTCGCTGGGAATGCTGAAAAGCATGCCCTGCGAAGGAAGGAAGATCGCCTTTTTGGGAGACATGCTGGAGATCGGCGAAAAAGCCAGGGAGGCGCACTACGCCGCCGGCCTGGCGGCGGGAGAATTCCTTGACGCCCTCTTCATCATCGGGGAAAACGCGGAGCACTACAAAACGGGCGCCCTGGCCGCAGGCCGGGGCTGCCGCGTGGAGATCTGCCGCCCCGAGAACGCGGCGGAAAAGCTGGCGGAAAGCATCAGTTCCGGCGACCTGATCCTCTTCAAGGGATCCCGGGCCAACAAACTGGAAGACTATTTCTTCGCATTGGAAAAATAAAAATGACTTACATAGAAATTAAAAGCAGGAACGGAATGTGTGCGGTGATTGGCGGATCGCTTTTCCCTTCCCCATACACGAACACACACACCAAAGAGAGCGCCGTCTCTACATCCGCATTCCGGTTGCGGATGGCGGCATCCATTGCCGCTGTCCGCAACGTCCTGCCAACAATATTTAAAAATAACAGGGGGTAAAATGTTTTACTACATCTTCTTCGGCTGGCTTTCGGAAAGCGTTTCCGTCTTCCACGTCTTCAAGTACATCTCTGTCCGCTCCGCCGGCGCAGCCATCACTTCGCTTCTCATCAGCCTCATTCTGGCGCCGGTGATGATCCGCTGGCTCTACATGATGAAGATCGGCCAGGAGATCAGGCGCGACGAGTGCCCCCCCTTGCACCTTCTGCACAAAAACAAGGAAGGCGTCCCCACCATGGGCGGACTCCTCATACTGCTGTCGGTGTGCATCTCCACCCTGCTCTGGGCTCAGTTCTCCCTTTACACCTTCCTGGCGCTGGGCGTTTTCGTCGCCCTGGGCCTCCTGGGCCTGGCGGACGACTACACCAAGGTCAAGCAGAAAAACGCCGCCGGCATCTCCGGAAAGACAAAGCTGGTGGTCCAGTCCCTTGTGGCGCTGGCGGCCGCGCTGATACTGCTCCTGTTCAGCAAGGAAAGCTTCCCCTTCTACGTCCCCTTCCTCAAGAATCCCGTCATCGAGAACCTCGGCTATTACTACATCATCCTGGCGGTCCTGGTGATCGTCGGGACCTCCAACGCCGTCAACCTCACCGACGGCCTTGACGGGCTCGCCATAGGCACCGTGACCATCGCCGCCATGAGCTACCTTATCCTGGCCTACTGCGCCGGCAACGTCACCATCGCCAACTACCTCAACATCTATTACGCCAGGGAGGCCGCGGAACTGACGGTCTTTTTGGCCGCCATCGGCGGCGCCGGATTGGGATTCCTCTGGTACAACGCCCACCCCGCCATGGTCTTCATGGGCGACACCGGCAGCCTTGCCCTGGGCGGCGCCATCGGCATCACGGCGCTCCTTGTCCGCAAGGAAGTGCTGCTTCTCATAATCGGTTTCATCTTCGTGATGGAAGCCTTCTCCGACATCCTTCAGGTGGCCTCTTTCAAAGTCCGCCACAAAAGGATCTTCCGCATGGCCCCCATCCACCATCATTTCGAGATCCAGGGCTGGCCTGAGACAAGGGTGACCGCGCGGTTTTTGATCCTGGCCCTCATATTCGCCATCATCGGCTTAGCAACCTTGAAACTACAGTGATATTATGCGCGTTGCGATAATGGGATTAGCGAAAAGCGGCCTGGCCGCGGCAAATCTGGCTTTGAAGCTGGGCTTTAAAGTCAGCGTCAGCGACAACTGCCTCAGCCACGGGCGGACGGTGGAGCCTTCCTCAGCCATGCTTGAAAAAGCCAAGCAGCTCCGCTCCAAGGGCGCCTATGTGGAAATAGGCCGCCATTCCAGGGCGTTCCTGGAAGGCGCGGACACACTGATCCTGAGCCCCGGCGTCTCCGAGGACAACGAGGCGGTCCGCTGGGCCCAGGAAATGGGCATCGAAGCCGTGGGCGAAGTTGAGTTCGCCATCAGATACTGCAAGGGCAAAGTGGTCGCCATAACCGGCACCAACGGCAAGACCACCACCACCTCCCTCATATCCCACATCCTGGACCAGGCCGGAATTCCCCACGTCACCGCCGGCAACATCGGCGTGCCGCTGAGCGAATACGCCCTGGAAACCACCCCGGAGCATGTTCTGGTCCTGGAGATGAGCTCCTTCCAGCTGGAGACCATAAAGGAGTTCTCCCCCGCCGTCTCAATTTGGCTCAATCTGACACCCGACCACCTGGACCGTTACCAGAACATCGAAGCCTACCGCTCCGCCAAGGAGAATATCTTCCGCCATCAGAAGGCCGGCTCTACCGCCATCGTCTGGCACCAGGAGAAGAAGAACGAACAGAATCTCATCTCCGCCTTCAAGCTCCGCCCCATCTGGGTGGACGAGACCGGATCCGACAGCGAGATATTGAATTCCGACCGCGCCGTGCTGAAAGACGGCCGCTTCACCCTTTCCCTCGGCGGGAAAGAACTCTCCTGCGGCGTTCCCTCCGAAATGCTGCTGAAGGGGCGCCACAACCACATCAACCTTCTGTGCGCCATGGCGGCGGCCAAAGTTTTGGGCGTGGATGAAGAGACCATAAGGAAAGCCTGCATGACCTTCAAAGGCCTCAGCCACAGGATAGAGACCGTGGCCAGGATCAACGACACCGTCTTCGTGGACGACTCCAAGGGCACCAACCCGGAGGCGACGGTGGAAGCCGTCATGGCCTTCGATTACCCGGAGGCGCTGATCCTGGGAGGCTACGACAAAGGCAGCGACTATGGCATGCTCATCCCCTACATGCAAGGCAAAGTTTCCCATGTCATCCTGATCGGAGCCACCACGGAAAAATTCCAGACGATCTTCGGCGGCGAATTCCCCACCGTGCTGGCCAAGACCATGAAGGACGCCGTTCAGAAAGGATACGAACTCATGAAGGACGGCGGAACGGTGCTTCTCTCGCCCGCCTGCGCTTCCTTCGACATGTACAAAAGCTACGAGGAGAGGGGCGACGACTTCGCGAACCTTTCCCGGAAACTAACCCAGAACCTAAACAAGTGATTAACCAACCTCAAAAAGAGAGGAGAGCCATATGAACAAATCATTCCTTATCTTCCTGTTCACGGTCAGTCTCGTGGGCATAGCCTTCTTCGGGTGCGCCAAAAGCGAACCCCGCACCGACGTCACGCTTGAGCTGACTTCTCCGGACACCATCGAAGCCTTGGTCGAAAAAGACCTCAACACCATCGGCACGTCTTATCAGGACATCGACAATTATCCCGAGTCCACTCCCGCCCAGGTCACCTACGTTGACAGCGTGGAGATGCAGAAGCCGCTGAGAGTGCAGAACGACGATTCCCTCTATCAGGGCGAAACCGGCATCAACGACCAGTACACCGTGCCCTCGAGCAGCGTCTCGGTCTGGGGATCCGACAACGACAAGACTCTTGAGCCTCTGACGGACCGCGAGGCCATCTCCGTGCTGCCTCCTCCCACCGGCGACGTCACAGTCTCCTCCGGCGACGGCTTCTCCGGCCTGAACACCTCTTCCGTCAGCACGACCGAAACGAAGAGCACCCTGCAGCCCAAGCCCGCCACCGAGACCACCGTGGTGACGCCGCCCAACTCCGGCTACCTCTACCAGGGTAACAACGGAACTTCCTCTTCCCAGGGTTACGCCGGGTCCAGCGCCGTGACCGGCGGCAGCACCTACACCGTGCAGGCCGGCGACAACCTTATCAAGATCGCCAAGAAGTTCAATCTCAAGGTCAGCGACATCTGCTCCGCCAACAATATCTCCCGCACTTCCATTCTGAAGGTCGGACAAATCCTTACCATTCCCGGTGCCGGCGGTTCCGAAACTACCTCCGCCGTCACCCAGCCCGCCGCCCCCGTCTCCGCCAGCATCTCCTCCGTGGTGACCGCGCCTGAAAGCGCCCCCCAGACCCAGAGCGTTTCCGGCGGCACGCAGACCTACACCGTGCAGGCCGGCGACAGCTATTGGAAACTGGCCAGGCGTTTCAACTCCTCCGTGGAGGAGCTCATGTCCATGAACAACACCTCCAGCGACAAACTGCAGATAGGGCAGGTCATCAAAGTCCCCGCCAGATAAAACTCACATCGAAGACAGAATGTTGAAAAAGCTTGACAACATACTTCCCTTTTTGTTTCTCTGCCTGGTCATCACCCTCTGCGGCTTCGGCGCCCTGATGGTGTATTCCTCCAGCGTTTTCGTGGCGGAGCACAACTACTCGGGGAACCAGTACTTTTTCTTCAAGAAAGAGGTGATGTGGATCCTTCTGGGCTTCGTGGCGATGTACGTCATGTACCGCGCGCCCCTGGATTGGGTGCGGCGTCTCGCGCCGCTCTTCTATCTCATTGCCCTGCTTTCCCTCATTCTGGTCTTCTCTCCCCTTGGCGTCACCGTCAACGGCGCCAGGCGCTGGATAAACTTAGGCTTCATGCGCTTCCAGCCCACTGAGGCTCTGAAATTCTGCATGATCCTTGTCCTGGCCTGGTGGTACGACAGGGAGACCAGGGAGGCGGGAACTTTCATCAAAGGAGCACTGTGCCCCGCGATAATAATGGGCATAGGCCTTGTGCTGGCCCTGGCCGGCAAAGACCTGGGCACCCCCGCCCTCATAGCCTTGGTGGGCGGCGCCGTCTGTTTCATGGCCGGCATGAAGCTCCGCTATCTGATAATAGGCTTCCTCCTGTCCCTGGCTCCGGCGTATTACTACATCTCCCACGAAGCCTACCGCGTGAAAAGGCTCCTGGCCTTCTTGAATCCCGCGGCTGATCCTCTGGGCACGGGATACCAGAACCTCCAGGCCCTGATGGCCATCTGTTCCGGCAAGCTGACCGGGCTCGGCATCGGCGGCTCCCTTATGAAAATGGAGTATCTGCCCGAGGCCCACACCGACTTCATCTTCGCCGTCATAGGAGAAGAACTGGGCTTCTGCGGCACCGTGGCCGTCATAAGCGTTTTCATTATGCTAGCCCTCATCATGTGGCGGATGGTCACAAACATGAACGACACCTTCTGCAGGCTGACTGCCGCCGGCATAACGCTGGTCATCGGCTGCCAGGCTTTCGTCAACATCGGCGTCGTCACGGGCATCCTGCCCAACAAGGGCATGGGCCTTCCCTTCATAAGTTACGGCGGCTCCTCGCTTCTTTTCCTTCTGGGAGCCTGCGGCCTGTTCCTGAATATGGCCAGGAACGGGCTCAAGCCTCAAACCCGCCATCGCAGCGTGGTCAGCCGCACTCTGGCAAGATGAAAGAACTGAAAAGAATACTGGTTAGCGGCGGCGGCACCGGCGGGCACATCATGCCCGCGGTGGCGCTGTGCGAAGAGATAAGGGAGACCTATCCCGAGGCGAAGATATTTTTCGCCGGAAGGAGAGGTTCCATGGAGCAGGACATCGCAGGAAAATACGGCCTGGACTTTTATTCCGTGCCCTCGGCCCCCAAGGGCAAAGGCTTCAGGCTGATTCTGAACTTTTTCATAAACGCCGCGGGCTTTTTCAAAAGTTTCATGCTGCTTTTGTTCCTGAGGCCCGAGGCCGTGGCGGTCTTCGGCGGCTACACCAGCGGAGCGCTTCTCTGCTCCTCCCTGATATTGAGAAAGAACGCCGTCATTCACGAATCGAACGCCATTCCCGGCCGCGTCACCAGGATGATGGCCAAGCTGGGAGTCAGGGTGGCCTGTGGGCTTCCCTCCGAGCACCATCTGATGCAGCTTCTCAGATCCTCCCTAAAAAAGGAGAATTCCTTCGCCCTCACGGGAAACCCCCTGAGGAAAGCCTTCCGCCTTCCCCCGGCCGACCTTACCCCGCTGCTGCCCGGTTATTCTGAAAGCGATCCCATGATACTGATCTTCGGCGGCTCCCAGGGAGCGCACAAGATCAACCTTATCTGTTCCGAAGCCCTGCCGAAATTGAAGAGCCGGTTCCCCAACCTGCAGGTGGCGCACATCTGCGGCGGGAACGACCAGGTGCTGCTGCAGAACGTTTACGCCGTCTCCGGACTGCGCTTCTGGATCTTCCCCTTCTTCGAGGACATGGCTTCCCTGATGAAGAGGTCCACCATTTGCGTGGCCCGCTCCGGCGCTCTCTCCATCACCGAGATATGCGCCTCCGGGCTTCCCGCCGTGCTCGTTCCCCTGCCCAGCGCGGCTGACGGCCACCAGCTGGCCAACGCCAGGGTGCTGGAGGAAGTCGGCGCGGCCAGGATATGCCAGGAAGCGTCCCTGGACGCCAAAAGGCTGACGGAAGAGCTGGCGCATCTTTTGGAAAACAAGACTCTCCTGGCGGCCATGTCCGAGGCGGGACGCAGCCTTACCAAGGAAAACGCGGCGAAAGAACTTTTAGATTTCATCACAGCGCAATGACAAAAACGGAAGACGTCAACAACCTGAAATTTTATTTCTGCGGCATCGGCGGCTGCGGCATGAACCCGCTGGCTCATTTCATGAAGAGGGCCGGATACCGGGTCTGCGGCAGCGACATCAAGGAGAGCGAGGAGCTGGCGGATCTGAGGAAAGACGGCATTGAGTGTTTCGCCCGCCAGGACGGCTCCATGGTCGAGGGATGCGACGTCTTCGTTTACAGCAGCGCCATCCACGAGGACAATCCCGATCTTGTCCAGGCGAAAAAACTAGGCCTTTCCTTCCTCCACCGCTCCGAGCTTTTGGCCCAGATCGCCAGGCGCTACAAGACAGTGACGGTGGCGGGAGCCCACGGGAAGACCACCGTCTCCTCCCTGATCGCCTGTTTGCTGAAAGACGGCGGCCTTGATCCCAACGCCATCGTCGGCGGCTATGTCCCGGCCTTCCGGGGGAACTTCACGGTTGGGAAAGGCTGCTATCTGGTGCTGGAGGCGGACGAGAGCGACGGAACTTTCAAACGCTATGCCTCTGACATCGCGGTCCTCCTCAACGTGGACGCCGATCACCTTGACTACTACAAGGACATGAACGCCATCAAGGAAGCCTTCGCGGTCTACGTCGGAAACATCGTGGAAAACGGAACGCTCATATACAACGCTGAAGATCCCGTCTGCGCCGAACTGGCGGCGGGCGTCAGGCCCGACATAAAAAAGATCAAGTGCGGCATAGGCGTCCTGGCCCAGGAAAACGCCGACTACGCCGGGACCGACATCCTTCTCTCCCCTCTTTCCTCCGCCTTCTCCCTGCTCTGCAAAAAAGGCTCGGAGGAAAAGAGCCTGCCCTTCGTCTGCCCGCTTCCCGGACGCCACAACGTCTTCAACGCCGTCATCTCCCTGGCCGCGGCGGCCGCGGCCGGCGTGGACCCGGAGATCCTGAGGGATCCCCTTGCGGTCTTCAAAAACGCCCACAGGCGCTTCGAGCGCCTGGGCAAATGGCACGGCGCGGAAATAATCGACGACTACGCCCACCACCCCAGGGAAATAGAAGCGCTCCTGAATTCCGCCTCCCGTCTGGAGGGGGATCTCACGGTGGTCTTCCAGCCCCACCGCTTCTCCCGCACGGAAAAACTGCTCCCGGAATTCGCCCGCGTCCTCTCCAAGGCTCCCAACCTTATCCTGACGGACGTTTACAGCGCCGGGGAAAGCAAGAACCTGATAGGAGGCCGGGAGCTCTACGAGGCCGTTTTGAACATGGGCGGCCAGGCGGAGTACGTCAACACCCCCGCCGAGATACCCGCGCTTCTCCTTGAAAGAAGCAAAGGCTGGAAATTCCCCCACACCCTGCTCTTCACAGGCGCCGGAGCCCTCTCCGGCTTGGCTCATGAAATGTTAAAAAACCAATAGAGGAAATATGTACGTACCGAAAAACCAAAAAGCGGCCCGCCGTCCGGAAGTGACAAAAGCCAGGATGCGCGACTTCTTCAGGAGCTTCCTGAAGACTCTGGCCCTTGTCGTGGCTTTCTGCGCCATTATCCTGGGCATAAGCCTTTTCATGCGCCGCATCATGTATTCCGAGGACTACAGGATCAAAAGCATCGAGATCAGGGGCAACAACAGCGTGGACGAGATGTCCATCACCAAAAGGGGCGGCCTGCACTCCAACATGTACTATTACACCGTGGACCTCAAGGAGATCAAGAGGAAAATAGAGACCCACCAGGACATCAAGGAATGCCTGGTCGAGAAGCGCCTTAACGACAAGCTTATCATCACCGTAAAGGAAAGGGAACCCATCGCCGTCCTGAAGACCCAGGACCAGCACAGCCTTCCCATCGACGACCAGGGCCACATCCTAAGCGAACAGAAACTGGAGAACCATTCCAACCTTCCCGCGGTCATAACGAAATACACCTTCAACGACCTGCGCTCCAGGACCAAATGCACCGATGAGAAAATACTGACCGCGATGAAATATCTGAAGCTCATCAAGCACGGGCCGGAAAGGACTTTCCTGACCATCAAGAGCGTGGACACCACCAAGGAAGACGCCATAATCATCAAGACCGCCTCCATCGACGAGATCCTTTTGGAGCAGGAATATTCCCGGGACGCGGTGGCCAAAGTTTTCGAAGTTATAAAAGCCCTCAGAGACCAGGGCCGCAACGCTGTTAAAATCGACGCCCGCTACGAAGACGTGGCGGTAATCTGCAAATACATCTAAAAACATGGCTAAAGAAAAAATAATCTCAGCTATCGACCTGGGGACGCAGACGGTTAGGGCCGCCATCGGCCGGCTCGGCGAAAGCGGCTCCCTGGAAGTCATCGGCTACGGCACCGCCTCGTCGCAGGGAATAGTGAAAAGCCGCATCGAAGATCCGGCCAAAGCGGCCGAAGCGGTCAAGCAGGCCGTTTTGGCGGCGGAAAACGACGTGAAGAGCAGGGTGGATTACACCATCAAAGGCGTGATAGTAACCGTGGGAGGGTCCGGAATATCCAGCGACATCGAGACCATCACGGTGGACAACAACGCCAAAGACAGCGTGATCACGGAAAAGCTCCTCGCCGAGATCGACGAAAGATTTGAAAAGCGCTTCACCCACAAGGACAAGAGCCCCGTCCATGTTTACATCAAGGACTACTACATCGACAGCGTAAGGAAGCGCAGCACCGAGGACGTGCTGGGCAGCCAGGGCGAGAAAGTCAGCGCCCTGGGGCTGGGCATCCTTGAGGAGAAAAAAGAGCTGGACAAGATAGCGGGCGTTCTGAACGCCAGCGGCCAGACCGTGGAATGCTACTGCTTCGACGCGGTGGCGGACGGCTGGGCGGTCCTGACCCAGGATCAGCGTCAGAAGGGCTCCCTCGTGATAAACGCGGGCGCCGGCAGCACCAGCTTCGCCTTCTGGAAGGACGGCATCGTCCATGAGACGGGCAACTTCCCCGTGGGCGGCGACCACGTCACCAACGACCTGGCCCTGGGGCTGGGCATCCCCTTCAACCTCGCCGAGGACGTCAAGCAGAACTTCAGCAAGGACGCCTCGGAGATAAGGGTCTGCGGAAAGCTTTACAAGAACCGCTCCGTGGAGACCATCATCCAAAGCAGGACCGAGGAAACGGTTAAATTCATATCCGACATGATAAAAGAGAAGGGCCTCCTGACCCAGATACAGAGCGGAATATTCCTAACCGGAAACGCCGCCCGCTCCACCTTTAACAATTACGTTCGCCGGGAATTCACTTCGGTCGAAATAAAGACTCCCTGCCCCATCGTCCCCACGGAACCCGCCGAGGAAGGCGACGCCAAGGAGATCAAGCTCTTCTCCCCGCACTACGGCAACAAGTTCCAGACCGACCCCGGAACATCCACGGTTTTGGGAATGCTTGTTTACACCGCCCAGGAGGAGACTAATTCCCCCAAACGCAAATCAAACGGATTTTTCAATCTTTTCAGCCTCCTATGAAAAACAGAACACCCCTTGTTAAAATAATCGGCGTCGGCGGCTGCGGCTGCAACACCATCTCCAGCATCGAGAAACAGTACGCCGAAAAGCTGAACGAGAACTTTGAGTTTTACGGCGTGGACACCGACTTCATCAGCCTGAAGAACCAAAGCCTCAAAAACAAAGTCGAAATAGGCTCCACCGGCATCGGCACCGCCAAGGACCGCATGCTGGGCGCGCAGGCCGCCCAGGAGAGCGCCGACAAATTACGGGAGATATTGCGCGACGCCGACATCGTCATCCTGAGCGCCGGCTTGAGCGGCGGCACCGGTTCCGGCGCCACCGGCGTCATAGCCCACATGGCGGCCTCAGACGGCGCGGTGGTCATCGCCTCCGTCACCCTCCCCTTCTACTACGACGACAACAGGAAGCAGGAATCCGCCCAGGAAGCATTGAAGAGCATCAAGGAAGAGGTCCCCGTGGTCATGCCCGTCGCCAACGGTGAGGGCGTGGAAAACGAGAACATATCTTTCCTGGAAGTTCTCCGGGCCACCGACAAGAACATCATCTGCCTCATAGAAATGATCAACATCGTGGTCAATCAGGCGGGCTATGAGAACCTGGACTTCAGCGAATTCATGAAAGTCGCCTCCACTTCCGGGGACGCCATGATAGGCATAGGCGAAGCCACAGGAGAACAAAGTCTCTCCCTGGCCATAAACCTTGCCCGGGACTCCAAAAGCAGCAGCCTGAGCCTGAAGGACGCGGAAAAGGTCGCCCTTATCACCATGACCGCCCCGGACGTTTCCTACAAGCAGATCAAAGACGCCCGCATGACGCTGCAAAACGAGATCAACCGGCAGACGGAGGTCTACAACGGGCTATACGTTGACTCCGCCCAGGAAGGCGCGAAGGTCATTCTCTTCGCCACCGGCATAAACAGCCAGAAAAGCCTCCCCCACTCCACCATAGAAACGACGGAAGCCGGCCCCATGCGCCAGTTCGATATGGATTTCTTCCAGGACGAAGGCTATTTCAAAGGCACCGACCCCACCTATATCGCCGGGATCAACTACGACAAGCCCACCTTCATAAGAAGAGGCGTGCAGATAGAAAAATAATAATAAAGGCAGAGCGAAAAAAAGGCGCGTCACATGACGCGCCTTTTTTGTTTGCCAAAGCTTCCGTCTTATTTGTTCTCGAAAGCCTGCTTGAGATCAGCGATGATGTCGTTGACGTCCTCGAGGCCCACGGAGAGCCTGATGAGGCCGACCGGGATGCCGGCCTTCTCCAGCTGCTCGTCCGTCAGCTGACGGTGGGTGTGGCTGGCGGGATGCAGAACGATCGTCCTGTTCTCGGCCACGTGCGTTTCCACGCCGATGAACCTGAAGCGGTCGATGAATTCCGAGGCTTCCTTGCGGCCGCCCTTCACGCGGAAGGCTATTACGCCGCTGGAACCGTTGGGCAGGTACTTCTTGGCTAGTTCGTAGTCCGGGCTGCTCTTAAGACCGGGATAGTTGATCCATTCCACTTCCGGCCTGGATTCCAAGAACTCAGCGACCTTCTGGGCGTTCTCGCAGTGCCTGGGCACGCGGAGGTGCAGCGTCTCGAGACCGTGGTTCAGAAGGAAGGCGTTCATCGGGCCCTGCTGGGCGCCGATGTCCCTCATGAGCTGGGCCACCAGCTTGATAGTGTAGGCCAGTTTCCCGAAGGCCTTGGTGTAGGTGAGGCCGTGGTAGCTCTCGTCCGGGGTGGTGAGGCCGGGGAACTTGTCAGCGTGCTTGTCCCAGTCGAAATTGCCGGAGTCGATGACAATGCCGCCGGTCGCGCAGGCGTGGCCGTCAAGATACTTCGTGGTGGAGTGGATGACGATGTCGCAGCCGAATTCTATTGGGCGGCAGTTGATGGGCGTCGGGAAGGTGTTGTCCACAATGAGGGGCACGCCGTGCTTGTGGGCTATGCGGGCGAACTTCTCGATGTCAAGGACTTTCACGTTGGGGTTCGTCAAAGTTTCGCCGAAGACGCACTTGGTGTTGGGACGGAAATATTTGTCATACTCTTCTTCAGGAAGATCCTGGTCGACGAACTCCACCTCGATGCCGAGCTTTTTCAAAGTGACGGCGAAGAGGTTAAGCGTTCCGCCGTAGATGGAGGCGGAACTTATGACATGGTCGCCCGCGGAGGCGATGTTGAAGATCGAGAAGAAGCTGGCCGCCTGGCCGGAAGCGGTCAGGACGCCCGCCACGCCGCCCTCAAGGTCGGCGATCTTGTTTGCGACCACGTCGTCGGTCGGGTTCTGCAGTCTGGTGTAGAAGTAACCGGAGGCTTCCAGATCGAAAAGCTTACCCATCTCTTCGCTGGTGGCGTAGCGCCAGGTCGTGCTTTGGAAGATAGGGAGCGCCCTGGGGCCGCCGTTGGCCGGCTGCCAGCCGCCCTGGGTGCAGATGGTGGCGAGGCTGTATTCCTTGTTGGAGAGTTTCTTGTACCCGCCGCCGATGCAGGGGATGTCGAACTTGGGGTTCAGAAGGGGGTTTTCATTGTCGTTCATGGTGACCTCTCTAAGTTGAAAGTTATTATTCTTTAATTATTAGGCAAATAAAAAGCCGCACAAGAATGTCCTACTTGCGCGGGCAAAACTTGTGCGGCCAAAGGGCGTGCTCTATAAGAGAGATCAGGCTTTTTCGGCCTGGATCTTGTTGGCGCGTTTGGTCAGACGGGAAATGCGGCGGCTGGCAGCTTTGCGATGAATGACGCCCAGCTGGGAAGCTTTGGCAACCGTTGAGATGGCGTTGCGCAGATCTTTCTCGAGATCCTGGCTCTCGGGAGAGACTTTCTTGGACATGGTCTTCACGCGGGATTTGACCTGCGTGTTGCGTTCCTGACGTACGGCGGCCTGCTTGAGGCTTTTGACGCGATGCTTGTGTGAAGGCATAGATGAACTTGGTTTTTACTTAGTTAAATGTTTCGAAAATTTTCAAATGGTGCTGATAATGGTATCACAAGCTTTTTTAAAAATCAAGAGTGCTCCCCTGCCCGCCCAACCGTCGGGCGGGCAGCGGGAGTTCCTTTTTTTAGAAGAGGCCCTGCTCCAGCATGGCGGTGGCGACCTTCTTGAAGCCGGCGATGTTGGCGCCGGCCACCAGATCGTAGCCCAGGCCGTATTCCGCGGCCGCGGCGGCGGAAGCGTCGTGGATGTTCTTCATCATGACGGCCAGCTTCTCGTCCACTTCCTCGGCGGTCCAATTGAGGCGCTCGCTGTTCTGGGACATTTCCAGGGCGGAGACGCCCACGCCGCCGGCGTTGGCAGCCTTGGAGGGAGCGACCACTATGCCCTTCTCCCCTCTCAGGTAGTTGAGGGCTTCGTTGGTCGTCGGCATGTTGGAGACTTCGATGTAGTACTTCGTGCCGTTGGCGACGATCTGCTTCGCTTCCGGAACGTCGACTTCGTTCTGGGTGGCGGCGGGCATGACGATGTCGCCCTTTATTCCCCAGGGTTTCTCCTTGGGGAAGAACTTGGCGCCGAACTTGTCGGCGTAAGCCTTGATGTTCTTGTCGTTGGCGGCGCGCATCTTCAGAAGGAAGTCGATCTTCTCTTCCGTGTTGACGCCCGCCTCGTCGAGGACGTAGCCCTGGGAGCCGGAGATGGTAATGACCTTGGCGCCCAGTTCCGCGGCCTTCTTGCAGATGCCCCAGGTGACGTTGCCGTAGCCACTAGCCACGATAGTCTTGCCTTTGATGGAATCGTTCTCGTGCTTCAGAACTTCATTCAGATAATAGATCGCGCCGTAGCCGGTGGCTTCCGGACGGATGAGGGAGCCGCCGTAGGTGAGGCCTTTGCCCGTCAGGACGCCGTTCTCGAAGACGCCCTTCAGCCTGCGGTACTGGCCGTAAAGGAAGCCGATCTCGCGGCCGCCCACGCCGATGTCGCCGGCGGGAACGTCAATGTCCGGACCGATGTAGCGGTAAAGGGCCGTCATGAAGCTCTGGCAGAAACGCATGACTTCCGCGTCGCTCTTGCCCTTGGGATCGAAGTCCGAGCCGCCCTTGGCGCCGCCGATGGGCTGGCCGGTCAGGGCGTTCTTGAAAGTCTGTTCAAAGCCTAAGAAGCGGATGATGCCGGGATAGACGGAAGGATGGAAGCGCAGTCCGCCCTTGTAGGGGCCGATGGCGCCGTTGAACTGGCAGCGGTAACCGGTGTTGGTGTGCACGTTTCCGTTGTCGTCCGTCCAGACGACGCGGAAGGTGAACATTCTTTCCGGCTCCACCATCCTGCCCAGGATGTCGGCCTTCTCGTAAGCGGGATCGCTTGCGATAACGGGGTCTAGGGAGGTCAGGACCTCCTCCACGGTCTGGCAGAATTCCGGCTGATGCGGATATTTCGCCTTGACTTTTTCGATGACGCTTTGAACGTAGGCGTTCATGCTTTTATCTCCTTTTAGTTATTAATCGTTTGCTGGAGATGTATTTTATCAAAGTGGTTTTTCCATTTCAACCGGTTAATACTATTCCCCTTCCCGCCCCGGAGCGGCCGGAATGTTGGCAAAAGTTTGGAATAATAGTATAATTCCACAGAATAATTAAACCTAGAATCACCATGACAAAATTCGATCCAAGCGAGTGGCTCAACACATTCTGCGGCGACTACCGTCTCAACATCCTTCTGGGACAGGGAAGAGCCGGCGGCGTATTCATCGCGGAAAACATCAAGACAAAAGAACTGGCGGCTGTTAAAGTTTATGTTCCCGGGCGCTACGCCGACGCCGCCAAAACGATCGCCAGGGAAAGGGAGCGTCTCAACCATCCTTCCATCGTGGCCCAGCTGGCCAGCGGATCGGTGGGCGCCGGCTATTTCTACACCGTCCAGGAATACGCCGCCTACAAGCAGGTGGGCGGCTGCAACGATTCCGACTGCCTGAACTTGGAGGAATATCTTAACAAGGCTCCCGGTCTTCTGGACCAGGACACCGTGGCTGATCTTCTCACCCAGCTGACGGACGCCCTCAACTACGCCCACAGCGCGGCCAATCTGCCCTACGGCGGGCTCAACCCCCACGGCATCATGGTCACGGAAAATTCCGGCGGCCTCTCGGGACGCCCCAGGCTGCGCCTCACCGACATCGGGCTTCCCCCCATCAGGACTCCCAACGATCCCGACGACGCCTACGTTTCCCCGGAGGAGATCCAGGGCTGCGCCAGCGAGCAGAGCGACATCTTCGCCATGGGCGCCATCGCGCACCTTATGCTGACCGGCGCTCCGCCCCACGGAAACATCGCCTCCCTTGCCGACCTGCGCTCCGACGTGTCTCCCGGCTGGGAAAGCCTTATCTTGAAATCGCTCTCCTATTCCCTGGAGGAACGCTACTCCGGCTATCAGGACTTTTTGCGCGCCATAACCCACGTGGACGACATTCCGCCCGTGGTGAAGGAGGAATCCTCCAGCAACATCTGGTTCTATCTCTCCTGCCTTATCTGCGTGCTTCTGGTCCTGGGCTTCGCCTTCAAGGATCCCCTGCGCAATAAATTCCCCTTCCTGGAAAAGGTCTTCCCCTATGACATTATAAAGCCTCTGCCCCCCGACAAAGGCAAAGAGAAGCCCGCGGAGGAGAAGAAGCAGGAGGCCAAATCCCCCGACGTCCAGAAGGAAAGCAAGCCCGTTGAAAAAACCGTTCAGAATGATTTCTCAGACCTGGGCTCCATCAGCATCGCGGAAACTCCCGCCACCAACTCCGCTCCCGCCAAACCGGAGCAGGAACTTCTGACCGCCAACGGCACGGCGCTCTCCGGCGTGGAGGAAAAGCTGGCCAAGGACAAGGAAGCCGCGGAAGCCGCCGCCAAGGAAGCGGCTGAGAAATTAGCCGCCGAGAAAGCCGCGGCAGACAAGGCCGCCAAGGAAGCGGCGGAAAAACTGGCCGCCGAAAAGGCCGCCGCCGAAGCCGCCGCCAAAAAGGAAGCGGAAAAATTAGCGGCGCAGAAGGCCCAGGTCGAGCAGGCCGCCAAGGAAGCCGCCAAAGAAACCATCGACAAACTCGCCGCCAAAGTCGACGAAGCCGTGCTCGGGAAAAGCGAGGAAGTCCCGGCGGAATACACCGTGAAGAAGGGCGACTCCCTCTGGGCCATCGCCAGAAATTACAAGCTCAAAGTGGAAGACATCCAGAAGTGGAACGGCATGAGCGACAACAGCCTCAAGCCCGGCATGGTCTTGAAACTCAAGGAGCCCGCCGAAGCCGCCCCTGAAACCAAAGCGGCGGAACCCGAAGCGAAAGAAAATACCGAGAGCGCTGAAGCGTCCGGCGACGGGACCTACACCGTGCAGAACGGCGACACCTACTACAGCCTCGGCAAAAAGTTCGGGCTCAGCGCCGAAAAATTGAAAGAATTGAACGACGGTCAGGAACTGAAAGCCGGCCAGGTCATAAAAGTCCGCGAGTGATGAGCGAGCAACTTGTCGCCAAAAACAGGATAGAATCCCTGCGCGCCCAGATCAGGCGCCACGACAGGCTCTATTACGTCGAGAACACGCCGGAAATTACCGACCAGAATTACGACCGCCTGATGGCGGAACTGATAGAGCTGGAAAAACGCTTCCCGGAATTTTGTTCCCCCGACTCCCCCACCCAAAGAGTCGGCAGCGAGCTCGCCGGAGAGTTCAAGACCATAAAGCACGCCGTCCCGATGCTCTCGATTGGCAACACTTATTCCTACGCCGACATGCGGGAATTCGACGAGAGGATGAAAAGGGAACTTGGATTAGGCGTCAGTTATTCCGCGGAATTAAAATACGACGGGCTTGCCGTCTCCCTAACTTACGTTGACGGCAGGTTCACTCTGGGCGCCACCAGGGGCGACGGTGAAAAAGGCGACGACATCACCGCCAATTTGAGGACCATCAAAAACATTCCCCTCTTCTTGGAGAACGCCCCAAAAGGAACGTTCCACGTGAGAGGCGAAGTATTGCTTCCCCTCAAGGAACTGGAGCGCCTGAACAAAGAACGACTTGAAAACGACGAAGCGCTTTTCGCCAACGCCAGGAACGCCGCGGCGGGCAGCTTGAAGCAGCACGACCCCGCCGTCACCGCGAAAAGAAAACTGACCTTCGTGGCCTACGCCTCCGCCTGCTTCCCCGCCTTCGACGATCTGGAACTTCTGACGGCCTACAAAAAGCTGGGCCTTCCCGCGGCCTCCCCCTGCAGGATCTGCCGCGATATCGGGGACGCCGTGGCTTTCTGCGAAGAGTGGAAGGAGAAGCGCTTCACGCTTCCCTTCGCCACCGACGGAATAGTAATTAAAGTTAACAGTTTCGCCCTGCGGGAAAAATTGGGCGCCACCGCCAAGTCCCCGCGCTGGGCCATCGCCTACAAGTTCCCGGCGGAGAGCGCCGAGACGAAACTTCTTTCCGTGTCTCTGCAGGTCGGCAGGACCGGCGCCATAACGCCGGTCGCCAACCTTGAGACCGTGCGCCTGGCCGGGACCAACGTCTCCCGCGCCACGCTCCACAATTTCGACGAAGTGGAGCGCCTCGACATAAGAGTCGGCGACACCGTATTGGTGGAGAAAGCCGGCGAGATCATCCCCGACATCGTGGGAGTTCTGAAAGACAAGCGCGACGGCTCCGAAGAGAAGATCGTTCCTCCCGACAAATGCCCGGTCTGCGGAAGCCCTGTTTACACCGATCCCGAAATGGCCGCCATTAATTGCAGCAACGTAAGCTGCCCGGCGGTCCTGAAGCGCGTCATCGCGCACTTTGCCTCCCGCAACGCCATGGACATCGCGGGGCTCGGGCCGGCTGTGATAGACGAGCTTGTCGACAAGAAGATCGTCTCCGACTACGGCGACCTCTACGCCATCAAGGGCGTGAATTGGCTGGCTTTCTCCAAAATAGGAGACAAGTCCGCGGCCAACCTCGATCATGCCCTGGAAACGAGCAAGAAGCGCCCCTACGACCGCCTCCTCTTCGCCATCGGGATCCCGGGCGTCGGCAGCGCCACCGCCAGGACCTTGGCCAAGAGCTTTCCCACTATGGAAAAGCTTGCCTCCGCTTCCCTGGAAGAACTGACCGCGGTGGAAGGCATCGGCGAAATAAACGCGAAGGGCATCATGAGTTTCTTTTCCAACGCGAGGAACCTGGAAGCGCTGGAAAAACTCCGCTCCGCCGGAGTTATTATGGAATACCGGGAAATAGAGGACGTTCCGAAGATCCTGGACGGAAAAATTTTCGTCATAACGGGAGCCATTCCGGGCGTCAGCAGGCTGGAGGCCGCCGCCACCATCCTGAAGTACGGCGGCACCGTCAGCGAATCGGTCTCCAAGCAGACCAGCTACCTCATCACCGAGGATCTTTCCGCCAAGAGTTCCAAAATTGACAAAGCGCTGGAACTGGGAACCCAGATCATCTCCTGGAAAGAACTGGCCCTTATGTGCGGCTTCGAGCCGCCGGAACCGGAAATAGAAAGACAAGGCAGCCTTTTCGACGACCTCATTGGAAGCAAAGAGGAAGAGCTGGCGAAAAGAAAGATGAGGAACGCCGCGGAAAAGGACGCGAAACCTGAAACCAAAAACGAAAACGCCGATCCAGAGACGCAGGGCGATCTCTTCGGCGACCTTTTTTAACACATAAAATTATTTAAACCATGCCTTACACTTGCGATGTTTTCGTCATGGGCGCCGGACCCGGCGGGTACCCGGCCGCCATCAGGGCCGCCCAGCGCGGACTTAATGTTGTCATAGCCGAAAGGACCGCCGTGGGCGGGACCTGCCTCAACTGGGGCTGCATCCCCACCAAAGCCTTGGTCGCTTCCGCGGAAGCTTTCCACACCGTCAAGAACGCCGCCGCTTTCGGCGTGAACGCTCCGGAAGGCGCGGTCATCGACTACGCCAAAGCCATCGAAAGGAAGGACGGCGTGGTCAAAAAACTCACCGGCGGCATCGCGCAGCTATTGAAGGCCCACGGCGTCACCACCCTAATGGGCAAGGCGCGCCTTGTGGATCAGAACCACGCTGAAGTTGAGACCGCCGACGGCATCGAGACCGTGGAGTTCAAAAACTGCATCATCGCCACCGGCAGCGAATCCGCCCGTCCCCGCTTCATTCCCTTCGACGACGAGAAAATAGTCGAGAGCAAAACTTTCCTCTCCCAGACTTCCCTCCCCTCCTCCGTCATAATAATCGGCGGCGGCGTGGTGGGCTGCGAGTTCGCCGGCATCCTGGCGGAATGCGGAACGAAAGTCACCATCGTGGAAATGCTGGACCGTCTCCTGCCCTTGGAAGACCCCGAGATCTCCAAGCACATCCTCAGAGCTTTCAAGAAACGCAAGATCGAAGTCATGCTGGGAATTGGCATCTCGGATATCGCGGTAACGGAAAACGGCGTGACTGGCAAGGTCGGCGACAAGACCATCGAAGCGGAAAAGATGCTGGTGGCCATCGGCCGCAGCATGAACACCGCCGACATCGGCCTTGAAACAGTCGGCATCGAAACGGAGCGCGGCTTCATTGCCGTCAACGAAAAGCTGCAGACGAAAGTTCCCAACATTTACGCCATCGGCGACATCACCGGCAAGATCCTTTTGGCCCACGTGGCCACGGCCCAAGGGCTGGTGGCCGCGGAAAACTGCGCGGGCAAAGAGGAAACCATCGATTACCGCGTGGTGCCAAGCTGCATCTTCACCGTTCCCGAGATAGCTTCCGTGGGTCTCTCCGAACCGAAAGCCATCGAATTGGGGCATGAAGTGACCATCGCCCAGTTCCCCATCGGCGCGCTGGGCAAAGCCCTGGCCATGGGCGAAATTGAGGGCTTCTTCCGCCTCATCGCCGACGCCAAGACCGACGAGCTTCTGGGCGCACAGGTGATGGGAGCCCACGCTTCCGACATCATCGCGGAATTGGCGCTGGCCGTTTCCCAAAAAATGACCGCCAAGCAGCTGGGCGACGTCATCCACGCCCACCCAAGCCTCGCGGAAGGCGTCATGGAAGCGGCCCACATGATCCACCAGCTCTGCGTCCACCAGGCTCCGCCCAGGGAACGCTGATCAAACGCAACAAAAAAAGCCCGCGGAACTCCGCGGGCTTTTTTGTTTCGGCGTTCAAGTGAAAGTTATTTCCTTTCCACCTGCGCGCGCTTGTTCATCTGCAAGCCTCTTTCGGCCAGGGCTTCCTCGCCGCCGATGTCGAAGGTGTAGAAGTGGATCATGTCGCGCTTGTTGATGTTGTCCGCGTCCACCACCGCTTCGGGGATGCCCCAGACAGCAGAGAAGGGCCAGAACAGCATGTTGACGAAGCCCAGCACAAAGTGCTCGCTGTCGCCGGCGTTGCCGCAGGCCAGATAAAAGTTGCCGCAGCCGGGAAGCAGGTTAAGAAAACCGGCGGCCACAGGGCTGGCGGGTTTTTCCCACAATCCGATCGGATGGTCGATGGTGATGCCCTGGGACTGCAAGCTTCTGTAGGACTGTTTTTCCTGGATCGAAAGGCCGGAGCAGCCCGTGAGGATGAATAAGCCAAAAAGCAGCGCAGCTAATGCAATTTTTTTCATGATCGTTCCTTTATGTTGTGTTAATTGCTTATTTGTCTTCGTTTTTCGTAAACCGGAAATTGCAGCCTATGCAGTCATAAGCCTTCATGGTCAGTTTAAGTTTGTGATTCTTCTTGCCAACGGAAGCCTTGAGCGCGACTTTCATTCCTTCCACAGTCGTGGTTTCATCGCAGGAATACTGGCTGCCCTTGTCGGTAAATTTGAAACTCATGCCTCCGAACATTGCCGGTTCCTTGACCCAGCCGTGGCGGAAGGTCACCGTGCTGTTGTTGAAAGGATCTTTGTCCTGGTTGTGAACGTTGGTGTTTTTTCCGG